>JADLGD010000060.1 GCA_020849495.1 Fluviicola sp.
TGAATAAAATACAGGTTCAAACATATTGTTGTATTCATCTCCATCTGGTGTGAAGGAGTTGGGTACATGGAAAATCAATTCATCTACGATTACAACCGTAACATAGGCTGTGTCTGGACAATTCCCCACATTATTAGCTGCTAACATGATCACAAATGAACCCGGTTGTGCAGGAAACTCATGTGATGGGTTTGTAGCAGAACTAGTTGTGCCATCTCCAAATTCCCAACTGTATATTGTTGCATTTGAAGAAGAGTTAATCATTTGGAATATTGGATTTACTATCGAATGAGTTGGGTTGTCAACAGTAAATTCTGCATCTGCATAAGCTGTTAAACAGATGTAATTTGGTTTTGTTAAAGAAGCAGTACATCCATCAATTGATGTTGAAGTTAAAGTAACATTGAAACATCCGTTTCCAGAGTATTGATGATTGACAGATCCTATTTGACTTGAAGTTGAACCATCTCCAAAGCTCCAAACAACCGAATTGCTACTTGGTTGCGATTGATCCGTCAAAGTAACATCTAATGGCGTACATCCAGAAATAGTTGGTGTACTGAATTGAACGTTTGGTAATCCATTCACAACAATTGAAATAGTTGCTGGAATTGCACAAGGCGCAATAACATCGTAAGTAATTAAATTCGCACCTAAATTTGCTGCAGCAGGAGAAAATTGACCTGTAGTTGGATTCACAATTCCAGGTCCACTCCATACTCCTCCAGGAATAGACGCAACTAGAAGGATGTCCGAATCATTCTCGCAAAATGGTCCAACTTGTGTGATTGTTGGAGCTTGACTTGGATTAATTCCAAGTGTAGTACTAGCTGTACCCGTACAACCAGCAGCTGTAACTGTAACAGTATATAATCCAGCATCAGCAACTGTAATATTTGTTACACTTGGGTTTTGACTATTAGAAGTAAAATTATTTGGACCTACCCATGAATAACTACTTCCAGGAAGTCCTGTAGCAGTTAAATTTAAATTTTGAGTAGGGCATAAAGGTCCATTGTTTTGTGCTGTTGGAACTGGTACTGGGTTCACATTGATTGCAAAGGTTATTGGTGAACCAATGCAAGTACCCAATGTAGGAGTTACAGTAATAGATCCCGAAGTTTGAGTGGTTGTTGCATTTGTGGCCGTGAAACTTGGTAATGACCCTGTTCCAGAAGCTGCAAGTCCAATACTTGTATTCGAATTGGTCCAATCAAATGTTACTCCAGGTGTTGGACTTGTAAATACAACTGAATTGATTGTAGTATTGTGACACTGTGTAATTGCTGTTACTGGATCTACAGTTGGTAATTGATTGATGGTAATATCAAACGTTTCAGCAACAGCATTGCATCCATTAGCACTTGCATCAACTGTTATTGTTCCTGTAATTGGACCTGAAGTTGTGTTTGTTGATGAAAAAGCAGGGATATTTCCAGTACCATTTGCTCCTAAACCAATTCCAGTATTAGAATTTGTCCACGTTACATTTGCACCAGCAGGTGTTACACTAACAACTGTTGAAGGAATATTCACGTTTTCACAATCGACTATATCAGATATTGCTGTAATAACAGGTGTTGGATTAATTGTAATGTTAAAGTTAACAGTTGCACCTACACAAGTATTCAAGGAAGGTGTAACGCTTACTGTTCCTGTTATTGGAATTGAGCCTGCATTTGTGCCGATAAAACTAGAAATATTACCTGTGCCTGAACCTGCTAATCCAATGGAAGTATTCGTATTATTCCATGCAAATGTAGCCCCACTTGGATTGCTAACAAAAGCAGATGGACTAACTGTTCCTCCACACTGACTTATCGATGTTGGAACCGACATTGTAGGTGTTGGATTGATGGTGATTTGATACACATCAGTAGTCCCAACGCAACCTGCAAGACTTGGAGTAACGGTAATATTTCCTGAAATTGGAGCATTTGTATTATTTGTTCCTATAAATGTTGGTTGATTTCCTGTTCCATTTGCACCAAGGCCGATTGCAGTATTGGAATTTGTCCAAGTATATGTTGCACCACTTGGTGTTGAACCAAAGGTTGTAGCAGGTACATTCGCACCATTACAAACAACAATAGCTGGATTGGAATTTACACTTGGTGTTGGATTGACAGTAATCGTAAAGGTAGAGGCTGTTCCAATACAACCGTTTACGGTAGGAGTAACTGTAATTGTCCCACTTATTGCTGAAGAACTTGTATTAGTAGAACTAAAAGTAGGAATTGATCCACTTCCAGATGTTCCTAAACCAATACTTGAATTTGAATTTGTCCAAGTAGTTGATCCTCCTGTTGGCGACGTAGTAAAAGTGCTTGTAGGAACAGTTACTCCTGGACAATAACTTGCATTTGCTGGAACAGTTACTGTTGGTAAAGGGAAAATTGTTATGGTGAAATTGGTTGGTGTACCAACGCAACCATTCAAAGTTGGAGTTATTGTAATCGTTCCTGTAATATTAGCACTTGTCGCATTTGTTCCAGTGAATGGAGTAATATTCCCACTTCCGGATGCACCTAGTCCAATAGCTGTGTTTGAATTCGTCCATGTAAAACTTGAACCAGCTGGTGTACTTACAAATGCAGGTGGAGAGACTAATCCACCACATTGTGAAATAGGTGTTGGTGTAGTCGCAGTCGGTCTTGGATTTACTGAAATTGTAAAAGTCAAAGGAGTTCCTGTGCAACCACCCAAAGTAGGAGTAACGGTTATGTTACTAGTAATAGCAGAAGCAGTAGCATTTGTTGCCGTAAATGCAGGTAAATTTCCACTACCACTTGCTCCTAAACCAATAGCCGTATTTGAGTTAGTCCATGTAAAAGTTGCTCCTGCTGGTGTACTGGTAAAAGTAGTAATTGGTACTGCCGTTCCAGGACAATGTGTTTGGTTGGCTACAGCATTGACAACCGGAGCAGAAACTGTAACACTTGATGTGGCTGAACTAACACAGCTAGTACTTCCAAAAGTTGTTGTAGCAGTAAGCGTATATGTAGTTGTTCCATTTGGAAGTCCACTAGCTGAAGTATTTACATTGGTCGGTGCAGCGATACTTGTTGCAGGGCTTGAAGACCAAAGAACTGAAGTTGTAGCATTTAATGTAATGGGTGTAGTTAAATTATTTGCTACAGGTACTTGGAAAATTGATGCAGAAGCAGCTGAACAAGAATTGTCATTAATGGCTGAAGAAATTGAACCAGAATTATAAGTTAAGGTTGTCGGAGATCCACAAACAGATGTCAAATTTGAAAAAGTAACAGTTGCATTTGTCAAAGAACCAACATCACCACCAATACAATCATAAATTTGAACTCGCCATCCTCCAGCGGCAGCATTACAGCCATTCAAAGCATTCCAATTGATAGGTGTATTTGTTGGACCATAAGTACCATATGTTCCTGATAAAGTAGCTGGCGCTGGAGCACAAACATTTAAATTGTTTGTAGAAGTTCTTGAAAAACATAAATTGGTGACATTATCTCCAGAGTTACAAACAGAACCTTGACCGATTGCTCCAGGATTAGGACACAATAATATTGTTGGAGAACCACAAGCAGCAGGACCAACTAAGTAAAATGCTAAATCAGAGACCCATGTATGTGTTGCTGTAAAGCAAACTTGAATATTCGTAGTTGAGTTAATGATTGATTCTGGTGGTGGAGGATTGTAGTAACTGAATGAGCCACTAGTATTAACCGTACCTGCTAAAGTTGCATTACATCCTGAAGCTGTAGCAGTTGCTGTTGCAACAGTATTTAGATTCCAAACCCAAGCAACAAAACAATTAACAACAACATTACTCGAGTTTCTGATTTCTACACGATATCCATCACTTGCTAAATTGTTAACAGTAGATGTAGCTCCTGCTGTTGTTAAAAATGAAAACCAAGATGAGGTTGTTTGATCGTGATAAAACCATTCAAAAGTAAAAGGACCTACACCTGAAGTTGGAGTCGCAGTTAAACTTCCGTTTGTTGCACCTAAGGTTGTACCGCACCAAATGTATATCGGATTATTGGCTGCACCATTTGTATAAGCTGTAGTTGAAGTTCCTGAATTTCCATTAGGAACCAGTTGAGCATGCGTTTTAAAAACTAAAAAACAAGCAAAAATTAAAAAGGCTAAATGTCTCATTTGCTTAGTTTTCAAGTTCAGTTTTTCGAAGTTGAATTTCTGATCTTAATTGATTGTAAGCCAAACATTCTTCAGTTGAAATCATCTGACATTTCTCTTCAATTAAACGTAATGCTTCTATGCATTCCGCTAGATTCCATTCTTGTATGGATCGTTGATTTGTTGGCGTTTCAATTGAAGTTGAAATAGATGATTCATTCCCTATTGCTTCATAAACGACCACGCCATTTTCTAGGGTTTTTGTTTGTGCAAGGATTGAATTATCGAAATAAAATAGGGTGCTTGTTATTAGCAGTATTCTTAGTTTTTTCATGTGTAGTATGAGTAGATTATAAAAATATTCTTTTAACACAATTAAGTTCCTAAGAATGAAAATTAAACACATATTGATTATTAAAAACACCGTTTAAGTTACCAAAGAAACATCCTAAAATGAAAAAGGGAGATTGCTCTCCCTTTTATATTATTTCAATAGTGTGACGTTTCCATTATAAGTTCGCTTTTTATCACTCATGGAATCTTTGAATTGAATGGTCCATGTATATGTGCCTTCTTTTACAATTCCATCATGGTAAGTTCCATTCCAACCTTGTTCAACATTGTGTGATTCAAACAATACTTCTCCCCAACGATCATAAATCAAAAGTGTATAACTCTGTGGATCGAATCCGGAATAAAAGATTGGTTCAAACATGTTATTGAATTCATCACCATCTGGTGTAAAACTGTTGGGTACATGGAAAATCAATTGATCTTCGATAACAACCGTTAAATAAGCAGTGTCAGGACAATTGTTTGCGTTATTTGCAGCTAGCATGATAGTGTAAGTTCCAGGCTCAGAAGGGTACTCGTGTGTTGGATTTGTTGCAGAACTTGTTGTACCATCTCCAAAAGTCCAACTGTAAATCGTTGCATCTGTAGAACTATTGAATGTTTGGAATTCGGGATTGATAATGGAATGTGTTGGATTGTCAACAGTAAAACTCGCATCAGCATATGGATTGACACAAATGTAATTGTTGAGCGTTAAAGATGAACTACATCCTTCTGCTGAAGTTGTTGTTAAACTCACATCAAAACAACCTGTTCCATTGTATACATGACTCACAGTTCCTGTTTGAGTTGAATTGGTTCCATCTCCAAAATCCCAACTAACAGATGAACTTGCAGGAACTGAATTATCAGTGAAAACTGCTGTAAATGGCGTACATCCGCTTAAATCAGGTGCAGTAAATTGAACAGTAGGTAATGGATTGATAACAATGGTTGTTGTAGCTGGAACAGCACATGCCCCAATAACTGTGTAAGTAATTACATTGTTTCCAGATACAGCAGATGATGGTGCAAATTGACCAGTAACAGGATTTACGATTCCATTTCCACTCCATGTTCCACCTGCAACAGATGCCTGTAATAATACAACGGGATCATTGATACAGAAAGGTCCAACTTGTGTAATAGTTGGTACCTGACTAGGATTCATTGTTAAAGTTGTCGTTGCAGTACCTGTGCATCCAGCTAAAGAAACAGTTACTGTATATAATCCTGCATCTGCTGCTGTAACAGACGCAATTGTTGGATTCTGATTTCCTGAAACAAAACCATTTGGTCCTGTCCAAGAATAGGTACTACCAGGAAGCCCTGTTGAAGTTAAGTTGAATGCATCACCAGGACACAAAGGTCCATTATTTTGAGCTGTTGGAACCGGTACAGGATTCACATTGATTGCAAATGTTATTGGTGAACCAACACAGGTGCCTAAAGTTGGTGTCACTGTTATTGTTCCAGAAGTTTGTGCTGTTGTTGCATTCGTAGCTGTGAAACTTGGCAAAGCACCTGTTCCTGAAGCTCCAAGTCCAATGCTTGTGTTTGAATTGGTCCAATCAAATGTTACGCCTGGAGTTGTACTAGTAAACACAACGGAATTAACGGTCGTATTACTACACTGTGTAATTGCTGTCACAGGATCAACGGTTGGCAATTGATTGATGGTAATATCAAACGTTTCAGCAACTGCGTTACAGCCATTTGCACTTGCGTTAACTGTAATCGTTCCAGTAATTGCTCCTGTTGTAGCATTCGTAGATAAAAAAGTAGGGATATTTCCAACGCCATTTGCAGCTAATCCGATGCCTGTATTTGTATTCGTCCATGTAACATTTGCTCCTGCAGGTGTAACACTAACAACTGTTGAAGGGATATTCACATTTTCACAATCAACAATATCAGCAATAGCAGTTATTACTGGTGTTGGGTTAATCGTGATATCAAAATTAACGGATGCCCCCACACATGTTCCAAAAGATGGCGTGATTGTTACGTTTCCAGTAATAGGAACTGCTCCAGAGTTAGTACCAGTAAAAGAACTAATAGAACCAGTACCATTGGCACCTAAACCAATTGCTGTATTCGAATTCGTCCAATTAAAAGTTGCTCCTGCTGGATTACTTACAAATGCTGCTGGACTAACAGTTCCACCACATTGTGTGATATCCGTAGGGACATTCATACTTGGAGTTGTATTGATGGTAATTTGATAAACATCAGTTGTTCCTACACAACCATTTAAGGTTGGTGTTACAGTAATGTTTCCAAAAATAGGAGCAGCACCAGCATTTGTACCTACAAATGTAGGTTGGTTCCCTGTTCCGTTTGCTCCTAATCCAATAGCAGTGTTTGAATTCGTCCAAGTGAAAGTTGCTCCAGCTGGATTACTTGTAAAGGTTGTTGCACTTACATTTGCACCATTACAAACGGAGATGTCTGGATTTGCATTTGTCGAAGGGGAAGGGTTTACTGTAATCGTAAATGTGATTGGAGGACCTGTACATCCATTTAAAGTTGCTGTAACAGAAATTGTTGCTACAATAGGTGTCGTTCCAGTATTTGTAGCTGTAAATGCAGGTAAGTTGCCTGTACCATTAGCTGCTAATCCAATTGCTGTATTTGAATTTGTCCAAGTAAAAGATGCACCAGCATTTGGAGAACTAAATGCAGTAATAGGAGCATTTGCATTATGACAAAAAACCTTATTTGTTACCGCATTAACAGTTGGGTTTGGTTTTACAGTAATTGTAATGTTTTGAGTATTGGTACAACCAGCAGTAGTTCCTGTTACACTGTATGTAGTTGTAGTAGTTGGTGATGCAGTAACAGATGCACCTGTAGACGCAGATAAACTTCCCGCAGGCGACCACGTATAACTTGATGCACCAGCAGCATTGAGTGTAGTACTTGATCCTGAACAAATGTTCGTGTTAGGAGATGAGACACTAATTGATGCATTGTTTACTGTAATTGTAGTGCTAGATGCAGCATTACAAGGAGCAACCCCAATTGTATAATTGATTGTATGTGTTCCTAATCCTGCAGTAGCTGGATTAAATAAACCAGTTGATGATACACCCGGACCACTCCAAGTACCTCCCATATCAGCAGCAATCAGTTGAACTGAAGGTGAAGTTGTACAAAAAGGTCCAACAGGAGTGATTGCAGGATTTGGAGGCCCCGTTTGAGCTCCTGGTGGAGGTCCAAGTTGCATTGTAAAATTACTAGATGAACCACTCCAATTTTCTACAATAATCATGATCTCTTGTCCTGCAGTAACATTCGGTGCTGGAACACTACTTGCACAAGGGAAAGTTGTACCAAATTGATTGCATCCACTAGAAGCACTTGCATAGTTACACCCAATTTGATTAGCTGTATTTGTAATTGCTGTACAAGGTGATTGTCCTGGTGGAATATTAAATACTGCAACATCCAAAAATCCTGATGCACTATTCCCGTCTATTAACATGTTTAAAGGTCCTGAACTAGTTATATGTAAAATAATATATCCAGTGTTTGGGCCAATCCAATCTAAACAAGTACTTACCGCAGTACCAGGTGTAACAAAGTTGAAAGGACCTGCTGTTCCTGGAGTACAAATAGAAGTATTCGTATTGCACTGACCTGAAACAAATAAAGGTTGAATCAACAAAATAAAGAATAGGATGAGTATTTTATTTGTTTTCATAACCATCAAATGCAAAGTGAGTAACTGTTTCAGAAATCATCAAACTTGTAGCTTGAGTATTATACTCAACATTGACAATTGAATTCTGGGTATCTATAACAATATCCTTTATGTAAGGGTAATAAGTTTTTAATCGTTCAATTATTCTTTCGGTTCTAGTTTCTGAGATTGGTTGATGATAATGAAATGAGATTTTTTCTTCATTAATCACTTCTACAACTGCTTTTGGTACGTGCCCTAAACGATATAATGCTTGATTAATTAAAATGCAATCGCTACCATTTTGAATCTCCAGCTGCTTTTGATCTAAAAGAGACGAAATTGAATCTGATTGGGAATATGTTTTAAAGACAAACAAAAACAAGGTTATAAAGAAAATCGAAGCTTTCTTTATCGTAGAGTAGTTCATAATCTGAGTATTAACAAAATAGTAACGCAACAAATATAAAAGGGTTGCCGTTTCAAAATGAAAAAAGGTTGTAAAATTTTTACAACCTTTTTAAACATCCGTTAAATACTTTAGAATTTAAAACTGATTCCTAAACTTGGTAAGAATGGGAATTGATTGATCACTGCATTCGTTACACGGTTCACGTAGAAAATGTTTTTTCTGTTGTAAACATTTGTAATTGCACCTATAATCTCTAATTCAGTTTTGTTTTTGAATTTAAATACTTTCTTCACTGTTATATCCAATCGGTGGTAATATGGTAAGCGTTTACTGTTAAAGTCGCCAAGCAATAAAGCCACATTTGGAGAGTTCGTTGTTGTGTAATCAGTTGAAACTCCGTTTGCAAAATTATCTGGTTGATAGAATCCAGTTGTTGGAGTAAATGGTAAACCTGAACCTAAGTTCCAACGAATATTTAATTCAAGCGTTTTCTTTTTCCCAAATAAGTATGAACCAACTAAATTGATATTGTGTCTTCTATCAAATACAGGGAAATAATTCCCAAAACCATCCCAACGTGTTGATTTACCCAATGAATAAACTCCCCATAAAAACAAACGGTCTTTTGAATATTTCAATAAAAGATCAACTCCGTATGACTCGCCAGATTCAATTAAGAAATCTTTCTTTAAAACATCTGATTCTTCAGAGAATTCTGAAATGTCTTCGTAAATTTTATTCACATTTAAATTGCTCAATTGTGGGAAGAATTTATAATACCCTTCAATGTTTAAACTTAAATGTTTTGACAAATCATACTCCAATCCAAAAATTGCATGCCAAGCAACTTGTAATCCGTTTTTAGGATTTTTCTCATTGCCAGAAGGTGTGATGAATGTTTGTTGAACATTCGTTGGTGAGCTTAAGAAACCATTGAACAAATTAACGACATCTCTATCTGAAGAAGCAGAAGTGAAGTTTTGAGTGTAACGACCTCCAGATAATTTCAAGCGCATCTTATCTGTTGCGTTGTATTTTATTCCTAAACGTGGCTCTAAAGAGATCGTTCCTAATGAAGCATAATATTGAGCTCTTAATCCAGGTTGAACAACAAAACGAGTGGTTACTTTTTTTACATTCACATAAGCGCCAATTTCGGTTGTGAAATTCTCGTCTTGAATTTTTGTTTTTGCTTCAGTATACGTAATGTAGTTGGTATTAAAACCATTCAGATTAATACCGTAGTCCAGCTGACCATCGTTTTTCAAGAAATAAGTAAAGTCAAATCCCATGTCAAAACCACCAATAGAACTAAATCTTGGTTCTAAGCCTTCTTCTTTGAAATTGGTTTCGTAATAAGAACCATTGACATGTCCTTTAATGAAAATAGGTGAGCCACTTGGTACCAATAAGAAACTCAATCCTCCACCGCTTTGTTTAAAATTTAAATCGGCAATTCCTGCATAGGTAACTTTGTCATCGTTGTGAAAGCCATAAATGGAAGTTTTTGATCCTTGGTTGGATGAAAAGGTAAGTTTCCCATAGATATCTGTGAATTCGTATGGTAACCCATTTCCGTTGTTGATGCCTCTATAAAGATCTTTGGAAGTATATGGTAACAATGAATGTTTTCCTGATAACATATACGACGCACCTCCTCCGTTTTTAGATCGATAAAGTGGACCTTCAATAACTGCTTTCGCTAAGAAAGGAGATGCGGAAATTTTTCCTCCAAATGCTTTTTTGTTTCCATCTCTGTAACTAATGTCCATTACAGATGAAATTCTTCCGCCATAGCGAGCGTCAAATCCTCCTGTGTAAATGTCAACGTTTTTCACCAGCTCCGTTTCAAAAATCGAAAAGAATCCAATGGAATGAAAAGGGTTGTAAATGGTCATCCCGTCTAACAATACTTTATTCTGAATGGGAGTACCTCCACGAACATATAACTGTCCACCTTGGTCACCAGTTGTTACAACCCCTGGAGTTACAGAAAATGCACCAACCACATCGTTTTCAGCACCAATGGAAGGGATGCGTTCAATTCCTTTTTTGTCAAGTTTGATTTGAGACATCAAAACTTCAGTTGTTTTTTCTTTTGTTTCTGCCGAAATAACAACTTCTTCAATACCATTTACATTATCGGGTTCAACCAAATCAATACGTAAATCAGTAATACCAGTTGATTTTACAACTTTTATCTCTTTTTCATATAATTTGTAATTGATATCCTCTATTTTCAATAAATAATCTCCAACGTCAACTTTTGGAATGGAAAAGAATCCATTCACATCAGTACTTGCACCAAGAATCTTTTTTTCTTTCACTGTAGGGATTAACAAAACTTGCTCGAAAGGGATTGCTTCACCCGTTTCTAGATCATAAATAAAACCACGAACAGTGTGTTCTTGACCAAATAAAAGATTGAAAAAAAGTATGTTGGAAAATAAAAGGAGAAGTTTCTTCATAAGTTTACAGTTTTCTCTAGGGCTTCGAAGTTACATATTTAACGCTTATTAGCAATTGAAAAGCCTATTTTTTGACCAAATGGTTGAATTATTGATTAAACGGTATGAAATGACTTAAGCATTCAACGATTTTTTTGCTTTGTCCCAAAAAACATCCATTTCTTCCAATGACATATTTTCCATGTTTTGATTTTCATTGGCGATCATTTCTTCCATTAATTGAAAACGTTGAATGAATTTTTTATTCGTACGTTCCAAAGCGTCTTCAGGATTTACATGGATGAAACGAGCATAGTTGATCATTGAAAAAAGTACATCACCCAATTCACTTTCAATGGCATCGTTGTCTTTGCTAGCTTGAGCCTCATGTAATTCTTCAAATTCTTCTACTACTTTGTTTTTTACTTCCTCAATGTTGTTCCAATCGAAGCCAATTCCTTTGACTTTCTCTTGAATACGCATCGCTTTTATCAAGGCAGGTAGTGTTCTTGGAACTCCCTCTAAAACTGATTTCTTTCCCTCTTTTAATTTGATTTTTTCCCAATTTGCTTTCACTTCTTCTTCCGTATCAGCCTTCACATCGCTGTAAATATGTGGATGACGATGAACAAGTTTGTCACAAATACCGTTGAGAACAGAAATAATATCAAAAGCCCCTAACTCGCTTCCAATTTTGGAATAAAAAACCATGTGTAAGAATAAGTCACCTATTTCGCCCTTTAAACCAACTAGATCGTTTTCACTGATTGCATCTGCTAATTCATAAGTTTCTTCAATGGTTAAATGTCTTAAAGACTCAATGGTTTGTTTTTTATCCCATGGACACTTCTCTCGCAAGTCATCCATGATGTTCAACAATCTGTTAAAAGCGATCAATCTTTCGTCATTCGGATTGACTTGTATTATTTTTGTGTCCATGTTGCAAATGTAAGCAGAAGAAAAAAAATGTAATTTTGAATATGCGAATTTTATTGATACTAATATTATTAACAAATCTTTCGATTGCGCAAGAAGGAGTTCAGAATCCTTTAAGTTTCCAACTCAAATCGAAAAATGGATTTTTAGCTGCTCACAGAGGAACAATGAGTCATCTTCCGAAAGAACGCGTTTCTGCTATAGAATTCAGTTTTAGTAAGCGGTTAAATGGAAGTGGGAATTGGCATCAGGCCTACCAAAATCCAATTGTAGGTGCTACATTGTACGCTTCTAATCTTGGTAATAAAGAAATTCTTGGGAATGGATTTGGCGTTTATGGGTTTATTGAATTCCCGATGTCACGAAATAAAAAACTGTTTCTAACAGGACATCTAGGTGCTGGTTTAGGAGGTGTGACAAAAATCTTTGATCAAGAAACAAACCCTAAGAATGTCGCAATGAGCAGTCATTTAAACACATTATTGAGCTTGGGGATTAACAGTCGTTGGAATATTAATCCAAAACATGGGTTGGTTTTTGGAGTTGACATGACTCATTTTTCAAACGGTGCATCTAAAGTTCCCAATCTAGGTTTAAACATTCTTAATCTAAGTTTAGGATATGCTTATACATTTAAATACCAACAAGAAGTATCCGTAGAATCCATCCAAATTGTAAAAACACCTTTTTTTAGAAATTGGAAATATACAGCAATCGGTATTGTTTCTTCGAAAGAAATCTTCCCAACATCAGGTAAAAACTACCCCGTTTATGCCTTTAGTAATGTGCTTTACAAACGCTTTCGTCCAAAAGTAGGAATGGAATTAGCTTTGGATTTAATCTACAAGAAAGCCTTGTTTGGATACCGAGATTATATTCCAAAAACAGAATGGACTATTTTCCAAGTGGGTGCATACGTTGGATATTACTTACCATTGAATCGTTTTGGATTTGTATTAGGAATGGGAAGGTATTTAAAAGATCGTTATGATGCAGATGATGAGTTTTATCACCGAGTGGGGATGCGTTATCGCTTTGATAATGGACTTTTATTGAATCTGGTCTTAAAGTCACATTGGGCAAAAGCCGATTATGTTGAATGGGGAGTAGGATATACGTTTAATTATTCTAAACTAAAAAAATGAAACAGCTAGGTTTGTTTTTCGGAATCTGTTTGCTTGTCATTTCTTGTAAAAAACCTGAAAACAGGGCGTGTTGGAAATTTCTTGGCGATATAAAATCGAAAGAAATTCCAGTAGGAAATTTTAATCAATTGTTTTTGAATCCACATATTGAATATGAATTGATTCAAGATTCAACAAATAAGTTAGTCGTGATAGGTGGTGAAAATGTGATCAATTTCATTGAATGGACAGTTGTAGATGGCATGTTAGAGATTAAGAACAAGAATAAGTGTAATTTTCTGCGGAATCAAAAAAAGGTGATAAAAGTAGAGATTCATTGTTCGGATATTATCTATATTCGTTTTGAAGGAACTGAACCTTTATCAACAAAGTCGCAATTGAATTTTCCTTATTTCACCTTGTTAATTCGAGATGGTGCCGGTCCGGTAAATTTAAATTTAAACTCAACTGTTATCAATGCTGATATATCGCATGGTTGGGGAGACTATACTTTAACGGGAACTGCACAAATCGCATCCATTAGTGCAAGAAGCAATGGCTTTTGTGATGCTTATGGATTGATTGTAACAGATTCTATTTATGTTTCATCTGAAACAGCTGGAAGTGTAAAAGTAAATTCCAATGGTTTGCCATTGCATGGTTACCTTAAAAGTCTTGGCAATATATTGTATAAAGGGAATCCTTCAGGAATTCACATTTTAGATACTGGATCTGGTAGTGTCGTAAATGATAATTAAAAAAAAATCCTCCAATTGGAGGATTTTTAATCTTATTTTCCGCGTTTTAACTGCATGAGCACTTTAAAAGCTTTATCTACGTGATCTTGTTTGACAATGATTGTGAATTCATTTGCAGTTGAAACTACTTCCACAATGTTCAAACCTTCCCAAGCTAAATGTTTCAATATATAATAGTATACACCATAAACTTCTGAATTCACAGAAGGTAATTTTACAGTGATAGATGCAAGGTCACTTGTATGTGATTTCAAACGTTCATTGATCAATAAGTTGCTGATTTTTCCAGAAATACTTTGAGATGCAATGATTGTTGTTTCTGTAACTCCTCGACATATCGTGTAAAAAACATCCGATTCCGAATTAACTAAATGCACTAAGTCTGCTTGTTTTAGACGCAATGATTCTGTGTTTTCAAAAGTAAAATCTTCTAAATTAGAACGAACCAAGAAATCACCAAGTTCACCTATAATATTCGTAATTTTTAAATTTAATCGGTGATAAAGACCAGGAGACATACGTTTAATGGCCATAACGATTGCGCCTTCTTTTACTTCTTTTCCTAAAGTTTCTTCGATTTCAGGTTTGATTTTTCTTGCAAGAGATGATATGTTGATTAGGTCGTCTGTCATTGCTTCTCGCAAGAACGGACTTCTTCCTATTATCTCTTCGGTAATTTTTCCAATTGATAACATAAAACAGTTTGAATTAAACAGGTGTGCAAATTTAAACAAACAGGTTAGCTTTTATACTAATTTTAAAAGTCTTAACGCTAAAAATGAATATTTCACCTCATTCAATGATAATACAAACTGATTCATTGAAAATTTCAAATAGTGTTTGATAAATCAATAGTTACAATCGGAAGCTATATTTGAATTTTGTTGACAAGCTTTATAAAAATAGGAGAGCGCTAATTCAAACTGTTCTTCTTGGTTTAAATCAGAATTATCGATTACGATTGCATCTGTTGCTTGAACCAATGGTCCAATCTTACGAGTAGTATCAATCAGATCTCGGTGTTTTAAGTTTGCTCTAATTGCTTCTAAATCCACATTTGAATCTTTTGCTTTTAATTCATTGTAACGTCGTTGTGCTCTTATTTCTGGTGAAGCTGTGATGAATAATTTCAAACCTGCATTTGGAAAAACAACCGTACCAATATCTCTACCATCCAATACAACACCACCATTTTCACCCAATACCTGTTGTTGTTTGACCAATTGTGTTCGTACGCATTCAATAGCAGCAATTTCGCTGACATAATTAGAAATTTCCAATGAACGAATAGCTTCAGATGCATCTACACCGTTGACAAACAGTGCTCTGCTACCATTTGCTTCTTGTTCGCCAAAATTGAGTTCAATGTGCTCAATTTCATTCTCAAGTTGCTCTTGATTGATCTTTCCTTCCGAATCAATGATGCCATTTTTCAAAGCGAAATAGGTAACGCCTCTATACATTGCACCTGTATCAATGAAAATATAGTTCAAGTGTTTTGAAAGCGCTTTGGCGAGCGTACTTTTTCCACAAGAAGAATACCCGTCGATGGCAATTGTAATTTTATTTTGAGAATGTTCCATTGGTTTGAATTAAAACAAATATAGTGATTTTGAAATGGAAATTTTTGACAAAAAAAAGAGGGAGCAATGCCCCCTCTAAATTTTATTCTAAACTTAGATTAGAATCTCCAACCTAAACGCATTAAACCTGTAGGTGTGTTTTTGAAAGTTGATTCTTTTTTATCAGCACTTTCAGTATCTGTTGTAACTCCTGCAATTGTCCATTTGTCTGTTCCAGGTTTTGTGTTTAATGAACCAAATCCTAAACCTAATTCAAGACCAAAATAGAAGTTTTCAGCAAAATAGAAATCTGTACCAGCTACTAAACTAACACCTAAAGTGCTTGTTTTTGCTGTAATTTCACGTGTGTGGTCAACGTTATATCCTAAACCATCATATTTGTCCCACTCAGTAGCATTGTTACCACCACCAAATGATACATCTAAACCAGCATAAGGAGATAAACGATCTGTTCCTTCGAAGTGGTATTCAGCACCTAAA
>JADLGD010000061.1 GCA_020849495.1 Fluviicola sp.
TTTCGTCTTGTCCTCCAGCTTCTGGAAGTGTGGATAATTACAGAGAATATTTAGGCGGTCAGTTGAGTACACCTTTGGTTGCTGGACAATCTTATTGCGTGCAGATGTATGTGAATTTGGCAACCAAATCTGGTTGGGGGATTGATAAATTGGGATTCTATTTTTACAACAGCGCATCTCCTATAGCAAAAGACTTTTGTGCGAGTCCAACACCGATTCAAATTCCATTAGCTGATCCTAAATTACTTTCAACTTCAGGAACGCCTTTAGTTGATACGGTCAATTGGGTGTTGGTCAATTGGAATTACATCGCACAAGGTGGTGAAAACCGCTTTGCCATTGGAAATTTCTTTGATAAAACCACACAAGTAAGAGCTGCAAATGATTGTGCTACAACCAATTTGCAAGGTGGAACATATAGTTATTACTTCATTGACGATGTCAGTGTAACGTCTGGAACTTGTTGTATCACAACAGTGAATGATCCAGGCAATGTTTGTGTAACAGATGCTCCGTTCAATTTAGTGCCTGTAACTGCTGGAGGTACATTTTCTGGAACAGGAATCACCAATGCAACAACTGGAACCTTTGATCCTTCTATTGCTGGTGCAGGTACGTTTACAATTACTTACACCTTGCCTTGTGGTTCGGAGAGCATTCAAATTACGGTGAACAATTGCACCAATTTAGCGGTATGTCAAGAAACAAACGGTGATTTAACTGTTTCTGGAGGGACAGCACCATACACGTGGCAAACACAAAGCGTTACGCAAGATTGTTCTGCGTGTTTAGTGGGCTGTGTTTTCCCTCCTGGATGTGCCATAAATGTCACTACTTGGACAACGTATTCAACGAATGCGACTGCAACACCTGGTACTTTGCCTATTCAAGTGTTAGACAATGCAGGAAATACTGAATTAATCACAACTCTGGCATCCATCCCTCAATGTGCAGTCATTACACCTTGTCCAACTATAACTGTTACTACTTCAGGCGTTCAAAATGTAACATGTAACGGAGATAGTGATGGTGCTGCTACAGCAACTGCTTCTGGAGGTACAAGTCCTTATGCGTATGTATGGACACCTGGAAATCTCAATGGTGCAACTCAAACTGCACTTGCTGCAAATACTTATACAATTACTGCTACAGACAATGCTGGCTGTACAGGAACGACGACTGTTACAATTGCAGAATATCCGGTGTTAAGCGCAACAAGTAGTTCTACACCATCGGATTGTGCGGTGGATAATGGAACGGGAACTGTAAATGCAACAGGTGGATTAGCTCCTTATCAATATGCTTGGTTGCCAAGTGGAGGTTCAAATGCAACAGCTACGGGCCTTGCTGCTGGAAATTATACGGTAACAATTACGGATGCGGCAGGTTGTCAAATCACTGAAGCGATTGTAGTTGCATCCAATGGTGGACCTACGATTTCAACCACGATTCTACAAAATGTAAGTTGTAATGGTTTGTCAGATGGTTCTGCATCTGTAACCATAACTGGCGGAACTGCGCCCTTCGCTACTACTTGGACTCCATCCGGAGAAACAACGACAACAGCTACTCAATTGCCAGCAGGAAATAACACTGTTACGGTTGTGGATAATGGAGGATGTGAAGTTTCAGCAATTGTTACAATTACAGCTCCAGCAAGTTTACAAATCTCAGGTACTTCAACAGACGAAGATTGTGGTTCTTTGAATGGAGCAATCACAACAACAACCAATGGTGGAACGACTCCTTATTCTTATTCTTGGACGGGAAGTGCTGCTACAACAGCTTCATTAACAGGATTGAATGATGGCAACTACGATGTGACTGTAACAGATGATAATGGATGTACAGCAAGCGCTTCGTTTGTTGTGAATCAAATTGGAAGTTTGAGTGTGACGGTAAACCCAACATCAGCAGTGATCAATGAGGGAGACACTGTGCAATTGAATGCGAGTGGAGGTCTAACTTATTTGTGGGAACCTTCAGCGGGACTGAGTTGCACTACTTGCCCAGATCCAATTGCTAGCCCATCAACATCAACAATTTATCAGGTAACTGTAACAGATGCTTCGGGATGTAGTGGAGTTGAAACGGTTTCAATCGTTGTGAATCCAAATTGTGGTGAAATCTTTATTCCAAGTATCTTTTCACCAAATGGAGACAATAACAACGACGCCTTGTGTGCAATGGGGAATTGTTTTGCAGAGGTGACATTTACCATCTACAACCGTTGGGGGGAGAAAGTATTTGAAACAGATGATTTGTCTGTTTGTTGGGATGCAACCTATAAAAACAAACCGGTCAATGCAGATGTGTTTGTCTATAAATTAGTAGGGAAATTGTTGAATGGCACTTCAGTTGATGCCTCTGGAAATATTCAAGTTGTTCGATAAAAGAAGGTTATGAGAAAAGCAATTTTAATTATTGGTTTGATTGGAAGTTGGGTTACGCCTTCAGTTGCGCAAGATGTTCACTTTTCACAAGCGGCTTATGCACCATTGACACTAAATCCGGCATTGGCTGGTGCTAATTCAACCATACAAGCAATTGTCAATTACCGTACTCAATGGAAAGCTGTTGCAAGTCCTTACAAAACGATGGCTTTTTCATTTGATGCAAGATTGAATGCAAAGAAGCGAAAAACAGCAGGTCATCTGGTAGCAGGAATCAATGTGTTCAACGATCAATCAGGTGATGTAAAAGTGAACACAACAAATGCCAATCTGACTCTAGGATATCACTTGATTTTAGATCCAACTAGTAAACTGGGTGTTGCTATTTATGGTGGTTTGGGACAGCGTTCCATCAATCCAAATGCGGGAAGATGGGGAAGTCAGTACAATGGAATGGCGTATGATCCAACTGCTTTGAGTGGAGAAACTTTCGCAACAGATCGTTTTACTTATGCAGATGTTGGAGCAGGTTTGGTGTACACTTACAAAAATGGTGAACGTTACAGCACGGCGAATGACGGGAAGCAATTGACTTATGGTTTTGCAGTCTATCATTTAAACACGCCGAAATATTCCTTCTACAACAACAATGAGGAGCAATTGTACATGCGCTTTTCAACGTTCATCAATGCTGCAATTGGAATTGGAAATTCGCGTTTGACATTGATGCCAGGAGTTTATTACCAACGACAAAAGAAAGCACAAGAGTTATTGATAGGAACCTATTTTAAATACCGCATTACTGAAGCTTCAAAGGTGACAGGGTTTAATAAAGGTTCATCTTTTTCGTTGGGGTGTTTTTACCGCAACAAAGATGCTTTTGTTTTGAAAGGGATGTTGGAATGGTCTGATTTTTCTATCGGAGCTGCTTATGACGTGAATGTATCGAGTTTATCTACAGTTTCCAATGCTAGAGGAGGATTTGAACTCTTTTTGCGTTACAACTTACTGGAACCCAAAAATTACATTCGTTAAAACAAAATAGGAGAGGAGCGATGATCGTTCCTTTTTTTTATTTAAATGAAAGTCTAATTCATTCAGAATTACTATTTTTAATAAAAAAACATGAAAAATAAATTGCTATTCATTGCAGTGGGATTGGCGCTTAATTTAGGAGCTCAAACGCCCTTAAGTTCATCCAATTGTTCGTTAACCTTGTCTGTCAGTAATGAAGAAGATGGAACCAATGGAGTTGCTGTTGCTTACAACCCAACCAACAATTTGTATTATACCATCTTCGCTGGAAATGCTGAATATCCAATAGAAACACATACGACTAGTGGTGCATCCATCAATTCTCAAGATGCTAATTTTGATTGTCGAGGTTTGTGGTACAATCCAACTACCAAGTGTTTAGAAGGAATTAGCTATGGAAACACAGGTAGTATGAAATTCTTGTTGGATGGTACAGGAAAAATCATGGGAACGAAAGAATCTACTTTTTCTTATGGTATGGAGGCACAAACGGTTGCTGTATATGCCGAAAAGAAAAAAGCCCTCATGTTTGTGGAAGGAATTACGGTGTCTTTTTTTAAGCCTGGAAAAGCAAAAGCGAAAACACTTACCTTAGATTTCCCTTCAGATCTTAACTTAAATACGAATGGTGCGGCTTACACCGGTGTCAAGAATTATGAACTTGCGATTTTGGAAGCTGGAGGCAATGTTGTGCATTTATTCAGTGCTAAAACAGGTAAAGAAACAGGACAGGTAAAGTTGAATACGAAAGATATGGAACTCCCTAGTTTTTTCAATGCTTCTTATGCCAATAATTTGTTTTTTGTGTTTGATGTAAATGCTAGAACTTGGTCAGGATATAAATTATTCTAAAATAGACTTCAAAAAGAAACGCCCAGACAAATTGCCTGGGCGTTTTTATTATATCTAAAAAGGATTATTTCTTTTTATCCACTTTAACTGCTGCTAACTCTTCAGATTTGTAAGCACCTGCATCCAATTTATCTTTCAATTTCTTGAATGTTTCGATGGTGTAATTAACATCTTCTAAAGTATGTGCTGCTGTTGGAATGATACGCAACATGATCACGTCTTTCGGAACAACTGGGTAGATGACAATTGAACAGAAAATGTTGTAATTCTCTCTCAAGTCAAATGTCAAGTTTGTAGCCTCAGCCAAAGAACCTTTCATGAAAACTGGAGTAACTGGAGAATTGGTAGCACCGATATCAAAACCAGCATCACGGAAACCATTTTGCAAAGCGTTAGTGATTTCCCATAATTTGTCTTTCAATTCTGGTTTCGTACGCAACAATTCCAAACGTTTACGAGCACCAATCGTAATCGTGATTGGCAATGCTTTCGCAAACATTTGAGAACGCATGTTGTAACGTAAGTATTCAATGATGGATTCTTTTGCACAAATGAAACCTCCGATAGAAGACATTGATTTTGCAAATGTTCCAAATAATACATCGATTTCGTCTTGAACACCTTGGTCTTCACCAGCACCTTGTCCAGTTTTTCCTAATGTTCCAAATCCATGAGCGTCATCAACGAACAAACGGAAGTCGTATTTTCCAGATTTACGGAATTCAACGATTTCTTTTAATTTTCCTTGGTCACCCGCCATACCAAATACACCTTCAGTGATCACTAAGATTCCACCTCCAGTTTGTTCAGCCAAACGAGTAGCATTTCTCATTTGCTTGTCGAAGCTTTCCATATCGTTGTGTTGGAAAACGAAACGCTTTCCTGTATGCAAACGCATTCCATCCAAGATACAAGCATGTGCTTCGCTATCGTAAACGATGATGTCATTGCGATCAACCAATGAGTCAATTGCTGAAACCATTCCTTGGTAACCAAAGTTCAAAAGGATACAATCCTCTTTCCCCATGAATTCAGCCAATTCATTTTCTAACTTTTCATGCTCACTTGTTTGACCTGTCATCATACGTGCACCCATCGGGTAAGCCAAACCATATTGATCTGCAGCTTGTCTGTCTGCTTCACGAACTTCAGGATGATTTGCTAAGCCTAAATAGTTGTTCAAAGACCAAACTAAACATTCTTTTCCACGGAAAATCATTTTGTTACCCAATTCACCTTCCAACTTAGGGAATGTGAAATAACCGTGAACACCTTTAGAGTACTGTCCGATTGGACCACGATTTCGTTCAATTTTTTCGAATATATCTGCCATACTTGTTCATTTCCCCATTCATACTCTAACAATCTGCATGAATGAATTTTGAACTGCAAAGTTAGCAGGAATCCTGCTGACTTTACGACGGATTTAAAAAAATAATTAACCGAGAAATGAACAAAAAGTGAACGAATCGTTAGAAAACGATTTAAAACTGCTCATCGGTATCCACCAAGTAGCGTTCTTTGATGATGTCACAATGGTGAATCGTATGTCCAACAATCATCCATGCGATGTTGCGTGGTGTCACAATTTCATTGTTTGCAGCGCCTTCAAAATCCAACATGCTTGCTGTCATGTGCTTAAATAAATGAATGGTGCTATTGCGAACTACTTCAAACTCGTGTGCCAAATCTGAAAGTTGACGATTTTCATTGTTGTTGTGATCCACGTACCAACGTTCTTCAAATCCCGCTATGGTTGTTGCATCTTTTCTTGAGAAACGCAATGCACGGTACTGAAATACACGTTCGGTTTCAATAATGTGCAATAAAACGCCTTTAACGGTCCATTTGTCATCGGCATACTGAAAATCTGCTTTGTCTTCCGGTAGTCCGTTGATAAATTCTATGACTTTATCGCGATTGATTTCTAAAGCATGCAACAAATTGGTGTGTCCAATGGTACGATCAAAGTAATATTGAGCGTAAGCTGGTGCTTTTGTACTATCTGGTCTTCCTTCGAATATCATGGGGTTGTTTTCTAAGTAGTAAAGAAACAAATAAAAGCGCGAAGATGTTTGAATTAGTTATACACGATTGTTTATAAACTGCTTTTTTAATGTGAATAAATCCAGCATTTATAAGGAACGGTCGAGTAGGTAAACAAAAGCTGCCAAACTTCCTGCACCTAATTCCAATTCTCGTTTGTTGACATTTTCAAACACATCACTTGGAGCGTGGTGAAAATCAAAGTAACGTTGTGAATCGGGAACAAAACCAAATAATGGAATGCCTTCAAATTGCTTTTTCAAAGGACCAATATCAACGCCTCCATAACCTTTTTCGAAGTGGTACAATCCATAAGGAAGCAACAATTCTCTGTAGGCTTGAATCATCTTTAATTGCTCGGTTGTTCCATCACAATCAAAGCCTCTCGGGCTGAATCCTCCACGATCACTTTCTACTGCAGCAATGTGTTTTTCACCTTTCGATTTCACCCATTCCGCATAACCCAATCCGCCTTTGTTACCATTTTCTTCGTTCATGAAAAAGACCACACGAATGGTGTGTTTTGGACGGATTTTCAAACTCTTCATCAAACGCAATGCTTCCATGCTATGGATCACACCTGCACCATCATCGTGTGCACCTTCACCTGTATCCCAAGAATCCAAATGCCCACCAATGGTTATGATTTCATTGGGTTTTTCACTTCCTACGATTTCACCAATTACATTGTAAGATTGAATATCCGGATAAGATCGACAATCCATTTCTAGAATGAGTTCCACTTTTCCATGCGTCAAAGCTTCTGCTAATAAGTTGCAAGAGTTGGTTGAAAGAGCACCTGCTGGAATTTTCGGTGTTTGTTCTTCGTAATGCATACTTCCCGTATGAGGAAAATCATCTTGTGGTAAAGCTAAAGATCGAATCACTACTGCAATTGCACCCAATTTTGAGGCTTCAATCGCTCCTTCACCACGAATGGCATAACAACCACCATACGCTTTGAACGTAACAATGTCAGCTGGATTCATCGCTTGATTGATGAAAGCAATCTTACCAATTAAACTTGCTTTATCTGCTTTTTTCAACTCTTCCAAAGAATTGAATGGAACCACTTCCGCACGCATCAAACCTTCTGTACCAATCGATCCGCCCAAAGCTAAAATGTGAAGTGGAACAATATCTCCTTGTTTGGTTTTGAACCAAGCGACTTCTTTCGTGCCTCTTTCCCAATGTGGAACCATTACAGGTTGTAAAAACACGTTTTCAAAACCGTATTCTTTGAATTTTTTCTCGCTCCATTCAACTGCTAATTGCGCTTCAGCAGATCCTGAAAGTCGGGCACCAACGTCTTTGCAAAGTGAACGCAAGTCTTCATAAGCTTCTCCTTTAGTGAGCGCTGCGTCAAAGATTTCTCGGACGACAGTAGAATCATTTTTCTGAGCAATGCTGGATTGACTTACAATGAAGAAGATGGGTGCAAAAAGCAACGATTTGTACATGTGTTTTGTTTTTGATGCTTTGCTAAATTAGGAAAAGTATTGAAATTGAATCCTTGAAAAGTCTGTTTTAAAGGAAAGGATTTCGCTAAAAATTTCGTTTACTTTTCGATTTTACTCGTTCCATTTTCATTTTAAAGTATCTTTGCACAAAATTATCATCATGGCATTAAAATGCGGTATTGTAGGACTACCGAATGTAGGGAAGTCAACCTTGTTTAATTGTTTGTCGAATGCAAAAGCGCAATCGGCTAATTTCCCTTTTTGTACAATTGAACCAAACGTTGGTACCATCTCGGTTCCTGATCCTCGCTTAGAGAAATTGGAAACGATCGTGAATCCTGAGCGTGTAGTGCCAACAACAATGGAAATTGTAGATATCGCAGGATTGGTGAAAGGTGCATCGAAAGGTGAAGGTTTAGGAAATCAATTCTTAGCAAATATTCGCGAAACTGATGCGATTTTACACGTTTTGCGTTGTTTTGAAGATGGAAACATCATTCACGTTGATGGTCGTGTAGATCCAGTGAGTGATAAAGAAATCATCGACATCGAATTGCAATTGAAAGATTTGGAATCGATTGAAAAACGCATTCAATCCATTGCTCGTCAGTTAAAGTCCGGCGATAAAGAAGTGGTGAAAGAAAACGATTTGGCTCATCAAATCAAAGCAACATTGGAACAAGGTAAATCTGTTCGTTCAATGGACTTTGATGAAAAAGAACTAGAAATCGTTCAGAAATTCCAATTGATCACTTCAAAACCGGTGATGTATGTGTGTAACGTGGAAGAAAGTGCTGTGAAAACAGGCAACAAACACGTGGATGCTGTGCGTGAAGCAGTGAAAGATGAGAATGCTCAAATTTTAGTGGTAGGTGCAAAAATTGAAGCAGATATTTCTGAATTGGAAACTTACGAAGAGCGTCAAATGTTTTTGGAAGAACTTGGTTTGGAAGAGCCAGGAGTGAATCGTTTGATCCGTTCAGCTTATTCGTTATTGAAATTACAAACCTATTTCACAGCTGGTGTAAAAGAAGTACGTGCTTGGACTGTGCCAGTTGGTGCAACAGCTCCGCAAGCTGCTGGAGTCATTCACACAGATTTTGAAAAAGGATTCATTCGTGCAGAAGTCATGAAATACGAAGATTACACTACTATGGGATCTGAAGCTGCGGTGAAAGAAGCAGGAAAATTTAAAGTAGAAGGAAAAGAATACATCGTGCAAGATGGCGACATCATGCATTTTAGATTCAATGTATAATTGAATTGAACATAGAAAATTCAAAGAAGGGCTTCGGCCCTTTTTTTTATGAAAAAATTAGCATTTCGTGAAGATTTAAACGTTTATATTTGTCGCATGAAGAAACGAGTTGGTAATAGTTGTTTTGCATTTTCTGCGCTACTAGCCATTCTATTCTCTATGTTTGCGCCAAGCATTGTTCAAGCTGAACAACTTGAAGATGCTAAATCGCTTGTTTCTTTTACAAGAAATACCACTGAAGATCAAGTTCAAAAACAACGTTTATTCATTTCTGAAGTAGATCTTAATTCAGAAGAAAACGAAGAAGAAGTAGAAGATGCTGATTCGGATGATTTCTTAGACCTTGTTTTGTTTGCTCATTCGTATGCTGTTTGGCAAGTTAGCAATGAATTATTACAAACAACCAAACTAGACATTTCTTCGAATGTCAGTTTTGACTACCAAGTCCCTTTATTTATTCGTTTTCAGAATTTCCGTTTATAGGATTGTTTTTCATTAATACATCAATTGAAAGCTGCTGTTAGAGTAGCCTTTGCTTTGTTGTTTTTAATGTTTTTTCGAATGACATGTGTCATCACACATTGTTTTATCTAAAGAAACAATTCATGGAAAATCATCATACAAGTTTCGATCTAGCTCATACGATCGAACACTTAAAACATTATTTGCCTTCACAGGCACCTTTAAAAGATTTTATTCATCACAATACCTTACACGCTTTCCAAGGTGATCCATTTCACGTTGCCATGGAAAAGGCAACAACTATTTTTGGTTATAAGGTTTACCTTGAAATCAATGAGTATCGTGAAGCTTACAAGCAGGGTAAAATCTCAGAAGCAGCTTTTGATAAAGCTTTAAAAGCAATTATTTCACCCGATCAGCGCTCCTTTTTCCGTACTATGTTATTGAATGGCCCTAGTAATCATTCAACTGAAAAACGAATTGGAAGCGTTCGAAAACAATGGAAAAAAACTTACAAAGTGGACATGGATTCACGCGTACATCCCTTGTTGTTTCGCATCATTAGTAGTTATCTTGATCAAGGGGTAGCGACTTGGCATTTCCCAATTCATGAAAAGGGATTCTTAGCTTCTATTAGAAGTTTGGAAAACAACAATTACAGCTCTATGTTTCGCTCAAAACGAGTGAAAACGCTGTTGAAAGATGAGTCTTTGACACTTGAAATGGCCTTGAACGTTTTGTTAGGAGATGAGCAATTGTATGAACATTATTTGTTTGATCAACAATTTGCTCATCCAGGTTGGAGTGGAATGGTCAGTGTGTTAGAAGAAAATCCGAAAGCCTTATTGAATCAAAAACAAATTTCACTTTACGACTTGATGTTGTTGGAATGTTTGTTTGAGATCGATGTCTTGGACGATGTTTTTGGAACCAAATGGGAGCCCATTTCAAAATACCTGACAAAAACACCTAAACCGTTGTTTTCGCCTGTAACTTCTTCTATCGATTTTGCGTGCTATAAAATTTGGCAAAATGCCTATGAATGGTCTTTTTACGACGAAGTGTTAGGAGCGATTCAATCTTCCGAAAACGAAAAGCAGTCTGAACCGAAATCGCCTGATTTTCAAGCTTTGTTCTGTATGGATGATCGCGAATGTTCTATTCGTAGACACATTGAATCAATCGATGCCAATTGTGAAACCTTCGGTACACCTGGACATTTCAATTTGGAGTTTTTCTTTCAGCCAGAAGGAGGGAAGTTTGTGACCAAAGTGTGTCCAGTTCCTGCTCAACCAAAAGTGTTGATCAAGGAAGTGGAAAATAAAATCAAGAAAAAGAAAGATCATCATTTTTCGCAATCGAATAATGGGGTGTTTGGAGGTTTGTTTTTAACAACGATTACAGGTTGGTTGGCACCATTTAAATTGGCCAAAAACATTGTGAAACCTTCTGTTTCTCCTTTGACATCTTCTTCTAGTAAACACATGGATCCTTCAGCAAAATTGTTGATTCAAGGTGATGGAACTGCTTTTGAAGACGGCTTGCAAGTTGGATTCACTGTTGATCAGATGACCGATCGTTTGGAAGGATTACTACGCTCAATTGGTTTGGTGGACCATTTCGCACCCTTGGTTTATGCTGTTGGACATGGTTCTACAAGTGTCAACAATACGCATTATGCAGGTTATGATTGCGGTGCTTGTTCTGGAAGACCAGGTTCTGTAAATGCGCGCGTCATTGCTTGGATTGGAAACAATCCTGAAGTGCGAAAAAGGTTGAAAGAAAGAGGAATCAACATTCCGTTCACGACCCATTTTGTTGGAGCACTGCACGATACTTCCAGAGATGAAATGCAGTTTTTTGATACGGAACTATTAAATGAATCTGCTTTGAAATTGCACGAGCAAAAAGAGCAATTATTTCAAAAAGCGCTTGCGAACAATGCAAGTGAACGCTCTAGAAGATTCATGTCGATTGACTCTTCAAAACCAACTTCAAATGTACATGAAGCGGTTAAAAAAAGAACGGTTTCTTTGTTTGAGCCCCGACCAGAATTGAACCATGCAACCAATGCTTTGGCGGTTGTTGGACGAAGATCTTTGACCAAATCGGTTTTCCTAGATCGACGAGCTTTCATGAATTCGTATGATTATGCAATCGATCCAGAAGGCCGTTTTCTAGAAACCATTTTAAATGCAGTTGCACCTGTTGCTGGTGGTATCAACTTGGAGTATTATTTCTCTAGAGTGGATAATCAACAATTGGGAGCAGGTTCTAAATTACCGCACAATGTGGTTGGTTTGTTTGGTGTTACCAACGGAATTGATGGTGATTTGCGCACCGGTTTACCTTATCAAATGGTAGAGGTGCATGATCCCGTTCGTTTATTGGTCATTGTTGAGCATTTTCCAGAAGTGGTGCTAGAAACGATCAAACGCAATCCAGGAACTTACAATTGGTTCCGTGAAAATTGGGTGCATTTGGTGGTCGTTCATCCGGAAACGGCTGACTTGTATCGCTTTGAAAATGAAGCCATGCATGCTTATCAAGTTCCTTCTAAGAAGGTGGAACATTCATCGGATTGGATGGATGAGGTGCTGTCAACGCACGAGAATATTCACCCTTTTATCATTCAACAATAAGCCATGGAATACTTCATTTTAATATTATTGGGGATTCCGCTGTTGGCATTTTTCGTCACATTGATTATTCCAAAACAGGAAGAATATGCCATTGCAGCAGTCGTAAAAACAGCTACGGGTATCAACTTTTTGTTAGCGATTATCTTTACGATCAAGTGGATTTTGAATGGTGCGGTGAACCTTCATTTCAATGAATTCACCATTCTGACGAGTGGACATTATTCATTCTACATCAACTTGTATGCGGATAAGTTAACGTTCACATTTTTGTTATTTGGTTCCTTATTGACCTTCTTAATTGGTATCTTTTCTCAACGGTATTTACACCGCGAATCAGGCTATAAACGCTTCTTCAACGTGTTTTTATTCTTTGTGTTTGGGTTTGTATTGATCTTGTTCTCTGGAAATTTTGAAACCATGTTTATTGGTTGGGAAATTTTAGGAATATCTTCTTTCTTGCTCATCGCGTTTTACCGTGAACGGTATTTACCAGTAAAGAATGCGGTGAAAGTCTTCTCCATTTACCGAATCGGTGATGTGGGCTTGATTCTCGCGATGTGGATGAGTCACCATTTATGGGGACAAAACATTGCGTTTTACGAATTGGATACCATCAAAGGCTTACACGATACTTTGGTGACGCATTCATCGGAGGCGACCATCATTGCGATTTTAGTGTTCATAACAGCATCTGTCAAATCTGCGATGTTTCCTTTTTCATCTTGGTTACCAAGAGCAATGGAAGGACCTACACCATCGAGTGCAGTGTTCTACGGATCACTTTCTGTACACATTGGTGCGTTCTTGATGTTGCGAACCATTCATTACTGGGAAGATCAGTTTGTGGTTAAAATCATCATTGGAAGTGTTGGACTCTTGACTTTTGTGTTGTCCAATTTCACCGCACGAGTTCAAAGTTCCATTAAAAGTCAGATCGGTTATGCTTCGATTGCTCAAATTGGGATTATTTTCATAGAAATTGCAGCCGGTTTAGAAGTAGTAGCTTTGATTCACATCACTGCGAATGCTTTCTACAGAACGTATCAGTTATTGATTTCACCTTCGATCGTGACCTATAAAATCCGTGAGCAGTTCTATCATTTTGTTCCCTTCAAGAAAACCATCGAAGACTCTTGGCCAAAGCGCATCGAATACACGCTTTATTCTTTGAGTATTCGTGAATGGAATTTGGACAGTAGCATGTATCGTTACTGGTGGGTGCCCTTGAAAAAGTTTGGGAATTTGATGACATTTCTTTCCATCAAGCGCGTTGCATTTTTCTTCATTCCTGTTTTCGGTGTCGGATTAATCTTGTTATCCACATACGCTTCGATGCCACCTTTTTACCTCCATTTATTGCCGATTCTTTATGGTGGTTTGGGGATGTTGATGGTGTTGAAAGCATTTACAGAAAGAAGAAGTGTACTCACGAGTTGGAGTTTGGTCATCATGAATCAAGCATTCATTTTGTTGGCAATTGCTTTCAACGAACATTTATCGGTCTTGGAATTGAGTACTTTTTTGAGTGGAGTGATCATTTCTGGAATCATAGGTGTTTTGGCCATTCGTCGTTTGAAAAAACTAGAGAAAAGTGTGAAGTTGAATGCCTTTTATGGTCATGTTTACGAACATCCAAAAATTGCTTTGGTGTTTTTATTGGCTTGTTTAGGCCTAGCTGGATTCCCAATTACACCCACATTTATTGGAGAAGATTTATTGTTCTCCCACATCAAAGAAAATCAGTTGTTATTGGCGTCAATGGTGGCATTTAGTTTCGTCATTGATGGTATTGCACTCATTCGTATTTATTCAAGAGTATTTCTTGGACCACACATTAAAACGTATCACGATGTAGCAAAACGCTCATCATAAAAAAGATAATTATGAAAACAACTAAATTAATAACTCCTTCAAAAGGAATAAAAGGATTGTTTGAAAACTGGAAATCAGATGCTCTTTCAGGTTTCTTTGTCTTTATATTGGCCTTGCCATTGAGTTTGGGAATTGCTAAAGCAAGTGGGTTTCCGCCTGCAATGGGCGTGTTATCAGCCATGATTGGTGGTTTGGTAACCAGTTTTTTCAATGTTTCGGCATTGGTAATTAAAGGTCCAGCAGCAGGATTAATCACCGTATGTGCAGGTGCTGTCGCTGAATTTGGTGGTGAAATGACCGGTTGGAAAATTGCAGCTGGTGTCATCGTTGTTGCCGCTTTGATTCAAATCATTTTTGGTTTCTTGAAATTTGGAGCTTTGAGTGATTTCTTTCCTCATTCTGCCATTCATGGGATGTTGGCAGCCATTGGATTGATCATCATTGCGAAGCAAATTCCGGTTTTATTAGGAGACGATCCAACCATGTATAAAGGAGAAGGTCCTTTAGAACTCTTCATGGACATCCCACGTTTTGTCATGGCTTCCCATTGGCACATTGCCTTGGTTGGTATTATTGGATTGATCGTTTTGTTTGTCTTTCCTTTATTCAAGATTTCGATTTTCAAAAAATTACCTCTTCCATTTTTCGTCTTGTTGCTAACCATTCCAATGGCTTTGATATGGCATTTTAAACAAACAGAACCTTCTTATTCGTTGGTGACCATTGGTGATTTTTGGGGTTCTATTTCAATGAATGCTGATTTTTCAGTGATTGGAACCTTTGCTTTTTGGAAATACGTGTTCATGTTCTTGTTTGTTGGTAGTTTGGAATCATTGTTAACCGTAAAAGCAACCGATAACATGGATCCATACAAACGCGTTTCAAGTTACAACGGCGATTTGATCGGACAAGGAGTAGGGAATGTGCTTTCAGGTTTGATGGGTGGATTACCAATGATTTCTGAAGTGGTAAGAAGTTCTGCAAATGTTGGGTTCAACGCAAAAACAAAATGGTCCAATTTCTTCCATGGTATTTTCTTGTTGATTGCAATGTTATTGATGATTCCAATGATTGAAATGATACCCAATTCTGCTTTAGCTGCCATGCTTATTTTTGCAGGTTATCGTTTAGCTGCTCCAAAAGAATTCATTCATACCTACAAAATTGGTAAAGAACAGTTGGCTATTTTCTTGACAACAGTCGTGATCACACTTGCAGAAGATTTATTGTTAGGTGTTGCTGCTGGAATCATTGTGAAATTTCTATTCCATTTGTTCAATGGCGCAAAAGTGAGTAGTTTGTTTAAAGCACGATATAGATTGCAAACAATCGATCATAAAACAATCATGCACATTGAGCAATCAGCTATTTTTTCCAATTTAATAGGTTTCAAAAAAGGGTTGTTTGATTTGCCTATTTCAGCTGATATCATCATTGATCTGTCGGAAGCTCAAATAATCGATCACTCGTTTATGGTCTTCTTACACCACTTCGAATTGGAATACAATGCACATGGAGGGAATTTGGAAATAAAGGGCTTGGATAAATTCAGAGCACTTTCAAAACATCCGATGGCTACGCGTGTGAAAAAACGCAAAAGAGTTAAAATCGCTGCATAAAGCAACATAAAAAAAGCCTTCTAGAAAACTAGAAGGCTTTTTAATAAGATCATTTTTTAATACTCATCTTCATTGAATAAGAAGTCGTCTTTAGACGGATAATCCGGCCAAATTTCCTCGATGCTTTCGTAAATATCACCCTCATCTTCTAAATCTTGAAGGTTTTCTACTACTTCTAATGGAGCACCAGCACGAATGGCATAATCAATCAATTCATCTTTTGATGCAGGCCATGGTGCGTCTTCCAAATATGATGCTAGTTCTAATGTCCAGTACATGTGTTTACTCTGTTTTATTGTTGTTTATTCGCGCAAAAATAATCTTATTTTGAAAAATTCCAAGAAAGAAATGCAGGAAAGAAAAAAAATCTTTTCAACCGTTTTCAATTAGCTCATTATCAGTTGGTTTTTGGCTTCCAAGGAGTTTCAACTGCATTTAAATCATGTGCTAATTTGCGAGATAACACAAAAAGGTAATCGCTCAAACGGTTCATGTAAGTGTTAATCAACGCTTCTACAGGCTCATGTTCTGCCAAATGCGCAATGTTTCGTTCTGCTCTTCTACACACACAACGCGCAATGTGACAATGAGAAACGGATACATGTCCTCCTGGCAATACAAAGCTTTTCATTGGTGGCAATTCCTCATCCATTTGGTCAATACTCGTTTCTAAATACTGCACATCACTTTCATGCAATTGTGGCAATTGCATATTGGATTTCTCTGGATCGGAAGCTAAATGCGAACCAATGGTAAACAAACGATCTTGAACTTCTAACAAAACAGCAATAATTGCTTCGTCTTTGATGATGTCTCGTAACAATCCAATGTAGGAATTCAATTCATCTACAGTACCATAAGATTCAATGCGGATGTGGTGTTTTGGTAAACGTGTTCCACCGATGATTCCTGTTGTTCCAGAATCGCCCTTACGTGTGTAAATTTTCATATGCAGATAAATTGTTTTTAAAAGGTCTTATCGAAACCGCCATGAAGGCCATTTCTTAGTCGTAAAAATAAGGATAGAAAGTCAAATGACCAATCGTGTATTTTTGTCAAATGCATTACTTTTAGCCAAAATTTATAAAGATGACCTTACTGAAACAGCTACCACTCATTTTTGTTCTAGTTGCTTGTGCAACATCTAACAAGTCAGTACAAGAATTGAAACAAGCTCCTACTGCTTCTACTAAAGAAATTAAAAACGGGGAAGAATTGTTTTCAATGAATTGTACGGTTTGTCATGGAGAAAAAGCAAATGGTGAAATTGGACCCAATCTGACCGATGATTATTGGTTGTATGGAAATTCCTTTCAAGCTATTTTTTCCTCAATCGAAAGAGGAACCGAAAATGGAATGCCTGAACATGCTTCCAAGTTAACACCAGAAGAAATGAAAGAATTGACTTATTTCATTCAGAATTTAAAACCTACAGAAGGAAAAGATCCTCAAGGAAAAAAATCTTCTTCTAAATAATACTTATCTTAGCCTTTAGAATAGTCAAACAAAGCGTATGAAAAAAGCAATCTATATTTCCATCTTGTTGATCGCAGCTGGCTGTGCAACAGGAAAAGCAGTAGAAACAACTGTTACTGGTCCAACACAAGCAGATGTTGATCGCATTCAATCAAAATTCCCAGGGACTACTTTAGTAGAATTGAACGAAGGAAAGAAGTTGTATGAAAACAACTGCAACTTGTGCCATGGATTAAAAAAGTTATCTTCTCAATCGGAAGAAGGATGGCGTAAAGTGGTTCCTCCGATGGTGAAAAAAGCGAACAACAAAAACGGTGGGATTTTAGATGCAGTTGCAGAAGAAAAAATCTTGAAATACGTGATCACCATGAGTGGGAACTAAAGTTCAATCACAATAATCTTTCAAAAAAAGCGCTCTTTTGAGCGCTTTTTTATTTAAAATCATCATTCATCCGATTTAATCTACCTAACTACAAAATTATATTCTTACTTTTTGCCGAGGCCAAAAAAGTAAGCAAAAACGCCTTTTCCCCAATTACATCATTCAATCAGCCCTCCATTTCTGATTGAACTAGGGAAAGACGAGGTCAGGACCTCAAATGGAAACCACTTTCCAAGTTCAATGTCAGAAAAGAAGGGCTTTATCTTTCATATTATCAGTTTTACAGAATCCTATAGCTTTCACTTTCATATTCTATTTATCCGAAATGTAATTAGGATTGTGACCGCAGTTAAAATTATTGTAAACAAGAAAATCAATCTTACGAAAATATAGGAGTCCTGTGTTGAAATCAACTTAAGTTATTGAATTTAATTACAATGAGTATGATTCGTTTTATAGAATACAAATGCTTTAAAAGAATTTCGTTTTAAACACCACTGGCCGTTGTACGAAATGTTCCTTCGTTTGCTGTGTGCGTTTCCAAAACAAGCCCATGCGACCCATATCAATGGTCACATGAAAACGTTGATCTTCACAGATGCTTTGCCACGCTTTCCACATGTCTTCACTCCAGCGGATATCATCCATGATGAACAATGTTTCGTTGTGAGTTTGAGAAAACAATTGTTCAATGTATTCCAAAGTGGCTTCCCCATTGTGATTGCCGTCCAAGAAAACCATGTCGTAAACTTGCATGGGAGGTAAGGACAAGAAATACTGAAAATCTGCACAAATGGTGGTGATGCCATCCAATTTCCAATAATCAAATTGCTGACAAGCTTTTGAAAGGGTTCTGTCGCAACCTTCAATGGTGTAAACGTGTGCTGTTGGACAAGCGTTTTTGATGTGAATGGTTCCAGTACCAATAGAGGTGCCCAATTCTAAAACAGCTTGCGGTTTGAAATAACGACACAATTTCCAAATCAAGTCACCGTAAATGCCATTGCTGGAAGCGGTTTTAGCCAATTGTGCCACACTTCTTCTGTTCGACATTTTCTTGGAACCAACTCCTAAATCAATAATTTCAAAAGTTTCTTTGTCCTTTTTCAGTGCATTCAACCAAATTTTTCGTTCTTTAGCGAAATTTTTGTCGACTTTCTGCGTTAAGCCTTGGTCAACAAGTTGAAAAACAAACGGTGAATGCAGACCATGTCTACCTTTGGATTGTCTTAAAAAAGACCAATAAGATTTGGATTGCGCATTCATAGTTGCAAAGAAACAAAAAACACAACATACGGCATCAAATAATGCACAATACTACACTTGAAGAACAACGAATTCGCATTTTAGCTCCACAGCCAGAAGTGAAATTGCATGCGGCTTGCAAAATCAATGAGGGAATTATTGAATTGTCTGATGATCAACGTGAATCATTGAGAGAACAGTTTTTTGCGACCAGTTTAAAAACGGCTTTCTTTATTCCTGCTTCGGGTTCAGGTTCGCGCATGTTTGAGTTTTTGTTCGATTTTATTTCCAATCCCAACGAGACCAATCGTGGTGCTGTAGAACGTTTTTTGAATCACATTGAGGATTTTGCGTTTTTCTACCAGTTTCCGCTTGATATCCAAGAGCAATTGCGTAATCGCACCATGGAAATTGATGCGTTTGTGGCATATATTCTCAACAATAAAGGAATGGGCTTGGCGCATTTGCCAAAAGGTTTGGTTCCTTTTCACAAGAACGGACCTTTTTTATTGAATCCATTTCAAGAACACGTACTTCAAGGTAGTGAAATTGCCAAAGGAGCCTGTACGTTCCATTTCAGTATTCGTCCCAATTTTAAAACCGTAATTGAAGAACAATTACGCTTTTTAGAAGGAATGACCGGAAAGCGTTTGCAAGTAGAATACAGCGAACAAAATCCAGCTACAGATGCTTATGCTTTCAATACAGAAGGGGAAGTGTTTTGTTTGAAAGATGGACAAGCATTGAAGCGACCTGCTGGACATGGTGCTTTGTTGGAAAATCTTGAAAGCGTAGATGCTGATTTGATTTTCATCAAAAACATCGATAACGTTCAGCACCTTAATAAATCGAAAATGGCTATTGAAGCCATGCAAGAATTGGGTGGTTTGTTGTTACAAATACGTGAAGAAATTGCGGCAGTTATTAGCAATCCTTCGTTGGATAAGATAAATGCGCTCAATCAACGCTATCAGTTGTTTCACGCGTCTAGTTTAACAAATGATGTAGAGCAATTGATTGCAATGCTACAACGACCTATCCGTGTTTGTGGTTTTGTGAAAAATGAAGGTCAGCCCGGTGGTGGACCATTTTGGATCAGTGAAAACGGACAAATCAGCAAGCAGATCATCGAAAAAGCGCAAATTGGGTTGCACGGAGATCAATACCGTGTCATGATTCAATCGACGCATTTCAACCCGGTGTTGATGGTGTGTGAAGGACGAAAAGCAGATGGAACGAAAATCAATTTCGAAGCCTATAAAGACGATTCGAAGTATTTCATTGTGAACAAAAAACACGAAGGAAACGAAATCAAATACGTTGAACTTCCAGGTTTGTGGAATGGAAGTATGGCAGACTGGAACAGTCTCTTCGTAGAGGTGAAAAGTGAAACGTTTAGTCCCGTTAAAACCATTTTGGATTTATTGGAACCTGCGCATCAAGCTTAATTTTTTATTCGAGCCAACCAAACGAGCCTTTTGTACGTCAGTAAAAGGATAAGACTGCTTTTGTGAAATGGAAATCCATTTTACTCCAATTTGAATACCCATTAATTGAATTACGACCAAATGAAACACACCTTTCGATATATCCTTTTCGTTCTTACGTTGACTGTTTTCAGTTCTAAAAGCGATGCACAAGTCATTTGTATTTGGTGTTATGACCAAGACCAGCCCATTAGTACAGGTGTTACCAACATGATTCAAAATGGAAGTTTTGAGAATACGACTTGCACTGCAACAGAATACATTTGTCCGAATTCGTTTTCTTATGCTGGGTGTACGATTTCCAATTGGACAGTTACAGGAGGCGGAGCAAATACTTATGCTCAAATGTTCAATAACTCTTATTCCATTATACCTGATGGGAACCTTGCTGTATATTTGGGAAATGCATTTTGTCAGATGTGTTCTGAAACGATTGATGACACTTCTTGTGTGGTACCCACTGGTTGTTTTATTCCATCGGTAACTGCTGAAGCACCGATTAATGCTGAGTCGTATGGCGGTAGTACAGGTGTGAGTATTTCACAAACGGTTTCAGGATTAACTGTTGGAAACAAGTATTTCGTAGAGTTTTGGTCGGGTGGAGAAGGACCTGGATTTAATGGAACAGGAGTATTTGGGGTTGACATTGGTTTTGGTAATTATTTGATGACCAATACACAAACTTATCCCGGTGTTACAGGATCAGGAATTCGTTATTTGTTTGAATTTAAAGCAATTGCAACGAGTCATACGATCAAATTCACCAATTGGGGACATATTTGCTCCACTTGTACGGAAGCGGTTTTTGATGATGTAAAATTGTATGCTTTCAGTGAAGTTTCTCCTAGTGTGGTCTTGTGTGATCAGAACGGAACCATTGATCCAACTTTACCCGGAGAAAATCCGCCACCACCGCCACCGCCAGGAGAACCTGTTGATGTGAGCTTGATCATTCCAAATGTATTGACACCAGATGGCGACGGTACCAATGATTTGTTTACGATTCAATACAACGGCAAAGAAACCTTTGATTTATCCATCGTAGATCGTTGGGGCGCATTGGTGTTTAAAAGTAACACACCAGCCAATGCTTGGAACGGAAAAGTTGGGAACTTACCTGCAAGTGAAGGCGTGTATTACTACACATTAAAAGTAGGTGCAGAAACGTATCACGGCTTTTTGACTTTGGTGAAGTAATAATCTCTTTATTAGTTTATCTGCAGCAGATGATTGGAAGAAGTCTCAATGATAGAATAGCAAAGGATTTCATTTGTTTAATTTGTCTTAATTATTTTACCTGAACTCCAATTCTTCTTATCCGAACTTCGAATGATATAAGTGTAAATTCCAGGATCAAGAGTTGAAATATCTAATTCAATTGAATTTTGATTAAAAAGGTTAGCGGATAACACTTCCTTTCCAGTAACATCAATTAACTGAAGTTCAAAAGCAGATAATTGGGGATTGTTTATTTCAACAGTTACCGCATTTGTGACAGGATTTGGATATGACTTGGATTCTATTTTATTTAATCCTAGTTCATCAATTCCCTCCATATAATCTTCAAAAACAAAATTATCAAACATCAAACCATCAAATGTGTCTTGGTTTTCATCGCTGATAAAAGTAAAACGGTATTTTAAGGTGTCACCGTATGTTATGCCCAATGAATCAGCTATTGACAAGGTGTTAAACTTGAAGTAATTCCAACCATTTGAATTTCCTGTCAAAATAGGTTTTTGAGATTCCCAACTGGATGTAAATTGAGGGTCGTTTACAATGTCATACCACGTGTTTCCATTGTCTGGAGAAAGTTCAATGAGACCAAAATCATTGAGAGTGTCACTATTTACATAAAAGTATCCTTCAATTGAAACTGTGTGATGGTAATAAAAACCAAGACTAGCAATGTGTGAAAAAATAAATGACGAAGTGTCATTCGGTGGATATGCATTTAGAGTATCAGTTACAATAGCATTTGGAGCAGAATATGAATTGTTGAATACATTTTTTTGAGGAGCGCCGATTTGCCAAACATTATTCACGTTGCTTGTAGTATCGATAGTTAAACCTTCCATACAATTGCCATCATCAAAATTTACGTAGTAAATCATTTGATGTTCACTCCAACAAGGAATTTGTGCGGATAATAGATTGGTTATTGATAAAAAAAGTCCAAGTAACAATTGTTTTTTTAGATTGGTTTTCATGACGACTAGATTTTATGAATAAAATTAGAATGGTAAGTTGATTTTTTGATAGATCTTTCAATTCGTTTTCAATTTGGATAAATTACGCACAAATTGATCATTGAATTTTATGCGCGTAATTTCTTCACTCCTAAATCACCAAACAAGTATAGTGAATTTTTCCGTTTTTTTAAAATGAAGTAGGATATTGCTTATTTAGAATGTTTTACTGATTAGAAAATCAATCTAGATGGGGAGCACTTGTTTTTCCGAACTTAAAAACCTCCAAAAAAACAATTTTATAAAATGACGTGGAAGGTCTGGTTTTAGTGGGGAGAGCGAATGAATTTTAAAACCTTCTGGTTGAATAAAACAATTTCACCTAACATCCACTTCCACCTTATCACTTTCAGTCTGACTTTCTTGCAATTTGAACGATTTGAATGTCTGAATAAGTTGAGTGAGGTGTTTGCGAAGCTGTTTTGTTTGGGATGCACCTGCAATTAAGTGGTAATACACGCCTTTTTCCTTGCTTTCAAGAATAAAAACGAAGGTTTCTGTTTCGCCATAGTTTCCAGAATTGAATTTGTAGTGTATAAAATAGGCAGGGTAATTTAATAGGTCCGTTTTGCCTGATTCAACAAACAATTCATCCTTATGTTGCGCTTTAAAGTTATTCAAAGTGAATTTGTATGCTGCTTCTAGTGTTTGAGCATTTCCTAAACTTTTGATCTTTTGAATGGAAAAGATATCAATGTACCCATCAGCATCTGGTGGTGATCCTCCATCAATTGCTAAAAGGATATTTTTATTCCCGTAATCCTCTGTTTTCCAAGTCCAATTTTTGGGAATCAACAGCGTAAAATCATTGTCCGGAGAAACAAGTTCTTGCTTTTCAAAAACAAGAGCATCTTTTCCTAATTGCTCGAGTGTGAACGATTCATCAGAACAGGAGAATAGGATAACACCGAAAATGAAAAGGGAAAATATGCGAAGAGGTATGTTTTTCATTGTTACAAGAACTTCATTGTTGTTGCTTTTTATTTGTTGTTTTGTTCTCAATCTTAGGAGTTCATCCAATTCAAAAATAGGAAAACTTCTGTAAAAGAAGGAGTGGACTTCTTGGTTTAAAGTGGTGAAAAACCTCCCAAAAATCAATTTTATAAAATTATGTGAAAGGTCTGATTTTAGTGGGCTTGAGCTATGGTGCTAACTTGCAACCTGTAGTTTTATTCCTTTTCCCAAAACGCATTCCGTTCGTAATGATTTATATTCATAAGTGCTAATAGATACAAATGATAAATACGAGAATTCAAGTTCTCAAAGTAAAATTGACTGTTTGATTTTTTGTCGAAATGAATTGACTGCCAATGGAATTCTTGTTTTTTTCCTTCAAAATCCAAGGTCATTTCAGTTGAATTGCAATCGACACATGAAAAAGCTTTGATGTAATAAACAGTATCTCCAAGCAAAATGTCATAATTACTTGTATCGACTAAGTCTGATACCGTTGGTCTTATTTGAGAATGAAACAAAATCTCTTTACTTGAAACAACACAATTAAATACATCTGAAAAATTTAAATCAGCATAATCCATTCTCATGGATTGAGAAACTGTTTTAAAACGCCCTTGTTGATTAAACTTCTTACAAAAAATAGTGTCAGCATGTTGCCAAAAGACGAATCCACTCAAGCAGTCAAAACAAGTGTCAGTTTGAGGATAGGTTTCAGATGGATTTCGTCCAAAAGTCAAGGTCAATATGTTCGTGTTTCCCTCTTCAAGTAGCTGATTCCGTAAACTGTCCACATTTTTGAAAACATCCATTTGTGCTTCTTGCTGTCCATATGAGAAAAACACCTGACTTAAGAAGAGCGTAACTAGAAATATGCTGTAAAGTGTTTTTTGTTTCATGGTTGTTTGGATGTTGATTTACTGTTTCGTTCTCAATGTTGGCAGTTCAACTCAACCCAAATATATAAAAACACTTTCTGGAAAAGAAAATCATACTTTCTAACAATTCATTTCTTTCGTCTAAAAACCCAATAAAACGTCTTGTAATCAGCTTGTGGAGAGTAGAAGGTTTTGGCGTTGAGGACAGTGATTTGTATACTTTTCGGGTTCGATTTCATGTGTTCAAAATCGTCCATGTCTATTGTTAACACATCTCCGTTTAGATTCCATTTGCCTTTGCGCGAAGTATAGGTTACATCGTAATAAATGAATGAAATATCCGTCACGATTAATTTTCCCGATCTTTTAAAACGATAAGTTCCTTGAAAATTGCCATTTACGAAAGGTTCTAGCAATGTGTCGTACACGTTAAATTCCCATTTGCCTCTCGTCAATTGAAGATTTTGCGGCTTCAAATTCTCCGATTGCGTAAAAACGCTAGAAGTTGAAACCAGGAATAAAAGGATTGCTTTAATAAAGTTGTTCATTTTGATTTTTTGAATTTGAAATGGGAATGGGAGGGAAAGTAACGATTTAAAAATATGTAAATAGTATAAAAAGGCTAAAGGTTGTTGAAATTTAGGTTGATTGTTTTGTTTCAGACAATTCAAAAGTATTTTTTCAATTCCTCAATTTGTCTAATTATATCTTGTGAGTCAATTATTCGACCAATGTTATGGGTTTCGATTTTTGTTTTTTTCCAAAAAGGGAAATACCATGATAGGGAAGAGCTCAAAACTATAAAATCACCATTCTGATTTTCTATTTCTGTTTCACTTTTATACAAGTACTTTCCTTTATAAGTATTGGTGATTCTTTTTCTTCGAGTCAAAATGTTAATGAATTCATCAATCGCATCATTCATATTATTTATCTCACAATGGTAATGACGGTGATTTATACCATGACCAATCGTTAATTCATATTCATCAGAAGAAAGCCATACTCCAGTATTGCCAATTGTCATATGTTCACCAGCTTCATATTCTTTGATTTCATCCCCGAAATAATCTTTCAAGATGGTTTTAATGTTTTCATATACGATTTGGTGAGCTTTCATTTCGCATAACGTTTAATTTCATTAAATTTTATTGCCATCGTTGTTTTTGTATCGAATAAGCCGTTAGGAGCTAACTTAAACAAAAGTTTGTTTTCTTGAATTAGGAATTTGTTGCTATTTAAATACTTGCTTGCATGTTTCACTCCTCCAATCACAATAATTGTGTCATGGTTTAATTTATACTTTTCAGTCAAAATCGTACTACCAGTTTTGTCCCCAACATTGATTTCAATAGTAACAGAATCCAGGAGGTCAACTTTGCAAAAATCGCTTCCGTTTCGATATTCCGCAGAAAGAAGTGTATTGTTCCAGCGTTTCAAATTCTCCTTCACAATTTTCGGGTCTTTCTGGCCAATGAAGTCAATTTGTAGAAAAGCAAAATAGGCAATTCCAAAAATTCCGAAGATCAATACTCCAACAATCAAAATTGGTTTAATTATGGGTTTCATTTAGTTGTTGTTTAGAAAGAATCATAGCGAATTGTTCTACACTAGGATGAATTGCATTTGGTTGTGAGTGAAACAGATAAAACATTTGTCAGTTTTATAAATGTAAAAATTCGTTATTAGGTTCTGTTTTTATTTTTGATATTCGTTTTTAAAATATTCTGTCGATAAATAGTTATTGGTTTCTTTTCCGCTTTAGTTTCAATTTCAATTTTTGATTTTTCGATTAAATGTTTTGGAGCATCAATCTTATTTAAAAATGGTTGAATCCCAGTAATTGTCTGATTACTATCATATATCGTTTTTCTTCTATTTATTTTAAAATTATCATTAACTACAATTTTCAAAATTTCTTGAATTTTATCTCCAAAATTATGTTGAGCTGAAAATGTTAAGTCATCAACATAACGAGTATAGGTTATTGAGTTAGTTTTACACAAATGATTTAGTTTTAGGTCTGTTTTCATAAATACTAAATTTGATAAACCTAAACTGGATGGACTTCCCTGCGGTAATTGGTTGTCTTTAGTGGTAAGCTTTGTAAGCCAATATGAAAAATGAGAAGAATAACCCAATTCTGTAAATATTTGATAAACTTTTTCTTTGTTAATGTTTGGATAAAACTCTTGTAAGTCGGTTTCAAAAAGATATTTGTTTCCTTGGTGGACTTTAGCGTTAGTAATATTGCTTCTTTTTTTTACGCCTCCATGTACATTATTCGGAAGTTCTACTTTATCTATAATGTTTATTTTTATTCTTTTTTGTACAAGTTTTAAAAATACTGATGGATTTCTAAATGTCCTTTTTTTTAATGTTCCGTCTAAATACGTTTTAGGTAAATTATTCTTATCAGTTTTAATTTTAGACCAAGTATTGTAATTTTTATCAATATTCTCTAAAAGCGTACGTAATTCACTTCGTTTTATTCCAAGTATAAAACATAGTTTTCTGAATTCTTTCTTTTTAAATAATTCATTTTTAGACTGCAAAGAATTCATTCACTAATGAGTTAACAGAAGGACTTACTATTTTAAATGCATTTCTTTTGTTAGGCTTAACATCATCCTCAGTCATTGACAAAAAGAACAGTATAGGAAGAGGCATATTTAATCCTTCACTTATAGATTTTAAAGTTGATAGATTAGGTTCTTTTAAATTACTTTCAATTTGTGAAAGATAAGTTTGAGTTATACCAATAGATTGAGCAAACTCTGCTTGAGTTAGCCCTTTTTGCTTTCTAATATTTTTTATTTGGTTTCCTAAGTCCATAATTTTCAATTGAAAAATTTAAGAAGTGTTCGGATTTACTAAGGCATCTTTAAACATCAATTTTAGTCTTGGGTGAAGAATTTTATTAACAGCTTAACAGTTTTTGCAAGTTCTTCTTGAATTTGCTTGTTTGTTCTGCCTTTTTTTCTTCTCAAGAATTGAAGTCTTTCTAATGCTTCATTCAAGACAATTAAGTCTTGTTCCGAAAGAGAACACTGGCTCTTTGTGATAGTTACAATACTTTGTATTGCATTATCAATGATCTGATTTTGTTTTAATCTACTCATCTTTTTAATTGTTTTTTATTAAAGACAATACCATAATTGCCCTGCATAACTGCAATAATGGCAAGATGAATAGCTTAGGTGTCTAAATCCTAAGGCGTAGACAATGTTCTCGTGCACTTTCTTAAAATTCCTGCATATTAAATAATAGCATAATAACAATTTAATTAAATCTAGTCCTATTCGCCTTGTTAAGGGGTGTTAGGTGATTTACTGTTGTTAGTTTACCTATAAAGGTTGTCCTTTCGGACAGTCAATGGAACTGCACTTAGAATTTTAGACATCAAATCAACTTTTCAAAGAACTAATCAGCGACAAATATAAAGCTAAGTTTTATATTTTCCAAAAAAATATTACTGTAAGTTAATAAAAATTATAAAAATAGTATTTTGAAGCGTTATACTTAGTGATTAAGTTCCTCCTTTTATGAGTTTAAAAAAAATTTTGATTACAATTAATTGTTTTCAAATTGTAGAAGCCGATGTTTAAATTTGTTTTAATTGCTATATTGAAAAGTACTTGTTTACTGCGTTCCGTTCAATGAACGATGCAAGCGGGTTGGTTCAGTAATTTGGGTTTGCAGCCGTCTGAGTGGTAGAGTAATACAGTGGTAATGGCAAAGCCTTGGATGAGTTGCTCGGTGATCTTCAATTCAAAGGCAGCTTGTTGGAAATCGAGTACCACTTGTTGGCCATTCACAAGAATAGAATCCACACAAAAACGTCCGTCTTCCAATTCCGGGTTTTGAAAATACAGGCTTTGTACCTTGGATGCCCCTGTGAGCTCCATCTTCAATTGCGAAAAGCTTTGGAACGACCAAAAAAGCGTTGCTATGTAGAAAAGGCGTTTCATCTTAGACTAATTTCTGGCGTTTCAATAAATACTCGGTCAAAACATAGTTGTATTGCGTTTTAAGCTGGAATGGCTATTCACTTTTTTGGAATTCTTCAATGCATGATCTAATAATGGTCAGCGTTCTGACTTTAATAAGGATACAATCGCCTAATGGTTTATATTCGGGGTTGTTTTTAATAAATTTTTTGAATCTTTTCATTACATCTCGACGATACAAAATTGGCACAGCAATCATTTCAGAATTAATATCTGTTGAGATATAACAAGCTTGACCAACATTAACTTCCGCATTGTTAGAATTGAATTTTAACATGTGTAGATGTGCCAAGCCATTTTCATAATACACGATATTATTATTACTCAAAATTATTGCTGGCTGACTATATTTTTTTTCAACACGAAAAATAGCGCCTTTGTATGTAAATCCCCAAATGTTTTTACACTCTACTGTCGTTTCAATTGAATCCTTTAAAAGTTTCAATCGAACACTACCCATAGCGTGAAAATAACCACTATAATCATCGTATTCTTCTCCAATGTCGTTTTGAGCATCTTCAAAAGTTCGATAAACTTTAAATTGAGCATGTGAGTTATGTGTAAAAAATAGGATTGACAGTACTAGAATTAATTTTATTGTTTTCATCTTTTAATTGATTAAGGTTAATAGTTTATTTACACTGTTAAAAAGACGGAAATGTCCAATAATAGGTGTGAGACGTCTTATACAAATATCTATTGAAAATCAAATTTAGCTATTTCTCCTGTTTGATATTTGCAGTGTTGAATATCTAGTTGAATTTGTTGAAAAGTACTTGCTAATTGGACTTCCTACACCAATTTCTGGCGTTTCAATAAATACTCGGTCAAAACGGTGTTCATACCGTGTTGGATGTCGGCTGGCATGAAATCAACGCCGTATTGCGAACACTTCAATGCAATCGTTTGAAAATGCTGTTGAATGGCTTCCGTGTAGGCTTTCTTCACTTCTCTTGGGTGTAACTTCATCGTTTCGCCGGTTTCCATGTCCACCAAATTCACCGGTCTGTTTTCCAAATTGAAATCCACTTCGGATTGTTGGTCCACCACATGAAACAAGACCACTTCGTGCTTGTTGTGCTTCAAATGCTGTATCGCTTGGATCAACTCGTCCAATTTCGAAGGATCGTCCATCAAGTCGGTGAAGATGATGATCAAACTGCGTTTGTGACACAATTCAGCTACATCGTGCAATGCTGCTACGGCTTCTGTTTTGCGTTTGCTTTGTTCGTTGTATTGGTGCAAGCGCTGCTCCATTTCGTGCAACAAAAAGCGGTGGTGCGCCATGGATGATTTGGCTGGTGTGTGCAAATCCAATTGTTCGTTGAACAAGGACACGCCAACGGCATCGCGCTGCTTTTTCATCAATTCAATCAAGGAAGCTGCGGCAAGCACGGAAAACTCTAACTTGGAAAAACCGTTTTTCGCTCGGTAATACATCGATGATGAGGTGTCGATCACCAACTGACAGCGCAAATTGGTTTCTTCCTCGTATTTTTTGGTGAATAATTTTTCTGATCGGCCATACAATTTCCAGTCGATGTGGCGCGTAGATTCCCCCGGATTGTACAAACGGTGCTCCGCAAATTCCACAGAAAAACCGTGAAACGGACTCTTGTGTAAACCCGTAATAAAGCCTTCAACTACTTGCTTTGCCAACAACTCTAGGTTGCCAAATTGTGCCAAATCTTCTTTTCGAATCGATGAAATCATGTCTCTAAAATACGCAATTTAGTGCTTGGTTTCGCTAACTACTGGTTGCTTTGAACGGAAAACAGTTCCCAAAACAACTCCCATCAAGACCAAAACGATTCCCAACAAGGACCAGATTTCCAATTGCTCGTTGAACACAAACCAACCCGAAAGCAAAGCGTAAATGGCGCCAACGTATTGAAAAGGAGCCACCAAGGCGGTGTTGGTATGCATGAATGCTTTGGTCATCAAAACTTGTGCAATCTGTGTGAAAATACCAATCGTAAGCAACAAGAGCCATTCAATTCCTCTGGGAAAAGTGAAGTCAAACAAACACCAAATTCCTGTCAATGGCAAAGCCAGCATGGGGAAGTAAATCACAATGTTGATCGGCGCTTCGGTGGTTTTCAATTTGGAAATGGCATTGTATGCAACTCCCGATAAAATAGCAGAAAGTACGCCCATCACCATCCAAAACAAACTGATTGGTTCACCATTCACGCTGCCCATTATTCCGTTGTAACCAATCAAAAGCACTCCGCCAAAAGCAATGAAACTACTGATGTATTGCACCACACTCACTTTTTCTTTGAACAATTGTGCGGCAATCATCACCGTGAAAATAGGAGAGAGGTATTGCAAGGTTGAAGCAATGGCCAAAGGCAAGGTGTGGAGCGTGAAAAAGAAAATCGTCAAAGCAATCATGCCCGCTGTTCCACGCAGCAACAACCATTTGCGATTGTTCCCCAAAACGGGCAAACCTCTGTATTTGATAATGGCAAAACTGATGGAAAAGGAAACCAAGCTGCGGGCAAAAACCAATTCGTGGGCAGGATATTTTTGCAAACCAGGAATCAAAGCTTCTTGGGGTTGACCAAGCATTTTCACAAAGAAATTCACGACAAAAAAGGAAAGTCCGGAAAGTAAAATGTAAAGAATGCCTCGTAACATGCTACAAAAGTACAATTCAAGATGGTTTTTAGCGTTTATAACCTGTGTTCGATTCTAAATTTAGATTCAAATTCAGGTTAATAGTGATAATTTACTAGCTTTGAGTATGCATTTTCTGAAACTACTATCCGTCTCTGCTATTTTCCTTGGAGTGTTTTTCTTTCAAGCTCCCAGTGTGAATGGTCAAATTGAAAACGACAAGTTTTCGGTTACTGCTGAATTGTTGTTGCCATCCGGAATGGCCAGCAAACCTTTCCGCGCTTATTTGAATGGATTGGTGAATGTCCACCCCAAGTTTCAATACAAACCGGCAAAGCACATTTACGTCGCACTTGGCCCGAAATACATGTATTACACCGTAGCCGAATTCAAAGTTCCACAAAAAACAAATGGCGGCATGCACGCTTACGGCGGAGGAATTGAAGCAGGCTATTCTACTTGGTTCTCTAAGCGTTTCGGGATGGAATTAGGCGTAAAAGTAGGAGCTATGCAACATCAACTCAAAACCGATTTGATGGCTTCGGCTTACAAGTTGAACGCCATGTACGTGGAACCTTCGTTGAGTTTGATCCTCGCTTCAGATGAAGCCGTTGCTTATCGTTGGATCGTGGGTTACAACTGGATGGGCTTCGATTTAATGCCACACCATTTAGGTTTCAACACCAATGGCGGTTATTCCGCAGATGATTTCAACGTAGGGGCACAAAGCATCGTCTTTGGTTTTGGTATGACCTATTACTTCAAAAATCAGCGCTCGGATATGTTCATCGATGACGATTCAGAGAAGTAGTTTTGAATCACCTCATTTTCTTTTACCACGATCCCGAAGTGTCGGGACGTGGACACAAATTTTAAGGCGCTTACTCCCGAAATTGAATCGGGACAGGCAGACGCCTTTTTAATGATAAAAACTAGTTTCTATTCCTAATTAGATAATACAAAAGTCACTTATGAGAAAAGTATGTTGATTTCATTTTACACATAAAAACGTTCTGTGCTCCTCCGCTTCTCTGCGGTAAAAAATCCTCTGTGTTCTCCGTCTCTCTGCGTACTCCGTCTCTCTGCGGTTAAAAAAATCTTTGCGTTCTCCTTTTCTCTGTGGTCAACTTTTTCTCTGTGGTTAAAAAGACCCTCTCAGCGTTAGAATAAAGTTTCTTCCCGGAGCTGAGATGTTCGAAGCAAATACTCGGTAGTTGCGATCCAAGATGTTCTCACACGCCACCTGCACACCTAAGTATTTATTGAATTGATACGAAACTCTGAGGTTCACCGTGTACCACGACGGCATTCCTTCTGCCAACGCATACGCTTGGTTGTCTTCCCCTGATGGATTGTAGTCCGCAATGCGCTTCCAAGCACTGTAGTTCATAAACAAGTCCGCTCCCAGTTTTTTATTCTTTAGTTGCACACCCATCTTCCCAAAAGCTGGAGGAATATGATCCAAAGGAATCGCCGTTGAATCGGTCACAATTCTTGCATAGGTGTAATTGTAGGTCGCATACACAGATACATGTGCATTCACTTGCGCTTGTAGGTTCATTTCCAAGCCGTACAAATACGCTTTTCTTGCATTCGTGGTCGCAATCACTTTGCTCATCGTTCCTTCATAGAGGATCGAATCCTGACCGTTAAACGTGAAATCTTGGGTAGTCAATGCATTGCGGTATAAAGTGTAATAGCCTGTTGCGCCTAATGTCAACCAGCCACCAAAACGATTCGAAATTCCCAATTCTCCATTGTACGTGTATTCTGGTTTCAACTCCGTGTTGGGCACCACCAAAGAGCCAGCTGTCGATTCAAATACTTTGCTCAAATCGTCCACATTGGGCGCACGGAATCCAGTAGAAACCAATGCCGTCACTCTACAATCTGTTGTTGGCATGTAAATGATTCCCAAATTGCCATTCAAGGCGCTGTTGTTTTGCTTCGCATCTTTGAAGGGGAAGTTGAAAAATGTGGTATCAGTAAATTTTGCTGCCAAACCAACATTTGAAAAACGCAAGCCATCGTTGAGGATTAATTTGTCGGAAATTTCCAAGGTGTGCGTAGCATAAACGGCAACGGAATACATGCTCGCACCTCCAGATGCATAACGTGTGTCCAAAGGCGATTCAACACCTGTTTGGATGTTTTTGGAAAAAGCCGTTGAGTTGACTTTGTTGTACCAAGACTCTGCACCGTAGCGGATTTCGTGTTTTCCTTTTTTCTTCTCCAAATCCAGGTTGATAGTGAGAATGTCCAAACGCTCAATGCGATTGTTCTGATCCACTTTTTGATACCTTCTATCAATGCGACTTTCTTCGATTTGTTGGTAACCAACGATCAAACGCAAATGGTCATAAACAGGAGTGCTTTTCGTTTCTTCCAAAGTATAAGCAGTCAACAAACGTTTTTGCGGACCGTAGTACCATTCCCCAAAGCGTGGTTTTCCAGCCGACAATTGTACCAAACGGTCGTAACGATCGATCTTTGAGGAATTGGAAAATTGAATATTAATTGAATGTTTCAGGTGATTGTTTTGCTGAAACAAGAATTTCTGCAACAAATCGTATTGCGAATAACCAGAACCCACTTGCAGATTGGTGTCAGCGTTCATGATCATCGAATCCATTCCATTGATTTGTCCCACATACCAAGGTCGAGATCCAAAATTTCCCACAAACGGTTCGCGATTGGCTCCTTGACGTAGATCACCAAAGTTGGAATAAGTAAATGATGTCAACGAACCAAAACGTTTTCCTCCTACAGAAACGTCGGCATGTCCGCTGTAACCATTCGCTGCTGAAAAATAACGCGCATAGGCATTCGCTTTCACCAGTGTTTTTTCATTCGAAGAGAGCAATGGGTTTTTCGTCGCAAAATACATCACGCCACCCAAGGCATCGGAACCATACACAACAGAACCCGGACCGTAAACAATTTCCACACGATCCATGATGGCATTATCTAAGGTGATGACGTTTTGTAAATGTCCGCCGCGGTAAATGGCATTATTCATTCGGATACCATCCACCACAATCAATACTTTATTGGTTTCAAATCCGCGAATAATCGGAGATCCACCACCGAGTTGTGATTTTTGCACAAGTATATTTCCCGAATTTGCCAACACATCTGCGGTGGAAGTTTGATTCATGTTTTGCAATTCAGAAGAACGAATGACTTGTATTTTTTGCGCGACGTCCTTTTTCTTTTCTTTGAACTTGGAAGCTGACACAACGATTTCGTCCAAGCTATTGGTGTTTTCTTGTAAGACAATGCGGTAATTCAGTGCTTTCAATTGTTCCAAAGTACTGTTGAAAGTCAAGTAATTGGGGTGGGCGAAATAAACGACTTCATCCATTTTTAGTCCCGATATATCAAGTGTTCCTTGTTCATTGGTGAATGCGAGTGCTTTTTTCGAACTAGCACTGTACATGATCACTTGACTGATGGGTTGAAGCTGTTGATCGGTAATGATCAATTCTTGAGAATGAACAATAGAAATGGTAAACAAACAAATCAATAAGAAGATAATTCCTTTCATGTTCTATTGTAATGACTTTCAGTTGCAATTGATAAGGTCACAAATGTAAGGAAACAAGAAGATTTGGAAAGTAGCGACAAGGGGTTTATTTTTTTGAAATTGGAAAGCTAATCGGATCAGCTAAAAAATTTCTACCGACCCCACTTTTTTCAATAAACACTCCTTTTTTTATATTATTGATTTAAACGCTGTTACAAAATTATTTACACAGTAAAATCAATGCTTTCGAGGGATTGTTAATTTTTATAGAGGCAAATTTTAACATTTTTTTTCTGATTTTTAAACAAGTGTTTAAAATGAGTGTTTACATTTGTACCATAAATTTTGAAAATGAGTACAGAACTGTCAACAGAAGAAAAAATCAAAGAAGCAGCAAAGCGGGTTTTCCTTGCGAAGGGTTTCGATGGTTGTTCGTCTCGTGAGATTGCAAAAGAGGCAGGGATGAATGTGGCCTTGGTGTACTACTATTTTCGTTCGAAGAGTCAATTGTTTCAATTGGTGTTTCAAGCGGCAATGGAAGATTTCATGACAGCCATGGTGGAAGTGTTTTCAGCCGACCTGAGCTTGGATAGCAAAATCAGAATTTTCATTGAGCGTGAATTTGATTTCTTGTCAAAACACCCTGAAATCCCTGGTTTTATTATCAACGAGATCACACGAAAAGAAAGTTGTGCTGTTGATAAAATCGATATGATGGAGATGGTCGCATCAACAGGAATCTTCCAACAATGTTTAGAAGCTCAACGAAAAGGGGAGATGATTAAATTGGATTTGGTAAGCCTTACCATGTTGATTTTATCCAACTGTCACTACCCACACATGGCGCGTCCATTATTGCAAGAAATTCATCAATTGTCGGATGAAAAGTACAATCAACATTTGATGTTGCACAAGCAATACGTAACAGAAATGATCATGGGATACCTTTTCCCGAAAAAATAAAGCTGAAAAAAAATCAAAAGTTTTCGAATGATTTAGAGTAAATGTTTCAATCGTTCGTCTTCTTACAAAAAGTAAAATTTATACACGTTTAAAATGAAAAAAAATGAGGTTTAAATCTGCAATTGTTAATCGTCAATTTCATGCTCATTTTAATCGTCACACTTGTTAAACAATAATTTAAATCAAATACAGCTCATGAAAAATCAACTCCTCGGTTTATTGCTTGTTTGTAGCTCTGTTATTGGCTATGGACAAACATTGGATCTAGAAACATGTTTACAGATGGCGGATACGGCAAATCTTCAAATAAGAAATGCTCGTTTAGCTGTTGCATCTGATGAAAAACAAGTGGCAGCTTATTTAACAGCACGTTTGCCAAAAATTACTGCAACTGGTGATTACAAGTACAACGCCATCATTCCAGGACAAGTTTTGCCTGCTGAAATGTTTGGTGGACCTGCTGGAACGTATCAAACGGTTCAGTTTGGTGTGCCTTACAACTTGAGCAACACTTTGCAATTGACACAAATTTTATTCAATCCACAAGTCAATTACGGAATTGCAGCTTTGAAATTGAACCATCAAATTGTTGAGATTCAACAAAAGATGACGGAGCGCGATATCCACGAACAAGTGGCAAGTACTTTCTTCACTTTGCAAGCAATCAACAAGCAATATGCGTTCGTAACGGCAAACATTGCAAGCATGGACAAGTTAATTGCCAACATGGATGCGATGCAAAAAGAAGGAATGGTGGTTGGAACCGAAGTCGATAAATTGAAAATCAATCGCTTGACCTTGATGAATTCACAGCAAACCTTGTCTGCAACTAAAGAACAGTTGGAAGGCTTGTTCCGCATTTTGATTGGAATGGATGCTACGGCGCCTTTGCAATTGGTAACAGATGAAATGGTGGAACAAACGGTTTTGGTGGACAAAGAAACGGTAGTTCGTCCTGAATTGGAAATGCTTGAAATGCAACGCAAATTGAACGTGGAAGAGCGCAAAGGAACGAATATGGCTTATTTGCCAAGTTTGTCTCTGTATGGTGCTTACAATTACACTTACAACATGAAACCAGCAGACGATTTCAGAACGGGAATCGAATCGGCAATGGTTGGTTTGCGTTTGGATTGGACCTTGTTTGATGGTTTGGAGAAAATGCAAAA
>JADLGD010000062.1 GCA_020849495.1 Fluviicola sp.
TACAGGCAACAGATACGTTAAGAGATTTTTTTGCTTTTAGTTCAGCAGACTATAAATCGCCATCCGTTATTGGTCGTGTCACCAACCAAAATTTACATGGACTTGCACAAGCTGATTACGTTATTGTGACACACCCAAGTTTTATTGCTCAAGCACAACGATTAGGTGATTTGCATAGTGCAAATGGCACTTCTACTCATGTTGTTACGACAAGTGATATATACAATGAATTTTCGTCTGGAGCTCAAGATGCTACTGCGATAAAACGATTTATGAAAATGTTTTACGATCGTGCAAATGGAAATCCTGTCACTCAACCTAAAAATTTATTGTTGTTTGGAGATGTTACGTATGATCCAAAAAACAGAGTAGCAAACAACAATTATTATGTGCCTACTTATGAATTTGTTTATTCTGAAGACCATATCAACGCAATGGTGACGGATGATTTTTTTGGAATTTTAAATAATACAGGAGGAATGTCACCAAATGATTTGATGCAAATTGGTGTTGGAAGATTATTGATTTCAAACAATGATCAAGCAGTTGAGCAGGTCAATAAAATTGAGCATTATATGAAAAACGGCTCTCAAATGTATACTGGAGGAGCAAATGCTTGTTGTTCGAATGAAGATGGCTCTACATTTGGAGATTATCGTTTGAATTATACACTAATAACGGATGACGATGATGATAATGAAGAAGGTTATTTTATAGTAAAAGATGCAGAGCCAGCTTATGATAGTATCAAATTGCATCATCCAGAAATGAATGTGACAAAAATTTATTGTGATGCGAATGTCCAATCTGCTGGAGCTGGAGGTGAAAGGTATCCTGAAGTTTTTAATCAAATTACTGATAAAGTAGAAACCGGAAGTTTAGTCGTAAATTATATCGGACATGGTGGTGAAGTAGGTGCTGCAAAAGAACGAATCATCACGATACCTCAAATTCAAAGTTGGACCAATATCAACAAAATGGGGCTTTTCGTAACTGCTACATGTGAGTTTACAAAATTTGATGATCCTGCTCGAGTTTCTGCAGGGGAATGGATTTCTCTGAATGCAGTTGGTGGATCCATCGCTTTAATGACCACAACACGTTCAGTTTATTTTAATGTCAACACGAATATTGTAAAGCGATTATATGCTTATGTTTTTGATCGAGATGCAAATGGTGAGCCACTCACTTTTGGGGAAATCATGCGACTAACGAAAAACACATCTGGTAGCAATGATAACAGAAGAAGCTTTAATTTAATTGGAGATCCTAATTTGAAAATTGCAATTCCAAGATATAAAATTGTTACCGATTCAATCAATCATCTTGATCCCGATTTGGTTATTGATACTGTTGAAGCATTGAGTAAAATGCATTTAGTTGGACATTTGGAAGATTTCAATGGAAACATTTTAACGAATTTTGATGGAGTTTTGAAACCAACGATTTATGATAAAATCAAGATCTCTCAAACCTTACAGAACGAACCTTCAGCTCCATTGGTGAATTTCGAAGAGCAAAAAAGCGCTTTATACAAAGGAAAAGTTTCTGTTAAAAATGGCTATTTCAAATTTGAATTCATTGTTCCAAAAGACATTAATTACAACTACGGCAAAGGAAAAATTAGTTATTATGCCAATTCAACTTCTACTGATGCAGCAGGATTTGATACTTTGTTTGTTGTAGGGGGATTAAATACAGCTGCTGCAATAGATAATGAAGGTCCTGAAGTTGCCGTTTACTTAAACGACAAGAATTTTGTAAATGGAGGTATAACTAGTTCTTCTCCTTTACTCATTGTTGAAACGAACGACGAGTATGGTATCAATACCGTTGGGAATGGTGTTGGTCACGATTTAACCTTGATTATTGATGGGAATACAGCAAATCCAATTGTTTTAAATCAATATTATTCAGCTGATTTGGATCAATACCAATCTGGAAGTATTCAGTACACAATGAGAAATTTAGCTGCTGGTGAACACACTTTAGAAGTGAAAATCTGGGATGTGAATAATAATTCAAGTGTTTCAAAATTGGATTTTACCGTGAAAGATCCAACTGAATTAGCAATTGATCACGTATTAAATTATCCCAATCCATTTACAACTAAAACATCTTTCTATTTTGAACACAATCAATCTTGTTCAAGTTTAAATGCTCAAATTCAAATTTATACTGTCTCAGGGAGGTTGGTAAAAACCATCAATAAAGAAGTGCCAACTGCTGGTTTTAGAGTAGAAGGAATCGATTGGGATGGTACAGATGATTTTGGGGATCAATTGGCAAAAGGTGTTTATGTGTACCGTGTTTCAGTTGAATTACCTGAAGGTGGGAAAGCAGAAAAAATGGAAAAATTGGTTCTTTTGCGATAGTAACACAATAAAAGTTAGATAAAAGCGTATTTTTGTTTTCGTTTTAATAAGTACATCATTACATGATCAGTCGAATATTATTAGTCCTATTAGTTGCATCTCCTTTATTATTGAAGGCACAAGCTACAGATGATCAATTGCAATTAAATACCATTACTACTTCTATGCCCTTTCTTGCTATCACACCTGAATCTAGAGGTGGAGCAATGGGGGAAGCAGGAACCGCATTAAGTCCAAATTCGTCTTCGATTTTCTGGAATACCGCGATGTTGAACTTTTCTGAAGATAAGGCAGAAATTAGTGTTAGTTACACACCTTGGTTGAGAAAATTGACCAATGACATGAGTTTGTCTTATATATCTGGTTACTCAAAAATTGGAAAACGTGCGGCTGTAGCAGGATCTCTTAGATACTTTTCATTGGGTGAAATTACTTTTACAGATGCTAATGGAGAATTCATTCGAGATGATAAACCAAGTGAATTTGAAATAGCGGCAGGTTACGCATTTAGACTTTCTGAAAAATCGAGTATCGGTATCAATGGTAAATTTGCTTATTCCAACTTAACAGGAGGGTTGGTAGTAGCTGGTGCACAAACGAAAGCTGGGGTAGCTGGAATTGCAGATATTTCTTATGCATTCAGAAATCCTGATATCCGTTGGTTTGGTGTAAGAGGAACTTATTCTTTGGGTGTTACAATCAACAACATTGGTAACAAAATTTCCTATTCTGAATTGTCTAGAAGAGATTTCCTGCCTCAAAATTTGAAAATTGGAAATGCTTACACGGCTGAATTGGATAAATTCAACAAAATTACTTTGAGTATTGACATTCAAAAATTATTGGTACCAACACCTCCGATTTACGCACTAGTAGATGGTGAACAACAAATTGTTGCTGGAAGAAATAATGATGTTGGTGTTATTGGTGGTATGGTGCAATCATTTTTTGATGCTCCAGGAACGATCCAAAAGGATGACAATGGCGATTATGTTCAAGATGCTAATGGAAACTATGTAATTGTAAAAGGGTCTAAATTCAAAGAAGAACTTTCAGAAATCGGGTTGTCTACAGGTTTAGAATATTGGTATGCAAATGTGTTTGCTTTAAGAGGTGGTTTCTTTTATGAAGCACCAAATAAAGGAGCTCGTCAGTATTTTACAGTAGGAGCAGCGTTCCAATACAACATTTTTGGTATCGACTTATCGTACATTGCTTCTTTAAAAAGAGATAGCCCACTTTCAAACACCATTCGCTTTACATTAAGATTCAAATTGGGTCAAAAAATCAAAGGTGAATCTGAAAAACCTGAATAATGGATATTCGTATTGGTTTTGGTGTAGATGTACATCGTTTAGAAGAAGGAAGAGCATTTTGGTTGGGAGGATTAAAACTCCCTTCTTCATTTGGAGCAGTTGGGCATTCGGATGCAGATGTGCTCATACATGCCATTTGTGATGCTTTACTTGGAGCACTCAATTTGAGAGATATCGGTTTTCACTTTTCTGATACGGATCCTCAATACAAAGGAATTGATTCTAAAATCTTGTTGCGTAATGTGATGAAACTCATCAAAGAACGTGAGTTCAGCGTGGTCAATATCGATGCAACAGTGATTCTAGAACAACCAAAGGTCAATCCACATATTCCCGCAATTCAAGAGATATTAGCTGAAATTTTAGAGGTCACCATTGATCGTGTTTCTATCAAAGCAACAACGCATGAGAAAGTAGATTCCTTTGGCGCTGGAGAAGCAGTGAAAGCTTATGCTGTTTGCTTGTTAAGCAAATAGGAAGAAATCGAATTCCATTTTACAGTCAAGAAGTTTTGTCTTGAAATCCTGCTGAAAAAGGCAGCGTTTTGAGCAAGGACTTGTATATTTGCACCATCAAAAAAAGAAGATGAAAGTAAATCCTCAATATCAAACGAAAGAACAATTATTGGAATTGTACAACAAACCTTTGTTGGAACTCGTTTTTGAAGCAGCTAGCATTCACCGCCAATACCACAATCCAAGAGAAGTTCAAATGTCTTCTTTGTTGAGTATCAAAACCGGTGGTTGCCCAGAAGATTGCGGATATTGCCCTCAAGCAGCTCGTTACCATACAGATGTGGAAGCACACAAATTAATGTCTGTTGAGTCGGTAATAGAACAAGCTAAAAATGCCAAAGCAAACGGTTCATCTCGTTTGTGTATGGGGGCGGCTTGGAGAGAGGTGCGCGACAATAAAGATTTTGACAATGTAGTAGAAATGGTTCAAGCGGTCAACGATTTGGACATGGAAGTATGTTGTACGCTTGGAATGTTGAACGAAGAACAAGCGGTGCGTTTGAAAAATGCTGGTTTGTTTGCTTACAACCACAACTTGGATTCATCACCAGAATTTTACGGAGATGTCATTTCAACGCGTGAATACGAAGACCGTTTGAATACGATTGACAATGCGCGAAAAGCAGGAATTACTGTTTGCTCAGGTGGAATCATCGGAATGGGAGAAGCTGTTGAAGATCGCGTTGGTTTATTGATGAGCTACATGACGATGGAAACACCACCAGAATCAATTCCAATCAATGCTTTGGTGGCTGTAGAAGGAACACCTTTGGAGAATCAAAAACCAATCGAACAATGGGAAATGATTCGCATGGTTGCTACAACTCGCATTGTTTTCCCAGAATCAGTGGTGCGCTTGTCTGCTGGAAGAACGAAGATGAACATGGAAGGTCAAGCTTTGTGTTTTATGGCTGGAGCAAGTTCAATCTTTGCAGGTGATAAATTATTGACGACTCCCAATCCAGAGTTCAACGAGGACAAAGAAATGTTTGATATCCTTGGTTTGATCCCTAAAGCGGCTTTCGCAGATGGTGAAAAACCAGTTTCACAACCAGATCCAATCATCGAAGCGCGCAAGGAAAAAGAAGCATTACGTGCAAAAGAATTGGAAGAAGCTAAATGTGCTAGCCATGGATTTGAACCGCGTAAAATCGTGGTTGAATAAGCATTCTCATGGAACCAAAATACATTCGATTATTACAAGAACGAATAGCAAAGGGGAGTGAACGCTCCCTTTTGTCGTTTGATACTGCCATCGATTTTTGGTCGAATGATTATTTGGGACTTGGAAAGCAACTTCAACAGGTTGAACTGTCTTCTGGCTCTGGTTCGCGCTTGATTTCAGGTAATTCTAAAACAATAGAAAACGTTGAGTCTTTTCTTGCTACCCATTTTAAAGCGGAAGCTGCTCTGGTCTTTAATTCGGGTTACGATGCCAATTTAGGCTTATTTTCAGCTGTTCCACAAAAAGGAGATACCATCATTTACGATGAATTGGTTCATGCTTCTGTAAGAGACGGTATTCGTTTAAGTTTTGCAAAAGCGTTTTCATTTAATCACAATGATTTATCTGATTTGGAAGCTCGCTTGAATCGTGCTGAAGGAACCGTTTTTGTTGCCATTGAATCCATTTATTCAATGGATGGAGATATAGCACCTTTAAATGCGATTGCTGATTTGTGTGAACGTTACGATGCACTTTTGATAGTCGATGAAGCGCATGCAGGAGGCGTTTTTGGTGAAAATGGAATCGGTTTGTGTGATGAAATGGAAATGATCCCGAAGGTGTTTGCGCGTTTGGTGACTTTCGGAAAAGGATTTGGCGCTCACGGTGCAGTTGTGTTAGTTTCGAAAACGGTACGTAGTTTTCTGATCAATTTTGCACGATCGTTTATTTACACCACGGCAATGCCGGAAGCAATGTACACTCACATTCAAGGACAAGTTCTAAAGGCTCAAGAGAATAAGCTTCGAGAACAACTGCAAGCACATATTCGCTATTTCCGCTCGTTCAAACCCAGCCCGATCAGCGCTGAAAATTCGCCGATTCAAATGTTGGACTACGAAGAATTAGAAACATGTAAAGCGGTTGCTGAACGTTTACAAGCAGCTGGTTTTGCAGTGAAAGCCATTTTGCCTCCTACAGTTCCAGCAGGACAGCAACGCTTGCGAATTTGTTTGCACGCTTTCAATTCTAAAGCAGAAATTGAAGAGTTGTGTCGATTATTGTAAAAGAATATTAAGCTTCAACTGACAATCGTTCCATTACACCATTCCACAATTCATTTCTCATCTCCATTGCACGAATAGAATACGATTGCGCTTCCATCCATTTTTTCTCGTCTTCACCGCATAAGATCGACACCATTTCCAAAGCTAAATGACTGTGATGATCGCCATCTACTTCAATGTGACGGTCCAGGTAGTAGGCGAAAATATCCAGTTGACCTTTGAATTGTGTGTTCAATTCATCCACAATGTTGCGGAACATGGAAGGAATCAAATCTTCTCTGCCAAACGTAAACACAGCTGCAATGATGTAGGGTTTGTTGGTCGCTATGACTTCAAAAGTGAAGCGAACGAAATCTTTTGTTTTCTCAGGAATCGATAAAGGAGAAATGGCTGCTTCTACTGATTTTCCTGCTTTCAAAGCAGAAATAAATTGATCGATAGCAGCGGTTGATGCATTTGCTTGTTGCATCGCTTCTAAATACAACTCAAAATGGCTGGTATTGCCTTCCGTTTTATAAGCTATATCTGATTCTTCACCACAAACAATTTCATTGATTAAAAAGCGTGTTTTTGCATTGCCAACTGGAAACCATGGAACAGCAGTACAAGTAAGGTGATTTTGCAATGACTTCAAAAGTGACATAAAATCCCAAACAGCAAAAATGTGTTGTTCCATGAATGCTCTTACACCTTCAATAGTTGTAATGTGTTCGTATGTTGGATGTGAAACGATGGTTTGCATGATGGGTTCAAGCTCTTTGTTGATTGCGTCTATTGCTGTTTGCATGCCTTTTAATTTTTTGCAAAAATACGGCTTAAATTGCGCTTTGGATTTCTAAAAACGGATTATTTTAAAGGTGAAATAGTAAATCCTTTTAGTATAAAAAAAGCTGCTTTTTTCTGGGATATAGCTACAAAACAGCGTAGTTTTACCAAATGAAAAGTTGGTTTACTATCGCTTGTTTGTTGTTTTTGCATGTCGTTTCAATTGCTCAAACTGTTCCGCTTCGAGTTGTTTCTTATAATTTATTGAATTTCCCAAACGGAAGAACGGATTGTGGTAGTTCCAATGTCAATCCCTTGAATCGAACGGATACCTTGAGAAGAACCATGCGCTATTTGAATCCTGATATTTTGGGAGCATGTGAAATTCAAACCGAAGCCGGTTGCGATAGTATTTTGACACGTTCATTGAATGTTTTCGGGACAACGCATTACCAACGTGCCAATTGGGCACCCAACAATTCTGGAGATATCCATAACATGTTGTTTTACAATGCAGATAAATTGGTGCTCAAAGAACAACGTACAATCACTACTTCTGTTAGAAATATTGATCACTACATTTTGTATGTCATCGATCCTACCTTGCCCAATCATCACGATACCATTTTTGTGGAGGTGTTTATGTGTCACTTAAAAGCTGGTAGCGGCACTGCTGAGCAAGCCGAAAGAGCAACGCAAACCCAAATTCTAAGACAGGTTTTAGCTACTCGCCCTACTGACCGTCATTTATTCGTTTGTGGTGATTTGAATACGTATCGTAGTTCTGAAACGTGTTATCAAAATCTGGTGACTGCAGGTAATGGACAAATGAAAGATCCAATCAATTCAGCAGGGAATTGGACTGCCAATGCCGCTTTCGCATCTGTGCACACACAATCACCACGTACTTCTGGTTCTATTGCATGTGGCTCAACAGGAGGAATGGATGATCGTTTTGATCACATTTTGGTTTCACCCAATGTCTTGAACGGATCGAATTTAACTTACACCAACAATTCGTACAAAGCAATTGGAAATGATGGAGCTCATTACAATCAAAGTTTATTGAATGGTGGAAATGCTCAGTACCCGGATTCGGTGGTGAAAGCCATTTATTATTTGTCGGATCATCTTCCTGTAAAAATGGATGCGGTGGCTGTTTTGCCAACTCAAGCAGGTTTAAATTTGACCTATTCGGTTTCCACTTCCAACTGTAGTAGTAATGGTTCAACGGTTACAATCAATCCCTTAAACGGACAAGCACCTTTCACTTATGCGTGGGATTTGTCGGCTGGAGGACAAACGACACAGACTGTTACTGGATTGCAAGGTGGAAGTTATTGTGTGCAAGTTACGGATGCTTTAGGTGCAATCGACAATATTTGCTTTGAAATCACTCAATTCAATTCCCTTTCAGTTTCTAGCTTGTATAACAATGCATTTAATGGTTGTGACGGTTCTGCTTTTGTGGTCATTACAGGAGGAACTGCTCCTTACACTGTTCAATGGAACGATCCTGCAAATTCAACTACTGAAAGTATCACCAATTTATGTCCAGGTACTTATACTTGTTCGATAACAGATGCAAATGGTTGTACCGGATCAGAGACAATTTCCATTACAGATGGAACCTCAAGTTTGGAGGAAGAAAACGCTATTCAATTCACTATTTATCCCAATCCTGGAAATGGAATGATAGAATTGGCGATGTCCAATTTGGATGCACAATCACTTTCATTGGAGCTTTATGCTATCAATGGATTACTTGTGAAAAAGACAAACGTTGCATTTCAAGATGGCAAAGCCAACCTTGATTTAAGCGATCTTAAGAATGGTACTTATTTCATAAAGTTGGGTTCCCAAACGCTTCGCTACATCAAACAATAAAGTCAGATCCGACTATTGATTCGGAATAGGATAGCACAAACAGAATTTCTCAACAGGAGTGGCCAAAGCAGAGATATTTAAATTGTCTGATGCTTTTGAAACGTCCATGATTTCCCCGTTTTTCATCAAGAGATTAATGGTTTGTTTTACCTGACTGTAAGCGTTGTTGGAAAGTAATTCTGAATAAACAAAATACTTGATTTCCTCATCGTTTAATTGAAATTGATTGCGGACCATTTCGTATTCAAATTGGATACGGTCTGGACTGAAAGGATCTTTAGAAATCTCTACTTTGTGTAATTTGCGATTGATCAAATGCGTGGATAGAATCGAAAGTACTTTGTCTTGATGAAATTGCCACACTTTTACCGCTCCCATGATGTCGTAATCGTCCAGTTGAGCAAAAGTTGCCAAGATTTCAGGTTTGTTTTCAAAATCGGTTTTAGTAACCGTGTTTTTCATGAAGTACATCAAGGCAGGGGAGGCAAACAATTCTTCACCACGTGTCACCAATTCTTTCGCTCTACGCAAAATATTGATGAGCATGAATTCGCCAGAAACAACTGTCTTGTGTAAATACACTTGCCAATACATGACTCTGCGAGCTACCAAAAATTTCTCGATGGAATAGATCCCTTTTTCATCCACTACCAATTGGTCATGGTGAACGTTCAACATTTCAATGATGCGATCGGTTCCCACAATTCCTTCCGAAACTCCAGTAAAAAAACTATCTCTGGTTAAATAATCCAAACGGTCCATATCAAGCTGACTAGAAACCAATTGGTGTAGGAATTTCTTGTGGTATTTATTGGAGAAAATCATTAAAGCGCGCTCCAAATCATCTCTGTTGTTGGGAAATTCTTGCTTCAATGCTTCAATGAAGTAAAAAGAAATTTGTTCGTGACTTACGCCATTAACAATATCGTATTCCAAAGCATGAGAAAACGGTCCGTGTCCCATATCGTGCAACAAAATGGCAATCAAAACCGCTCTTTCTTCTTCTTTGCTAATTGGATGACCTTTTTTACGAATCACAGAAATGGCTTGATGCATCAAGTGCATGGCACCAATCACATGGTGGAAACGGGTGTGTAAAGCTCCTGGATAAACGTAGTGCGTCATTCCCAATTGCTTGATTCTACGCAAGCGTTGGAAGTACGGATGTTCAATCAAATCGAAAATAAATTCGTCTGGAATTGAAATAAAACCATAAACTGGGTCGTTGATGATTTTCTTTTTGTTGTTTCTGTAGGTATTTGTGCGCAATTGAATACTTTTATAAACCAAACTCAAAGCTAATTAATCTTTAGGATATGCAAGCAAAGATTCTGTGGGCAGATGATGAAATGGAGTTTTTAAAACCCCATGTTTTATTTTTGGAATCGAAAGGTTACCACGTAGAACTCATCAACAACGGCTCAGAAGCAGTAGAAAAATGCCAAGAAAACAATTATGATATTGTGTTTCTTGATGAAAACATGCCCGGAATTTCTGGTTTGGAAGCTTTGACACGTATCAAAGAAATTCATCCACATTTGCCTGTTGTGATGATCACAAAAAGTGAAGAAGAGTCCATCATGGAAGATGCCATTGGTGGTAAAATCGCTGATTATTTGATCAAACCAGTGAATCCAAACCAATTGCTCTTGAGTTTGAAGAAGAACTTGGATCACCGTAAATTGGTTTCTCAGAAAACAAATTCGAATTACCAGCAAGAATTTAGACAGTTGGGCATGCAATTGAGTTCACGCTTGGATGCTGAAGAATGGAAGGAGGTTTTCAAGAAATTGACTTATTGGGATTTAGAATTCAAAGGCCTTCAAGATCAAGGAATGCGCGAAATTTTGAATGCACAACGCCGTGAAGCGAATGATTTGTTCTGCCGCTTCATCGAAAATAACTACGAAGATTGGTTCAATGGTCAAGAAGAAGCACCTGAAATGGTTCATCATTTATTGAAAGAACGCGTTTTCCCAATGTTGAACGAACCAGTTTATTTATTGGTCATCGACAATTTACGCTACGATCAATGGCAAGTGTTGAAGCCAATCATTTCCAATTACTTTACGATTGAAAAAGAAGACATTGTTTTCTCTATTTTGCCTACAGCAACCCATTATGCACGTAATGCCTTGTTTGCCGGTTTGATGCCTTCTGAAATTGAAAAACGTTTTCCTCAACATTGGTTGAACGAAGAAGATGAAGGTGGTAAAAACATGCACGAAGCCGTTTTCTTGGAAGGAAACCTCAAACGCAACGGTAAAAACGTGAAATGGTCGTACAATAAAATCACGAACCTGGATGCTGGAAAACGTTTGTTGGATCAGTTCAATAATTACAAAGACAATCAGTTGAATGTCATCGTGTACAATTTTGTGGATATGCTCTCCCATGCGCGTACAGAAATGGACATGATCAAAGAATTGGCAGCAGATGAAGCAGCATACCGTTCATTAACCGTTTCTTGGTTTGAACACTCACCTTTACAAGAAATGTTGAAGAAAATGGCTGCTCAAAAAGTAAAAGTGGTCATTACTACAGATCACGGTACTGTTCGTGTAACCAATCCCGTAAAAATAGTTGGAGATCGAGCAACGAATACCAATTTGCGATACAAGACAGGTAGAAATTTGTCTTATAAAGAGAAAGAAGTATTTACCATTCGTCATCCAGAAAAAGTAGGTTTACCAAAATCGAATATTTCGAGTGAGTTTGTCTTTACACGTGAGCACGATTATTTTGTATATCCCAATAATTACAATCATTTCGTGAACTATTACAACGATACGTTCCAACATGGAGGAATATCGATGGAGGAAATCATGATTCCATTTGTCATTTTACAGCCCAAATGAAAACCTTTGTAATCCATACACTCGATGATCTTGCTTTTGTTGCAAAAGAAGTCTTGTTACAATTGGAGGACAAGAAAGTCGTGGCTTTTAATGCTGAAATGGGAGCAGGGAAAACGACTCTGATCAATGCGATGTTGCGAGCAATGGGTATTCAAGATCCGGATGGTTCGCCCACGTATTCCATTGTCAATGTGTATGATTCTCCGTATTACGGAGCAGTCTATCATTTTGATGTGTATCGTTTGGAATCCATTGAAGAAGCCCTTGAAATTGGTGTAGAAGAAATGCTCTATTCTGGCGGTTATTGTTTGATTGAATGGGCTGACAAAATTGCGCCATTATTACCGGATGACACAGTTGAAATAAGTATTTCAGTAAATGAAAATGGGGAGCGTTTGGTACAATTGAACGATTAACTTTGTTCTGAAAAAAGGCGAGTTGTTCAGTCTATTGCTTGAAAATTAATCTTATCTTCGTAAGACCCCAATATCCGTATGAAGATGGTTAAAGATCCCGAATTACTCAAACAATTACTCAAAGAAGGTAATATTCTTCCAATGGAAGAAATGCTTGAAATTTCCAAAAAGAAAGGAAGTTTGCATATTGGTATTCCAAAAGAGTTGAGTTTTCAGGAACGTCGAGTGCCTTTGGTGCCAGAAGCAGTTTCGTTTTTAGTAGCAAATGGACACAACGTACGCTTAGAATCGGGGGCAGGAGAACCGAGCCACTTTTCTGATCGAGAATATTCTGAAGTAGGAGCAGAGATTTGTTTTTCACCCAAAGAGATTTTTGAGTGTGATATCATTTTGAAAGTCGCTCCTCCTACAGAAGATGAGGTCGATTTGATGAAAGGGAATCAAACCTTGATTTCTGCTTTACAATTGAGCATTCAGCCAAAAATCATTTTACAAAAACTCATTCAGAAAAAAATCACTGCGGTTGCTTGGGACTACATTCAGGATGAGCAAGGAGTATTTCCTGTTGTGCGAACGATGGGTGAAATAGCAGGGACAACATCTATTTTGATTGCAGGAGAATTGCTTTCTTCTTTCAATGAAGGAAAAGGGATCATGTTAGGAGGGATTGCTGGTGTTCAACCAACTGAAGTAGTTGTTTTGGGTGCAGGAACTGTTGGTGAATGTGCAACAAGAGCTGCAATGGGCTTGGGTGCATCAGTAAAAGTATTTGATAACAGTTTGTCGCGTCTTCGTCGTTTACAAAATGATCTAGGATTTAGAATTTATACTTCTGTTTTACAGCCGAAAGTTTTAGCAAAAGCAATCATGCGTGCTGATGTGGTGATTGGTGCCATTCGTTCTCCTTTGGGAAGAACACCTTGTGTAGTAACGGAGGAAATGGTGCAAAACATGAAAGAAGGTTCCGTAATCGTTGATGTGAGTATCGATCAAGGTGGTTGTTTTGAAACTTCTCGTGTGACCAATCACAGCAATCCAACGTTTACACAGCATGGCGTTTTGCATTATTGCGTTCCAAATATCGCTTCTCGCGTTCCGCGTACAGCTTCATTCGCTTTATCAAATATCTTCTCACCTATTTTGATGGCCATGGGAGATTCTGGTGGCTCACAAGATTTAATTCGCAACGATTCAGGTTTTCGTTCGGGTGTTTACATCTATCGCGGAATTTTGGTAAGTGAAGTACTAGGGAAAGTATTCGATTTAAAATACAAAGACATCGATTTGTTGATGATGGGATTAAAAGGATAAAAAAAAGCTGTCCTTTTTTAGAACAGCTTTTAGAATTACCCTTTTTTTCTACCGGATTTGTAGCGTTGTTTTTTATCGGTCCATTTATAATGTTTCTTATTGAATTCATTGCTTTTTCGATCGCCTTTGAATTTATATACAATCCCAGCTGAATGTTGGAAGTAATCGTTTTCAGCAAATAGTTTTCCTGCAAGACCAAATTTTGCGCTTGTTTGCAATTGAATTCCAAGACCTTTGTAAATCCAAATATTTACTCCAGCTCCAACGTTTGCAGTAGGGCAAAGCACTTGTGGAATTGCAGTTCGTTGAGTAATACCTACACCAAGAGAAACATAAGGATCCAACCAAGTTGTTTGTTGTAAATCGTAGAAGCTGTATTTTGCGTTTAAATCAAAAGATAAAAACATGCCCGATCGATTGGTTGAATCGTTGATCAATTTTCCTGCTAAATAGCGATTGTAAGCTCCAGAAAATTCTGCACTTAACCCGTGTTTGAAATAGCGATCGACGACCAAACGAGTTGGGTAAGCAGGCATGTTCCATGATTGCGTTACGTCAAACATTTGGCAAAAGCCTCTACCATCATCTTCAACAGCATTCCATGAAACCCCAATGAGCCATTTGTATGGTTTAGGTTTTCCCATCCATGCTAAAGGTTGCGCCCAAAGGGATGCGGAATTGAATGTTAACAAAATCAATACAATGATTGCTTTCATATATGGGGAATTTGATTTTTATCGGTCATATTGTATTCTCATGTGAGTTAATATTTAAATGCAACATGAGCATATCATATAGGATTGTTTGAGTTCTTGGTTTGTGCCACGAATTTACAAATATTCTGCCATATTGAAGAAAATGTCATGAAGCTAGAAATCTTATTGTAAATTTATCCAACTATTACTAGCGTGAATACATATTTCAACATCGGAGTTCGGCCAAATTATGTTACGTGGGAAATCAATCTCACTCGGAAATTGAATTTCCTTTCTTTAGTGGGATTTTTCAATATTTCGCTAACATTGATTTTGTTTGAATACATGCAATTACATGCTTTAACACCCTATTTCATTGTTATTTTGTGTTTAGCTCCTTTTGTTCCTTTGTTGAATAAATGGTTTGGCTATTTAGCTGCTACCCATTTGTTTTTTATTATGGGAGCTTTCATTATTTTTTCTGCTTCCTACGTTTACGGTTTCAATTCTTTGATAGCTCTTTTTTATTTCCCACTTATTTTAACATTGATTCAATTCATTGGCAGAAAGGAAACACTGAAACACTTAATCATCCTATTGCTGGTTTATTTTGTTTCGATTATTGTTCTTTCAACGTTTTTGTATGATCATATTACAACTACACTTTCAGCGAAAGATATTCGTTTTATTCAGCCATTTAGTATCATTATTAGTTTTTTTTCAACCTTGGTTCTCTTATTAATGGTTACTTGGGAAAATTTAAAACAAGACGCTGAAATCAGATCTGTTCTCCGTGAAAAAGAATTGTTATTGGCAGAATTGAATCATCGGGTGAAAAACAACATGAATATTGTAACGAGTTTATTGAATTTAAAAAAAGATACTACAGATAACAAAGAGGTCATAGAAGCTTTAGATGATTGTCGATTTAGAGTCTATTCGATGGCATTGATTCACAATCAAATGTACAACAATCAAGGTTTTGAAGCCTTGGATTTTAAAGAATACCTTTCCTCGTTATTGAAAAACATTGAACACATGATGGGGAATGTTGCGAAAGTGAAAATGGAAACAGAGTCAGTGATGATTCCCATTCAAAAAGCGGTTCCGTGTGGTTTAATTGTGAATGAATTGTTGACCAATGCTTATAAACATGCACAAAAAGCAGACAAGCAATTGACGATTCAAGTAAAAGTGATGCAAAAAGACAATCGCTTGTGGATTACCATTCAAGATAACGGACCTGGAATAAATGAAGCCGAAGATTTCAATAAGTCGAAGTCACTTGGATTTGAGTTGGTACGTTCTTTGTGCGAACAAATTGATGGACATTTCTCCTTCGAAAACAATAACGGTTTCCTTGCTCGAATAGACTTGCCTTTAACGAAACCTCAACAGTTAATCTAACAATTCCCAAGCACTTTTATAAGTCTCTTGCTGTTCTAAAAGTTCTAACAATTGGGCATAGAATTTATCCGATCCAATCGTCGCGCTATCCCCAATAATGTAACAAGAAGATTTTGCTCTTGAAATGGCCACGTTTGTACGGCGGTAATCAGTTAAGAAACCAATAGTCCCTTCTTCATTGCTTCGTGTGAGACTGATGATGATGTTTTCAGCTTCCTGTCCTTGAATGGCATCTACTGTTGCAATTTTCCATTGTTTTCCAAGCGTGTCTCCAAGACTTTTGATTTGTGCTGAATAGGGTGCAAGGATTACGGTGTTGTTTTCTGAAATACGTTCTGCTTCAATGAGTTTTTGAATGATTTCAGCTTCAGAAGTATTGAAATAACTGCCCGAAAGTTCATCTTGTTGTTCACCATCACCATAGCCTGCCATGTCTATAAATTGGATCTTCCCAAGAGATAAATGAGCTGCAGAAACCAAACGATTTTGATAAAAGTAAGGATTGATGCTGGCAACAATGTTTGTCCCCATGCGGTATTGTTCGTTTAATAGAATTGGAGTTTGAAGTTGCGCCACTCGTTCTAGTAAACTGATATTTAATCCCAATTTTACGGCTTCAGGGGCTAAAACCGTTGGAGGTAATTGCTGCGGATCGCCACACAAAACCAAACGTTTACCAAAACTAGCAACCAACCATGCCAAAGGTTCCAATGCTTGTCCGGCTTCATCTAAAAACACCACATCTGCACTAAAATCTTTTGAAAGGTAATTGAATAAACCAACAGGTGTACTTGCAATCACTTGACTGGATTCGATCAAAGTTGTCACCGCATCCTTGGCTATTTTCCGCATCAATTGTTTGATTTCACGTGCCTCTTTCCTTGCATTTCTTCGTTCTTCAGCAGCCTCTTTCGTGAAATTACGGATGTGTCGATTGGCAATATTCTCCGCCTGTTGCAACTGTTTTTTTAATTGCTGGATACTTTTAGAACTTCCGCCTTTTTCCAAGTAACCGTCAATGGTATAATCCTGCAAATCAGCACTGATTTTCTCATCATTACCCAAACGAATCAATTGACACCCTTGAGCAATGACTTTTCGAGCCAATTGGTCAACAGCTGTATTGCTTGGAGCAGAAATGATAACACGTTTTCCGCTTTTTACTAATTCCGCAATGGCTATTGATAGCGTATGCGTTTTTCCAGTTCCAGGAGGTCCTTGAATGACAACTGTCGGTTGATCAGCTAAAATACTACCGACGGCTTGTTGTTGCGATGGATTTAATGCGTCATTTTCAAAAGTGTGCGATTCTTTTTCTTGCTTGAAATCAGCTTCAAAAGTCAGTAATTGTGGAATTGTTTGACTCAGTTTCAATCCCAATGTCATGCATTTCAAAGTGCGATCATCAGGGATGTGTTGCAATTGCAATTCAACTTCTTGCAAGTTTTCTTCAATTTCTGAATCAGAACTGATGGCGATTGTTTGTGCTTCTAAATCAAGAATTCGACAATTATAAGAGGTGTTTCCAGCATTTAGTTTCACCAAAGTCCCACGTTTGAAGTAGTTGTCGTTGATCACAAATGAACATGCTAATTGTATTATCGTGGTTTGATTACTCTCTATGTAATTGACAAATTGCAAAGGATACAAAAGCAAACCTTCTTTGCGCAATTCTTGCGGTGAACGTTGTTGTTGCTCATCAAATTGTTGCTTGGTATAGGCAATTTCTGCCGCTATGGCTTTTTCCAAATGTGAACTCATGATCGATTAAAAAGGCGCTTCCACTCGAATGGTCAAACGTTCTCTACTTATTGGGTGACTAAATTCCAAGGTTTCGGCATGTAAATGCAAACGATCGGCTTTGGTACCATACAAATCATCACCAATTATCGGGTTGGATAAACCAAGTGGATGAGCAGCATGCACACGTAATTGATGCGTTCTGCCTGTAATGGGGTAAAAATAAATGCGTGTTTTACCGTTTTCACGATTGGCAACCTCCCATTTGGTAACAGCATGTTTGCCATGTTCGTTACAAACCAATTGACGTGGGCGATCATCTAAATCGACCCGCAAAGGCAAATCAATTTGTCCTTTATCACCAATTACTTCATTTTCCAGTAAAGCGACATAGCGTTTGTTCACAGTCCGTTTGATGAATTGCCGTTGCAAATGTTCATGGACGTCTTTGTTTTTTGCAATGACCAATAAACCAGAAGTGGACATGTCCAATCGGTGAACGATTAAGGGACCAGTGGCCTCAGGAAGCATCAATTTCACGCGTTCGTAAACAGAATCCGAAATATTTTTTCCAGGCACAGAAAGGAATTCAGCGGGTTTATTGACCACCATCAAATAATCGTCTTCAAAAACTACGGGTAAACTTTTTCCTTCGGCAGGATTAACCAACATCGGATTGGGATCCAAAGCCATTCCTTCCAGCATGTGTGCTAGAATCGGTTCGCATTTCCCCCTACAAGCCGGATAGTATTGCTGGTGTACACGTACTTCCGATTTGGGCGATTGACCCCACCAAAATTCAGCTAAAGCAATTGGTTTGAGTTGATGAATGAAAGCGTAGTGCAATAACTTGGGTGCAGCACATTCTCCAGCACCTGCGGGCGGTTTCGCATCAGGCATATTGGCAAAAATGGCTCCCAAGCTTTTTTGTTTTCCAGCTTGATTCAAGAAATAATAATGATCAAACAATTGTTGTTGGATAGCAGCAGATTTCGTTTTTCGCGCTTCTTTGTATTCTTCAATAGTAACCTCAAATGGTCGGATTTGCTCGCGAAGTTCTGCCAAACGGTACTCGAAGTGTTTGGTCATGTCTTTTAGCAAGAACTTTTCTTTCACACTTTCTTGAGCCAATGTTGCAAGCAAAGCTTGAAAAGCATTTTCATCCAGCGATGATTCGCCGACTTTTCGTCGTTCATCGCGTTGGGATTTGAGCACTTTTATCTGCTCTTTTTGTGTTGTTATATGGGTTTGAGCTTCAATTTCTAAAGCTTTCAGTGCTTCTTTCAGTGCTAAATAGTTTGGATCCACCAACGCTTTTTCAAGTGCATCATTGAGTGCATTCACTTCCAATTCACCTTTTCTAAAGAATCCATCTTCAGTAAGAATATCAAAAACAGGTGGAACAAAGTAGGGGTGATGGTTGCTATTGGCTAATTTCCCCGAGAAAGCTGCTAAATAGCCCAATTCTCCTGAAGGATGCTGTACGACCAACACGCCGAACATTTTACCAATCACCAATCCGTCTTGTGTTTCATCCAAACCGAAATTGTGCTCCCATTGTTGGTGATTTTCAAGATAATCTTGCAATTCTTGAGCAGCAATTTTACTCAGTTCGTGTGGTTCGTAGTAAAACGGAAAAGTAAATTTCTCAGGCAAAGTAATTCCATTAACGTCTTGATGAAAACGCAAAAAACAGGAAATGGAAGAATCGGGTGCAAGCATGTTGCAAAGGTAAGGAGGAATTTGAATGAAAAGGATATATTTCCCCTTTTCATTCAAATACACTAATAGTATCTTTTTGGGATTTAACTAATCACATTCCCTTCGCTTTCAAATTTGCGGTAGGACAAGAATACAGCTGTACTCGCTAAGAAAACCATTACTCCAAATGCCATGATGACCAAGTTCCACTCCAAGGTTCCAGCAATCAATTCTTTGGTTGCAAGTACAATGTTTACAACAGGAATTAGGGCAGTGATTTCGTTTAATTCGATTCCTGGGAAGAAACCTACCATAGCTGGAAGAACGATTACAATGTTCAAAGGAGAAATGATGCTTTGTGCTTCTTTGAAACTTTTTGCTCTAACAGCAATGGGAATCATGATACCAGCGAAGAAAACGATCAATGGGAACAGCAATAAATACAACATGAATATGAAGCTTGGACTCAAGATGTCACTAACAATCTTCATGAATTCGGGTGAAGCTTCTGAGCTCATGAATTCTACTGAAACAAATAATCCGAGTAAGCTAAAAGTAGCAGCCAATAATCCGGATAAAACAACTACGCCCATTTTACCAAACAACAATTGCCAACGAGGTACTGGTGTTGTCAATAATGTTTCAATGGTTCCGCGTTCTTTTTCACCTGTAAATAAATCAATTGCTGGAAACATGCAACCCATGAATCCAAATGCGATGAAGATATATGGTAAAAATCCACCAATCAGTTTTCCAATCATTTCCTTGTCGGAAGCCACATTGGAATAAACCATGATCAATGGAGTGATTTTCGATTCATCAATCTGTAAGGTTTTGTAGCGCTCTTGTTTCCATTTGGTTTGAATGTAATTCAAGTAGATATCTGCACGATCTTTCATACCTAAATCCGTCCCGTCATGAAACACCGTTACATTGATGGGCTTCATAGCTGTTTTGTTTTGATCCGATTTTGCAGGAATAAAGAAACCAATTTGAATTGAATCGGATTTGATTGCAGCTTTCAATGCTGTTGTATCTGTAAAAGGGATGAAGTGTTTTGCTCCCAATTCTTTTGGAAGATGGTGCAATTCATTATCGAGAGCTCCAATCTCAGAAGAAACCAAGCCAATATTCAATTTTTTCTCAGCGGCATCTTTTTCAAAACTACTGGATACTTTCATAAAGACATTCATCACCAACGGGAAAATCAACGTTGGAATAACGATCATCATCATCACTGTACGTCTATCGCGCAAAGTGTCTTTTAATTCTTTCAAGAAAACGGTGAAAATCATCATACTACTGCTTTTTGTTGGTTCACAATGCGAATAAATTCTGCTGTTAAATTTGGTGCTTCCATTTGCGAACGGAATGCTTCCATGGTGTCGTTGAACAACACTTTTCCTTTGTGGATGATCGTAATGTCATCACACAACAAATCCACTTCCCCCATGATGTGACTGGAGAAAATAACGGTTTTGCCTTCGTTTTTACAATCGCGGATCAATTGGATGATGTTTTCAGCAGTAATCACATCCAATCCACTGGTTGGTTCATCAAAAATGACTACTTGAGGATCGTGTATCATCGTTCTACAAATGGAAACTTTCTGTTTCATTCCAGTACTCAATTTCCCAATGCGTTTGTTTTTGAAATCGTGCATATCTAGCAAATCAAACAAACGTTGCTTGCGTTTATCGCGGTCTTCGTTGCTTACACCATAGAGTTTCGCAAAGTAGTCAACCAATTCATTCGGTGTTAAACGAGCATATAATCCAGCAGAACCAGTCAAAAAACCCATGTGTTTTCGTGCTTCTTGCGCATTGGCAACAGCGTCAATTCCGTCAATAATGATCGATCCTTTTGTCGGTTTGAAAATCGTTGACAACATACGAAGTGTAGTCGTTTTTCCAGCTCCATTTGGACCAAGTAGGGCGTGTACTCTTCCTGGCGCACAAGAAAAACTGATGTCATCAACAGCCAGAACAGTGTTTTCTGTTGTGCCGAGTTCCTTTTTTTGCTGACGTGTCAGCGAAAAGGATTTGGATAAATTGGATACGTTTATCATAGTTTGAATGCTTAGCGCTAAAGTACTAAGTTCGAGGAAATGGTGAACGAAAAATGGTCAAAGGATAAAAAGATTGGAATGAGTGGAAGAATTGGGGGATTGGGTGGTGATTTTGAACTGAAATTGAAAAGGTAATCAGCCGCGGTTGATGCAATTTTACCTGATCAACTAAAAAATCAGTTAGTCATGTAAAATTGCATTTTTACAGGTCAAAAAAAACGCCGGTGTTGACCGACGTTTTCAAGATTTTTTAGTGATGATGACCATGTTCACCATGAGAATGCCCATGAGCAATTTCCTCTTGTGTTGCAGGTCTAACATCCAATATTTCGATATCGAACAATAAATCAATTCCTGCTAAAGGATGATTGAAATCCATTTTTACATCTTCTGCATTCAATTCCAAAATGCGTCCACGTAAATGTCTTCCTTCGTGATCAGTCATTGGCAATAATGCACCAACGTAAATATGTTCTTCATTGATTTTTCCACTTTCATCATGGAATACATTCAATGGAATGTTTACTACTTGTTCCTCCGTTCTAGTTCCATAAGCATCTGCTGCTGGAATTCCGAAACTCATTTTATCACCTTTACTTTTTCCGTGAATGTTTTCTTCAAAAGTCGGGATGATGCGCTCAATTCCATAAAGAAATTGCATTGGTCGATCAACTAACGTTTCCTCGAGTTGTTCACCTGTTTGTTGGTTGCTTAGCTTGTATTGCAAGGAAACCACTGTGTTGATGTCTATTGTCATATGCTTTTATTGATGCGTAAATGTACTGGTATTTCTAAAAAGAACGATGAAAATCAATCGCAAATTGTTCCTTTGTGTTCGGTGTGTTGGTACATTTCTTCCAGTTCTTGTAATTCTTTTAATAATTCTGGAGAAGGTGGAGTATTGGTTAAAATCGATAAATCGGGCTGACCAGCATCTACCCAAGCGGTGTACCAAATAGAACCCACTCCAACAATCGCTTCGCGCATTCTGCGTTCAACCATACCATTTAAGCGACGTTGGTATTCGTCACAGAATTCTTTGGAGTAGACTTGAATCAATGCTTGACCACGTTGTTCGTAACTGTATTTCAAATCACTTGGAAATTCTGCCGTCAATTCTTTTTCAATTGTTAAAACAGAATCCACTCCTGCATTGGAGGCTTCAACAGCTTCCCAAGCAAAGTTGAGTACATTGGAGATGTATTTTCCCTTACCAACGAAGTAATCGTATTCTTCTGCATTGATTTCGACAATTCTACTTTCCCAAAGACCATGAATACCGCGTTGACCAGTCAATTGACCGTTGTAATTTTCTGTCGTGTGCAGCGGAACGTGCGCATCACCAATGTAATGTCCAATTTCAGAAGCGTATTTTAAAATGAGGTCCACATTTTTTGACTCAAAAGCTTTTTGCAAACGCATTTTCATGACCAAAATATGCCAGGGAACAATGCCATAAGCTTGAAGGGTGTCTTCTGTGAATTTTTCAACGGCATCGTTCCATTTGCGAGGGACAACCTCAAAGGGATTTTGTCCGTTATGCGCATAATGGTCAATATCAATGTAATGGCGTTGTGCTTCTCCCTCTACAGAATACCTGCGTTTGTCGGGATCTACTGCATGTTCAGTAATGAATTCGATGTTTTCTTTGAAAAATCCCAACATTTCAGGTGGTAAGGTGAAAACAGCAACACGATTGATGCGCTTGTGTCCAAAAAATCCCCACAGATGTGTGTTCGGTTTTACTGGTAAAGGACCATTTGCTCCTGCTAAAGCAGAAGATAAAATCAAAATACTACAAAAAGTAGTGAGATTAAATTTCTTCCAGTTGAACCAATTTCCCATTTCTCAAAATCGGAATAACGTTAGTTTGATTGGGTGTTAAACAGTACTTGATGTCTTCGTTCAAGTTCAAATTTTTCAACCTTCTACGGTGTGAGCTCGATTTCAAATACCCCAAATAGTTATCCTTAGCAGAAAGATACAAATATTTCGCTGCAATGGATGAATCTTCAATCGAAGTAAAGTTACCTGTGTTGATCAACGATTCACAAATAGCACCTGCACAAATCGTATCTTCTAAGTTGAATTTATCTTGCCAACCTGAACACAAACACAAGATGTTTTTATCCTGAGTAGCTAACCAAGCGTTCAATGCATCCAAGTTCAAAAAAGATCCAACTACAACTGTTTCAGCGTCTTTTGCTACATCTAAAGATTTTGTACCGTTGGTTGTTGTTAACACCACATCTTTTCCTCTAAATTCTTCTTTCATGTAACTGAAAGGTGAATTTCCAAAGTCAAAACCTTCAACGATTTGTCCTTTTCGTTCTGCACCAGCTAAATAGCCTTTTTCTTTATAAGCCCAAGCTTCTTCAACTGTTGGAACAGGGATGATGGAAGCTATACCATTATCAAAAGCTGCACAAATAGCAGAAGTTGCGCGTAAAACGTCAATAACAACTACAATTTCAAATTCATCTTTGTAATAAGGGTATTCCCCCGGTGTAAAACACACCTCAACGCGTTTTCGAGTATCCATATTGGCGCCAAATGTACGAAAAAAGGGCGGAGTAAAAACGTGAAAACAGGCTTTTAGCTGATTAAATAGCGACTAAATCAGGATAGTACTCGATTAATTCGTTTTAATTTGAGTCGGTTTAAAGAGCTTAGCATCAGCGATGAAAGTTCCAAATGGAAGCAGCGATGCAATATAGGCTCCCGCTTGTTGTTTAAAATTCCATTTCACATCCGTATTGACCCAAAAAACCAAAGCAACGTATAGCATGAACAAGATGCCGTGTGCAATTCCAACAACAAAATTGGGTTCAGGAATGTCGTAAACGCGTTTCAAAGGCATGGTAATCATGAAGGATAAAAAGGAAATACCTTCTAAAAGTGCGACTATGCGTAAAAAGCCAAGAGTTGTTTTAAAATTCATCTGATTGAATGCTATTGTATTTTGTAGAATGTTTTGTTGTCTATGATCATGGACCAATTTCCGTTTGCATCTTGATTCGGTTCTTTTTGAACTCCAATGGCATAATTGCTACTTCCAAATTTCATTTGGTCTTTGGAACTATTCATCACCGCTTTTCCAGTTTGAGTAACAATGCAATCACACAAATGTTCGGTGCAAGTGTCCCTACATGAATTGTAGTATGCACCATCTTTTCCTTCGATGACAATTTCACTGGCTACTGTTTCATTGATGATTGAATCATAAGCAGAAACCGTTCGCCATTTACCTTCAAAGTCTGAATTGTATTTGTAAACTGGTTTGTTACATGAAAAGATGAACCCTGTCATCAAAATACTTGCGATTAAATACCTCATTTCTTTTTAGCTTGTAGTTCAAATAATTCATCACGTAAGCGAGCCGCTTCAATAAAATCAAGTGCCTTGGCAGCTTTTTCCATTGCTTTGCGTTTCTCTACGATTGCTTTTTCCAATTCTTCCTCCGTGTAATACTTGGCTTGTGGTTCAGCTGCAATAAAAGATTCGTATTGAGAATATTCTGCTTGTTGTGCACGTAATTGCGGATCGCCATCTGCCACTTTCGTGGATTGTAGTATTTTATCTTTCGATTTGTTCAATGCGGTTGGAACCATGCCGTGTGCTTCGTTGTATTCAATTTGCATTTTCCGACGGCGTTCGGTTTCTGAGATGGTGCGTGCCATCGAATCGGTCATTTTATCAGCATACATGATGACCAAACCATTCACATTTCGAGCTGCTCTACCAACAGTTTGTACCAAAGAACGTTCGTTTCTCAAAAAGCCTTCTTTGTCGGCATCAATGATTGCAACTAATGAAACTTCGGGCAAATCCAAACCTTCACGCAACAAGTTTACACCAATCAACACATCAAAATCACCTAAACGCAATTGACGTAAAATTTCAACGCGTTCAATGGTATCGATGTCGGAATGAATGTAACGACAAGCGATATTCATTTTGTCCAAATACTTTTGCAACTCTTCCGCCATGCGTTTGGTCAAAGTGGTCACCAACGTGCGTTCATCTCGTTCAATACGCAAATGGATTTCTTCGATCAAATCATCGATCTGATTTTTACTTGGTCTAACTTCAATTATAGGATCCAACAAACCAGTAGGACGAATCAATTGTTCCACCACCACTCCTTCACTTTGTTGCAATTCATAATCTGCAGGAGTAGCCGAAACATAGATGATTTGTTTGACTAGTTGCTCAAATTCTTCAAACTTCAAAGGGCGATTGTCCATTGCAGCTTGCAAGCGAAAACCGTATTCCACCAAATTGATTTTACGAGCGCGATCTCCACCATACATTGCACGTATTTGCGGAACCGTTACATGACTTTCATCGATGATCATCAAGAAATCTTCAGGGAAATAATCCAACAAACAGAATGGTCGTGTACCCGGCTCACGTTGATCAAAATATCGGGAATAATTTTCAATTCCTGAGCAATAGCCCAATTCGCGCATCATTTCTAAGTCGTAATTGGTCCGCTCTTCCAAGCGTTTTGCTTCCAGTACTTTCTTTTCGCGTTTGAAATTTTCCACTTGAACCATCATATCCTCGCCAATTTGGTCAATGGCACGACGGGTAGTTTCTGGACTGGAAACGAAAATGTTAGCTGGATAAATATTGATGTCTTGAAAACGATCGATTTCGTTGTTTGTTTCTGGGTCAATGGCTCTGATTTGCTCAATTTCATCACCCCAAAATTCAATGCGTAAAGCGTAATCGGTGTAAGCTAGATGAATATCAATCGTATCACCTTTCACCCGAAAAGTTCCTCTTTTGAATTCCGCTTCCGTTCGGGAATACAAGTTTTCCACCAATCGAAGTAAGAATTTATTACGAGAAATGTTTTGTCCTACCTGTAACTGAATGATGGAATTGGCAAATTCATTCGGGTTACCAATACCGTAAATACAAGAAACGGACGAGACTACAATGACATCTTTTCGACCTGAAAGTAGAGCAGAAGTAGCAGAAAGTCGCAGTTTTTCTATTTCGTCATTGATGGCAAGATCCTTTTCAATAAAAGTATCCGTAGTAGGTAAGTAGGCTTCTGGTTGGTAATAATCGTAATAACTTACGAAGTACTCCACTGCGTTTTCAGGAAAAAACTGTTTGAATTCACCGTACAACTGAGCAGCAAGTGTTTTGTTGTGTGAAAGGATCAAGGTCGGTCTCCCTGTTTCTTGAATCACATTTGCCATGGTAAAAGTCTTTCCACTTCCAGTTACACCCAATAAGGTTTGTGCATGGATGTTATCATTGACACCTTCCACCAATTGTTTGATTGCGGTAGGTTGATCACCAGTTGGTTCGAAATCGGAAACGAGTTGAAAGTCCATGTTCAAAAATACCACTTTTTGTTCAGGAAAGGATTTGTCTGTAAACTAAATACCACTAAAAAAGTCAAAAAAACAACAATTCACAAAGTGAAAGACACCATTAACAAAAATCACATCAATAGGTGATTAAAATCACTTTTTTGAACAGTTTAAAGGTCTAGCTTTGCAGTATATTTTTAAACACATTCACTATGAAAAAACTTTTTACTTTAATGACCTTTAGTTGTTTGTTGGTAGCAGCAAAGGCTCAATTTGGAGCTGACGTTTACTACAATACAAATGCAAATAATCATGTTAACACGGAAGTCTCAACTGCATTCAATGGTTGGATTTACACAGCAACATCAGTTGAAGATCCTGTTGCTAATAAAGGTGGAATCGAAATCCGTAAATCAATTGATGGTGGTTTAACTTGGGAAGCTGTTGACTTTTACTTCTCAACTGGTATTAGGTACCCAACTCACGATATTGTCGTTACGGGAACCGATTCAGCATCTTTGAAATTGCATTTAGTAGGTGTAAATTACAATGTTGGATCTGATTCTTATACTTTGTTTATTGATACTTATAATGGAGTATCAGGAGCGTTTAGTGGTTCAACTTACAATCTGAACAAAGGGACCAATAAAGTCTATGATGTTGAAATTTCATCGGATTATAAAAATCCTGCTGTAGGTTCTTCACCTTATGCTGTTGGTGTCTTGTACTCTAGTTATACTTCATCAATGGATTCAATTAATTCCATTGTTTCTATGGATGGTGGAGCAACTTATACAAACAGACAAGTTGTAGCTACTACAGGTGGGTATTTTAGAAATGTCAGTTTGGATTATGGACGTAGTACTTCTGCTAGCAATGGTCGCTTTTTTGCTGCATGGGAACGTTTGAGTTCATCTACAAATAGAACTGGAAATATTTACACTTCACGCAATACATCAACAGTCGATGGCAGTTGGATTACTCCAGAAAACTTAGATTCACTCAGTTCAACAATGGCTAATTTATGTCGAAATCCACGAATTGCAGTTCAACAAAGTTTGGTAGATAATGATAGCGGTTCAGTAACAGCTATCGTTACACTTGATAGAGATTATTTGGGTGATGGATCCGATTATGACATGCTTGGTTTTTATAACAATAGAGCGCATTTTACGAACTTCTGGTATCGCTTTGATGTAGTCAATTCTAGTGAAAATGACATGTATTCGGATGTCGTATATGAAGATGTGAACCAGCAATTTCATTTGGCATTTTTAGATTCGACGAATCATCAGTTGAAGTATTTGACGAATACCATGCAGTTCTCAGACCCAAGTACTTGGACGAGTGTGTATACTGGAATCAATGATACCTTATCAATGACTCAAAGTCCAAAAACACGCATAGCATTTAGACCGGTGATCAATGAATTAGCTGTGACTTGGATCGATACAAAAACGGATGGACGTGGAATTGCAAAAATTGATGTGGAGAACTTTGCATTCATTGGTTTGGCTGAATTGAATCAATCAGATTTGAGCTTATTTCCAAATCCAGTTAGTGAAATGATGACTATTCGTTTGGATGAAGCTTTGGTAAATGCAGCTGCGAACTACCGTATTGTTGATATAAATGGTCGACTTGTTGAAAGTGGGACTTTTGATCAAAATGCACAAATAGGAATCAATGTTTCTGCGTATACCAATGGAGTTTACTTGTTTGAAGTAACAACAGATTTGGGTAAAATCACGAAACGCTTTGTGAAAAAATAAAAGCACCTAAAACTTTGAAAGGCGGTCTTGAGTAATTAAGACCGCCTTTTTTTTGATTCAAATTTAAAAGTATCTTTGCGCCAAATTATTCCAATACCATGGTAGAACAATTCAATCAATTTATCGAACTGATTACATCCAATCCCTTGAATGCTGTTTTCTTAATTTTAGGAATTCTGTTATTGGAAATCATTTTATCGTTTGATAATGCTGCTGTTTTGGCTACAATGGTGAAAGATTTACCAAAAGAACAGCAAGCGAAAGCTTTGAAATATGGAATCCTTGGAGCTTACTTGTTTCGAGGAATTGCTTTGATTTTAGTGGAATCAATCATGTCTATTTGGTGGTTGAAACCCATTGGTGGAGCGTATTTATTGTTCATGGCCATCAAGCATTTTACGGCTAGAAACATTCAAGAAGAAATAGATGATGAGGTTGAAGAAACCAAGAAAAGTTTTCTTTACCGCTATACTGTTGGAGTTTTAGGAGTTTTTTGGTCCACTGTTTTAGCCGTAGAATTCATGGATATTGTATTTTCCATTGACAACATTTTTGCAGTGGTGGCTTATTCAGACAACATCATTTTGATTTGTATAGGAGTATTTACAGGGATTTTAGCAATGCGTTATGTCGCTAAATACTTTGTCATTTTGATGGAGAAATTCCCCTTCTTGGAAAAATCAGCATTCTTAGTGATCGGAATCCTTGGTATCAAATTGTGTTTATCCTTGCTTGTTCACTTTGTCCCAAGTACAAAATGGATTGAATCAGAAGAATTTGACATGTACGTTTCTGGTTTAACGCTTGCCATTTTCATTGTTCCAATTCTATGGAAAAAGTTTATTTCTAAAGATTAACCCTTTATTCTCGGTTTCTTTCTGAAACGTCCTCCTTTGCGAATGGTGTATTTTCTCACGTGAAATGGATTCACACTAATAGAACGTGCGTAATTGATCATGATTTCATGACTGGATGTCAAACGTTCATGGCCTGTGAAATTAGACGATTCGTATGAGTATATAATACGCAATCCATCATCTAAAAATACACCAACACTTGCACCAACAGTATTGTCTGATTTATAGCTACCGCCCATCCATAACCATTGACCAAATAAGAAATGGCCATCAAAAGATAAATTGATGTTTGATCCAGGAACACCTTTCGCTAAAATAGTAGGGTAGAAGATAAATCCATCATTAGCCATACGGAATTTGTAACCAATATTAGCGTATAAATGATTGTCTTTGGTGTCGTAAATCAAGTTCTTTTTACCTAATTGATTATCAAAAATAGAAGGTAAAGCAACCCCAAAATCAAAATTCTTGGATTGAACAGATAAACCAAATCCCATGTTGAAACCAGCGGTACTCAATTGAGTAACGGTAGGATCAAAATTTTCAAAATAAACGTAATTATTGACAATACTTCTTTGTTGAAAACCTAGTTTGATTCCCATCCCGATTGACGTGTTTTTATTCAACCATGCATTGTAGGTGTAATTCGCTCCAACATCGATGTGATTGATATTATTGGTGTAATCATCCAAAGCCACTAAACCAACACCGTGGTTTTTTGAAAAACGATAATGTCCATTCGTACTGATTGTTAAAGGAGCTGCTCCCAAAGACATCCATTGTTTACGAAAGTTCACAGTACCTCCATAACGCGTATTCACATCAATGTAACCAGGATTCATCAACGATTGGTTCAACATGTACAAACTAGAACCTCCGCGTAATTGTGACAAACTAGTGAATGAAAGTGCTAAAAAACAACTGAATAATAGGCTTTTTCTCATCGTTTCAAGGTTATAGTTCCGTTAACTTTAGATCCTTTTCCATCATAAAACTCAAAGAAATAGACACCATCGGTGCATTTTTTATCCATGATTGCATTTGAAGAATTCGTTGTTCCGTCCCAATCATTTAAATATGGTTCAGCTTGATACACCAATTCACCCCAACGGTTGAATATTTTAATACTGTTCCCCGGCCAGTTTTCGACATTTAAAATGGTGTATTTGTCATTGTACCCATCAAAATTGGGTGAAAAATAATTCGCGAAAATCATGTCGTTCAATTTCAAAGTGTCACCTAAAGGTTTTAGGGTGTTTGAAGTCGAACACGTTGTTGTTGAATGAGTTGTTTGTTCTGTTTGAGCAAAACGAAAACCTGTCAATAAGGTAATGAATAATAAAGATGCGATCAATTGATACATGCTATACAGTTTAAGCCGTGCAAATTTCAGTAAATAATTCTGCTTATTCTAACCATTCACTCAATAGTTTTACACAATAACATAAACAAACAAGGGATCATTTATGATTGTTTGATGGTTATGGTGATGCATTTGATTAATAACTGTTTGCTTTAAATGTATAAACGAGCACTTTTTGAATGTGTTTTTTTCAATGCTTTCAGCTATATTTACGTGTTCTTAAATAGTTGAATTATAAGTTATATCATGAAGAAATTATTATTGTTTTTCACACTGTTTTTTTGTTCGCATGAATCTAATTCAGCAATCATATATGTTAACGTAAATGCTGTTGGATTGAACAATGGTTCAAGTTGGGTTAATGCATACAACGACCTTCAAACGGCGTTGAGCGTAGCTTTTGTGAATGATGATATTTGGGTTGCTGCTGGAACATACAAACCTACCGCGACAAGTTCTAGAGGCATTTCATTTGTAATGAAAAACGGGGTTGATTTGTATGGTGGATTCAACGGAACGGAAACTGCAATTAGTCAACGAAATATTGCGACAAATCCAACAATTCTATCTGGTGATATTGGTGCTTTAGGAAGCAATACAGATAATACGTATCGAGTGGTTAAAATTGAGAATTTGACTGCCCCTCTAACTTTTGATGGATTTCAAATTGTTTCAGGTTATAACGAAAATGCCACTTCAAATGGTTCTGGAATGATGGTGGCAAATAATTCGTCTTTGATCCAAGTAAAAAACACAATTATTTACAATAACTATGCGAATACAAGCGGAGCAGGATTGTATGTTGAATCCTCAACTGTTGATTTCTATTTTACGGAGTTTTTGTATAATTCAACTTCTGTTTCAGGAACTGGAGGAGCTATTTACACAGATCTTGGATCTCCATCCAATCTTCATTTTTACGATTCCAAATTTATAGGCAATTTTGCAAGGAATGGAGTAGTTGTTATGTTTCGTTCTTCAGGGGAATTTACTTTCGATCGTGTTTTAGTTACCAGTAATTCAACGAGTACATTACCCAGCGCTGTAAGCATCATGACATTTGAGTCACAAGCTGATTTATTAAGTATCAATAATTCATTGATCGCAGGAAATACCATTCATTCTTCTTCGGGAACAATTTTAGATTCAAACATTCCCAATGCGAATAGCGCATCTCTCACAAATGTGACGATTTGTCACAATAAAAATACCTACGTTATTCCTTCTACAAGAGAACCCGTTTTTCATTCTGGATTGTTTGGTACGCAAATGAACATTAATAATTGCATCATTTATGGTAATTCGCCTTCGGATTTAAATGCTCAAGTGAATGCTGGTTCTAATTTAATTTCCCATTCGATTATTGAAAACGGTTATTCAGGTGGAACAACTATTAATACTTCGAATCCATTATTTGTGAATCCATCAACACTTGCTGCAGCTCCATTTGATGCTTCTTTGTTTGATTATTCGTTACAAAGTTTGTCACCTGCAGTTAATTTTGGTAACAATACTTTTGCTTTACCTTTCAGTGTTGATTATGCAAATAATACGCGTATCCAACAAGGATTGGTCGATTGTGGTGCGATTGAATCTCCTTTCTCAGATATAATTCCACCCCTTGCGAATTGTTCTGCGATTACCGTCCAATTAGACGCTTTTGGGATGGCTGTTATTGATTCTTCTGATGTTGATAATGGAAGTTCAGATAATATTGGGATTGTGAATGCAACGATTTCTGAATCAACTTTTGATTGTTCAGATATTGGTACACAAACGCTAACATTCATTGTTACTGATGCTGCAGGAAATGCGGATACTTGTTATGCGCAAGTTACAGTTTTGGATAATTTACCTCCAGTAATTGTTGCTCAAAATGGCGTGGTTTATTTGGACGCTATGGGAAATGCGAGTGTAGATGTAAATGATTTAAATCTTACAACTTCAGATAATTGTGGTTTAGATACGCTATTCCTTTCTCAGTATAACTTTGATTGTAGCGATGTGGGTAATAATTCTATTGTTTTTACTGCTATTGATATACATGGGAATAGTTCTAGTCAAACACTAACAGTGATGGTGATTGATAGTGTGCTGCCAACTGCTATTAGTCAAGATGCTACTGTTTATTTAGATGCAAATGGGAATGCAACTTTCAATTCCTCTCTTATTAATAATGGATCTTTTGATGATTGCGGTATTGCTAGTTTGCAAGTAGCTCCGTCTTCGTTTAACTGCTCAACAATTGGTAATCAACAAGTAATACTAACGGCAACTGATTTTTACGGAAATGAGGATGCCGATACAGCTATTGTCACTGTTTTAGATACGATTTCACCGACAACGGTTGGTCAAGATATTACTGTCAATTTAGCGACAATGAATCCATACATTATCACAGCGAATGACTTGGATGTTGCCAGTGATGATAATTGCAGCTTCACCCAAACGATTGATGTGTCCACTTTTAATGCACCTGGTGTTTATGATGTGGTATTGACTTCAACAGATGCTTCTGGAAATTCCAGTTCGGCAACTTATCAAGTGACGGTCATCCTTTCAACAATTGGTCTAGTGGAGGCTACTTCGAAAGAATTTACTGTTTCTCCTAATCCAACTTCAGGAAACTTATCAGTTCAATTCAATACCATACAGTCAACTATAAAGTTACGCTTGATGGATATGAGTGGTAAGGAGGTGTACACACAACAATTCATAGAATCTGACCAATTTGACTTCAGTTTTGAAGGTGTCTGTGGTTTTTACGTGTTGGAAATTGCTACAAACGATGGAGCACAATATCAAATAAAAGTGGTGAAGGAATGATGAGTGCTAAGTTTTCTTCACACTCAAAACTAAACCAATAATCAGTATCTATCAATAGCCCGATTATCCAATATATTATAGTTGCTGAAAACCGACGTAAGTAACTGCTCAGTCAGAGGTGACTTCCTTAGTGCTTTATGAGGATTGGAACTGAGGTAATTACTCATATAATGAAGTTCAACAATCAAAGACTCATTGTTCAATAAAAACTCAACAATAATAGAGGAATAATCGCGATCTTGATTTTTACTTTTTGCAAGTAACTTGTGAGGAATACCCCCAGTACTTTTTAAAGAGATGATAGATTCATAAGGAATTACCCTTGGCTGTTCACCTTCTTTTGTTAACAAGATAAGTCCATCTTTTTCCCATGTAATGGTCCCGACAATAGAATACGCTTCGATTTTTCGATGAAGTATAGCTGCAGTAATTAAGTAGAGAAAGAGGGTTAGTATAAATCCTGTGAAAAGAATAGTATAAAGTAAATGTATTTTGAAAATTGCAGCGATAATAGCTCCTAAAAGCAAAAGTAAAACGAACCCCATTTTCTCTGATTTCTTTTTAATTATGTGACGAGTTTCAGGAGACATAACTGGATTAACAATCGCAGTTGTGTAGGTGATTTCTCCACCTTTTAATGCTTCCAAAGGGTCATATGGCTGATAGGCACTCATTTAAACGAATTAATTCTATAGTTTATAAAATTGTCTAATCATTCAACTTCTACAAAATAAGTAAAAGTAGTAATAAGATTATCTATTCAAGACAAGCATTCTTTCTGAGATTTAAAAAGAGTATTAACAACTAGCTTTCTTTGAAAATCCCGCTCTCACTTCTCTTTCTTGCTCTGAAAAGAATCGGGATAGAGTGTGAGGGAGCGTGTGAGTATAGAGGGAAATATTCTGAATTACCAACAAGTTCATTTTGAAGTCAAATTACTTATCATTCTGAACAACATCCGCGATAATTCATCTGCCTTACCATAAAATTGGGTGAATTCTTCCTCGTTTAGGATGGTTTCGTCTTTCAGGACATCAAATACTGCTACGCATTCAAACGCTGAACCTCTTGAGATGACATAAAAGTTGCGCTTATCAGCTTTACTAAAACGGCTAGTTCCTTCTTCAATATTTAATACGATACTTAGAGATGCTCGTCTTAATTGGTTTTTTGAAACTGAATCAATGGTTTTGCTTGTTTGGAGAAAAAAGCGTACTTCTTTGTTAAACTGCTTGGCCTTCTTGTAAACTTCTAATTTTTTGAAATCGAACATGATTAATGGTTTAAGTTATTTGCTTACTTGAATTTAAGGATTTGAAACGAAAAACGAAAATTTCCGAAGCCCGATTTTCACACACTCAAAACCCACGCTCAGTCCTGCAAAAAGAAAAAGTAGCAAGAAATCAGTGTGAGTTGGAGGGAGAGTGTGAAGTGAAAAAGAAAAAGCGAACTGCTGACGCGATTCGCTTTTTCTTTTTGTGCGCATGACTGGACTCGAACCAGCACATCCATAGGAAACCACCCCCTCAAGATGGCGTGTCTACCAATTTCACCACATGCGCGGTTGCGTAAAAACGCGTGCAAATATACAATTTTAATGTGCTCTTGATTGCTTATTTGATTTTCAAATCAAGAATTTTTTCGCCTTCTAAAAAGCCTTCTAAGTGATCTCCAATTGCAACGGGTCCAACACCTGCTGGTGTTCCAGTGAAAATCAAGTCTCCTGTTTTTAAGGTGAAATACTGCGAAACATAAGCAATAATGGCATCCACACTGAAAATCATATCGCTCGTTTTACCGTCTTGAACCAATTGTCCGTTTTTGTGCAATTGAAAGCCACAATTGGAAAGATCCATATCAGCTACTTTTTTGAAATGAGTTCCCATCGGAGCACTGTTGTCAAATGCTTTCGCTTTTTCCCAAGGCAAACTTTTGGTTTTACATTGCTCCTGTAAATCTCTTGCAGTAAAATCAATGCCCAAAGAAACTTCTTCGTAATAATCTTTGGCAAATTTAAGTGGGATGTTTTTCCCTACTTTTTTGATTTTCAACACCAATTCACATTCGTAATGTAAATCTTTGGTGAAATCTGGAATGTAAAAAGGTGAACCAGCTGGCAACAATGCCGTATCTGGTTTTAAAAAGAAAACAGGTTCAGTTGGTAAAGGATTGTTCAATTCCTTTGCATGATCTGCATAGTTTCGTCCGATACAAATGATTTTCATGACTATTTTTTGAATTTGTTTTGTAGCATTTTCAATTTATCATCAATGCTTAGATTATCGTTTTGTTGTTGTTCTTTGCGTTGATTGCGGATGCGTTCCATTTCATTGCGAAGCACTTGTTTGGTGTATAGCGGGAAATCAGCATCGAGCATCCAGCCAAAGTAGCCCGGTTCAATTTTGTTGACTTCTTCCACGCTTTTGCCTTTGTGTTTACCAAAGTTGTATAGAACAGCACCTTCTTTTGATCGAGCAAGTCTTCCTGCAAAATCCGCCAATTCTAAGTTGCCTTGTCTGGTAAATGCCGCCAACTCTGCTACATCTTTAGAAAGTTCGGTATAACGCTCTAATTGCGCTTTAAACACATCAAAGGTAACACGAGTGTCATATAAGGCGTTGTGAGCATTTTCCATGGTGTTATTGCAGTAGAATTGATATGCTGCAGCTAATGTGCGTTGTTCCATTTTGTGGAAAATGTTTTGTACATCGATGCATTTTCTGGCGTTAATATCAAAAGGAAAATCTGCGCGTAAGAATTCTTCAGCTAAAACAGGAATGTCAAACTTGTTTGAATTATAACCTCCTAAATCAGCATCTCCAATGAATGCGGCAATTTCTGCTGCCAATTCTTTGAATGTTGGTTCTTCAGCTACCATTTCGTTCGTGATTCCAGTAACTTGTGTTGATTCTTCTGTAATTGGAATAGTAGGGTTGACACGTTTGTAATATTCTGATTCGCTACCATCGGGCATGCGTTTGATCAAAGCGATTTCGATGATTCGGTCTTTTGCAACATCCAATCCTGTTGTTTCAAGATCAAGCATTACAAAGGGTCTGTTGAGGGATAAGTTCATGAAGGAAATACGTCAAATGTTATTTTATCCAAATATCATAAAAATGCCGCATTACACAACATGATTTTGAAAATTAAGCAAAAGAAAAAGGGGCGATAAACGCCCCTTCACTTTATTGAGATTGAATTATTTTACAATAATGAATTCAGTTCTACGATTTTTCTGGTGAGCAGCTTCTTTTTCTGCCTCAGTTGGAAGATTGTTGATAGTAGAATCAGCAACTTTTAATTTCGATTCACCATATCCTTTTCCTGTAATTCGGTCTTTCGAAATTCCTTTCGAAATGATGTAAGCAGCAGAAGCTTTCGCACGACGATCAGATAATGCTAAGTTGTATTCATCAGAACCACGTGTATCGGTATGAGAACCTAACTCAATTTTAATTGTTGGATTCTCTTTCAAAATTTTCACGATTTTATCCAATTCAGCAGCTGCATCAGGACGAATGTTTGATTTGTTGTAATCAAAGTAAATTGGATTGATGTTCAATGAACCAATGTCAACTCCAACATCCATTTTCGCCATCAAAGGATCTAACAAGTCATTGATGTTGATTACTGGCTCTAATCCAAGTAATTTTTCTACATCATAACTCACTTTTACATAGCCTTCTTTTTCCAATTCCATTGTCATTTTAAGCGTGTTGCCTAAAATCAAATTTCTCAAGGTGTCTGATTTGAAAGCACCATCATTCAAGGTTGTCAATGAAGCTAAAGTAGAATTATCATCACGGTTTACTAAACGCAATTTCACACCTGATAAAGCAGCTTTTGTTTTGCTATCTTTTACAGTACCAACAATCACGTATGGGTGGCCCATTGTTTTATCATCAACATTCAACCATACATCGCGGTTAACTTCTTGGTAGCTCTTGTCACAATCAGTTGAGAACGTTTCTTTGTAGAATTCTTTTTGACCATTTTCATAAGAGAAAATCATGTCGTATTCTCTACATGGCTCTAATGAACTCATGAAAACACCATCGCGTAAACGAGGGAACACTTTGCGTTCGATTGGGTCTCCACAATTGGTGCAACGTAAAGTAATGGATACATCTTCTGGAAGATCTTTTCCATCATACGTATGGATTTGACCTTTCAAAACAGCTAAGTTTTTAAATCCTAGGTAGTCGTTTTGAATTTCATAGATGTCTTTTTCTCCAAAACCATCACTACGAGAAGAGGTCAAGTAACCAGTTAAACCATCTACAGTTGTTGTATAGAATAAATCATCAACAGCAGAGTTTAATGGGTAACCTAAGTTGATAGGAGCTGACCATTCATTGTTATCATCACGAACAGTAACGAAAACGTCAAATCCACCCATACTTTTTGGTCCATTACTAGAGAAGTAAAGTGTTTTGTTGTCAATAGAGATAAATGGAGATTCTTCATCCAATGGTCCGTTGATGTTTGGTCCAAGATTCACAGGCTCACTCCAAGAACCGTCAGGCATCTTAACTACACGGTAAATATCACGTCCACCAAATCCACCTTTACGATCTGAAACGAAGTACATGTGCTGTCCATCAGGTGTCACCGTACAGTGCGTTTCCCAGTTGTCCGTATTGATTTTTCCTTCGCGTAAATGATTGACTTCTTGGAATTTGTTGGTTGTGAAATCAGAATAGAAAATATCACCATTACCTTTTGAATCTTGGTAAACATAAATTCTACGCTCATCTGAACTTAAAGCTACTGTTGCTTCATTTTGCAAAGAATCACAGAACTCAAGTCTATATGGATCCATCCATTCACCATCAAAATCTTTGAAGGAGACATAAACATCTTCAGGATGCAAGTTTTTACGTGGGTCAATGTTCTTATCACTTGCTTTATTTTCCCATTGTCTACGAGATGTAAAGTACAACGCTGAACCATCCAATGAAATAACAGGAGAAAACTCTGGTTTATCAGTATTGATGACCGAACCGATGTTTTTCAAGGTTACTTTTTTAGGAGTTTCCATCAATTTACGTGCAACAGCAACTTGTTCTAAATTCAGTTTAGAAAAGAAAACAAACTCTGAATTTGCATTCGAAGTAGCGATGAATTTATTGTAAAATTCTTCCGCTTTATCCAATTGTAAATTCATGTGATAAGCACTTGCCATGTGATACAAAGCATCAATTGGTGCCGTAGTTTCATTTGCTGAATAAGCATCCCAATTCTTTTTTGTACTTACAACTGCTTTTTCTAAAAGAGGAATCGCACGAGTGTAGTCATCTGACATTTCCATGTAGATGAAACCTCTTCTGTAGTTGTAATTGCAACTGTTTGGTTTAATCGTCAATAACTTGTCAGCAATGATTCCAGCTTGGTAATAATAACCTTCTTGCATCATTTCCGAACATTGGGTTACCAATTCTTGTTCTGAAGAATTTGCTAAAACTTTTTCCAATTGTTCTGGTGTCAATTGTCCGAACGAAAACAATGGGAAAAGAAATAGTAATACGGTAGACTTTATACGATTCATAGTGTTCTTTTAATATACATCCCACTAATTCAATGAATTAATGGGATGCGCGAATTTATAAAATTTATTTTACAATTCTCGATTTGGATCAAATTGCTCTAAATAGTCAGCAACTCTTCTTACAAATTGTCCGCCCAACGCACCATCAACTACACGGTGGTCATACGAATGAGAAAGGAACATTTTATGTCTAATTCCAATGAAGTCTCCATGAGGCGTTTCAATAACTGCAGGCATTTTACGAATTGCACCCAAAGCTAAAATTGCCACTTGTGGTTGGTTAATGATTGGTGTCCCCATCACGTTTCCAAAAGTTCCAACGTTTGTAACTGTATATGTTCCTCCTTGAATATCTTCAGGTTTCAATTTGTTATCGCGAGCATTTCTTGCCATTTGATTCACCGACTTAGCAATTCCAGTCAAATTCATGCGGTCTGCATTTTTGATTACCGGAACAATTAAGTTACCTGATGGAAGTGCTGTAGCCATTCCCAAGTTGATGTCTTTGCGTTTGATGATGTTTGTTCCACTCACCGAAACATTGATCATTGGGAAATCTTTGATCGCTTTTACAATTGCTTCCATGAAGATTGGAGTAAACGTCAAATTTTCACCTTCGCGTTTTTCAAAGTCTTTTTTCACTTTGTTTCTCCAATTCACAATGTTCGTTACGTCAGCTTCTACATAAGAAGTTACGTGTGGAGAAACGTGTGTTGACATCACCATGTGTTCAGCGATGATTTTGCGCATGCGATCCATTTCGATGATTTCATCACCAGCATTTGGCATCACAATTGGCTCTTTGATATTTGCTAAGAAAGAAGAACCAGATGAAGCAGGTGCACTTGGAGCAGCTACTGGAGCAGCAGCAGGCGTCTGAACAACTTCAACTTTCGGAGCAGCAGCAACGCCACCTCCTGCAGTTCTTGTTTCTAAATAAGAAATTACATCTTTTTTGGTAACTCGTCCACCCAAACCAGTTCCAGCGATAGCATCCAATTCATTTCCGGAAATACCTTCTTTTTGAGCAATGCTTCTCACCAAAGGAGAGAAAAACTTGCCGTTTGAACTGTTTTTATCCAATGCAACTGCAGGTGCTGCTACTAATTCTTTAGCTGCTTCAACTGCTTTTTCAGCTACCGCAACAGGTTCTACTGCAGGTGTTGATGGTGCTGGAGTAGCATCTCCATCTGTAGAAATGATTGCAATAACATCACCAACTTGAGCTACTTGATCCTTCGCAAATAATTGCTGAACCAAAACTCCAGCTGCTTCTGAAGGCAATTCATTGTCCACTTTATCTGTAGCAACTTCTACTAATGGCTCATCCAAAGCCACAGTGTCGCCTACGTTCTTTAACCAGTTTGTAATGGTAGCTTCCGTTACACTTTCTCCCATTTTAGGAAGACGAATTTCAATTTGTGCCATATTATGCCTCTGATTCTCTTAAAACTTGGCGCAAAAATAACGTAAAAAATAGGATAATCTACAACGTTTTAGATAGTTCGGTCTAACTTTTTCCAAGAACGCAGTACAATTCGGATATCTGTGAGGATGTGATACTCTCTTGCGTAGAGCAAATCAAGCTTTGTAACCAACTGTTCGTCTTGAACTTCGATGTGTTCGTGAGGAGTTAAAATTCCTTTTTTGATGCGAGGTAAATCATTTTTGGAAGTGTTGCTGTAACCAACTAAAGTAATTTTTCCAATCAACAAGCGAAAACTGTTTTTTAACCATTGAAGTTTATGCTGGAAAAACCAACACAAAATAGGGGAAAGGACTAAGGAAGTAAATCCAACGAGTGCATCTAAAATGCGTTTTTGACGTTGTTTACTCGTCTGAGCTATAGCATTGATGTCCAAAATGTACAAATCACCCGCGGTTTCAATCGAATTGGAACCAATCAAATACAAGCTATCAGGCTGTGCAATTTTGTAATCAATCTGTTGTTTTTGAATGGTTGTCATCCATTTGATGATTTCACGAGCAGTTGTATCTTTTGCGCAGAAAATGATTTCATCAATACGATGAATGGATGCAATTTGATCCAATTGTTCAATGTCACCAACTGTTTGTAAACCCTTTTCTTCTGATGTGCCTACGTGGACAATTGTTTCGATTTTAGGTTGTGTTTGTCGCAAAAGGGTAGAAACACGATCGTATTCTGTCAAACTACCAACGATTGCAAAATTACTTTGAGTTTTACTGTTGATTGAAAATCGTTTTCCAATTGCTAGATGCAACAACAAACGACTGAGGATATAATATACCACAACCCAAGCGGCTCCCATTAAAATGTATAAACGGGAAAATTGCCAGTCTTTCGGGAAGAGTGCGTAAATCATCAAAATAATACCAGTACCGATGATGCTTCCACTGATAAATTTCTTCAACTTAATCGGATGATCATATCCTCCTTGGAATAAGATGGACAGCATCCAAATACTGGTGTAAAAGAAAATAATGGATGTGGTGGTGCTTTCAGGAAAATAGATATTTGCTTGTTGCCAGTAATTGGTTAAAGCAAACAAGCCCATCAACACATAAGCCGCATCAAAACAAGGTAAGGTGATTTTCTTAATAAAACGTGCCGAAATTGCTAATCCCGCTCGAAAGTAAATGGCTGAATTAATGAGAAACGAAAATAGTTTCGCGTTTTTTTGAGAGAAATGTTTTCGAGCAAAGATGACCATTGCTCTGTAGAAAACAAATACATAATTAACGGAACTCTTTTTGGTACTTTCTCCTTTGTAATGGATGATCCTGGTTTCAGGGAAATAAACGTTTTTATAACCTCCTTTGACTATGCGATAAGACAAATCAATGTCTTCACCGTACATGAAGAAGTCTTCGTCCAATAAGCCTACTTTATCCAAAGCTTCTTTACGCATCAGCATAAAAGCGCCACTCAAAATTTCTATTTCGTTGGTTTCAAATTCGGATAAATAACCTAAATGGTATTTTCCAAAGCGTTTTGATTTCGGAAATAAACGGGAAATCCCAAAGATTTTGTAAAAAGCAACAGCTGGTGTAGGCAAGCCTCTTTTAGATTCAGGTAAAAAGTTTCCTTTTCCATCAACCATTCGAACTCCAAGCCCACCAACTTCTGGATGTTCATCCATGTAGCGCACCACTTTTTGTAGTGTATCTTCTTCAATAACAGTGTCTGGATTGAGCAACAATTGATACTTGCATGGAGAAAGTTCCATTGCCTGATTGTTGGCTTTGGAAAATCCTTTGTTGTCTTTATTGGCTATCAATTTTACCCAAGGAAATTTTTCGCGCACTAAATCAATTGATCCATCCACTGAATTATTGTCGACTACCCAAACTTCTGCTGGTTCCAAAAGCATCGCTTTGGCAACAGAATTCAAGCATTGCTCTAAAAAGAAAGCAACGTTGTAGTTGACGATAATGACAGCAATTTTGGGATTTGAATCCATTGATTGTTTAACGTGAGGCGTAAAAGTAACGATTACAAAGGGATTTTATTTTTTACTTGATCGCAATACACGAAATTTCAATCGGAACGTCCATTGGTAAGCGACTTACTTGAACAGTTTCTCTTGCAGGAGGAACTGCAGTAAAATAAGATGCGTAAACAGCGTTCATTGCTGCAAACTGTCCTAAATCTGTCATGAAAATACTGCATTTCACTATGTGCTCAAGTGTCATCTCATTTTCTTTCAACAGTAATTCTATGTTTTTTAAAATGCGGTGTGTCGCATCTTCGATGGATGCAACTTCCAATTCTCCTGTAAATGCATTCAATGGAATTTGTCCGCTAACATATACCGTGTCACCTTTTACGATTGCTTGACTATATGGACCAATCGGAGCTGGTGCTCCAGGAATTGAAATTGCTTTTTTCATGTTTTTAGTTAAAATGAGTGTTCTTTTGTGATTTGCTATCAAATTCTGAATGCAAGTTTACTAATTTTGACAATAAAAAAGTGAAAGTACTTCTGCTTGACAATTTTGATTCATTTACTTACAACATTGCACACTACTTAGAAAGCTGTGATGCAGTGGTAGATGTGATTGATAACGAGCAGGTAGATTTGAACATGTTGAATGACTATGATGCATTGGTACTTTCCCCAGGTCCAGGCCTTCCCATTCAAGCGGGTAAATTAATGGATGTTATCAATCTAGGAATAGCCAGCAACCTTCCGATTTTAGGGATTTGTTTGGGGATGCAAGCAATAGCACTTCATTTTAGTGATCACTTATTCAATCAACAATTGGTGAAACATGGAGTAGCAGAATTGATCACTCAAACTTCAGCAAAATCAGCTTTGTTTCAAGGCTTGCCAGAACAATTTAAAGTTGGCTTGTACCATTCTTGGGCAGTTGAAGTTCAAATTGATTCGCCTTTAATTGTTACGTCATTGTCTGAAACCAATATCGTGATGAGTATAGAACACCAATCTGCACCCATTTATGGCGTTCAATTTCATCCAGAAAGCATCATGACACCAGATGGACGAACGATCATTGAGAATTTTTTGAAACTTGTTTAGTTGCTCAACTTGTTTATTTTTGTTAGACAAACGAGTTAAATTTTCTAGTCATGAAATGGTTACTACTAACATTACTGATGACCACTACGATGGTTGTCAAAGCACAATCTTGTGTTGGAACATGGATTACAATCGATGATGAAACGGGAAAGAAAAAATCCAAAGTAGAATTGTACAAAAAAGATGGTAAACTCTACGGAAAAATTGTGTATCTCTACCCTCGAGAAGGAAGAGAAGAAAATCCGAAATGCAAAAAATGCACAGATGATCGAAAAAATCAACCTTTAATGGGCTTGCAAATTGTTCGAGGATTGGAGTGGGATGGAGGTGAATGGGAAGATGGTACCATTTGCGATCCTGAGAATGGAAAAGTTTACACTTGTGCCATGTGGTTGGATTCAGACAACAAAGATCGTTTGAATGTTCGTGGCTACATGGGACCTTTTTTCAGAACGCAAACCTGGATTCGAGTTGCAGAATAATCTTTAAAAAATAAGCGCATAAAAAAATCCGACCCCAAAAAGGTCGGATTTTCTATTTCTTTAAAAGTGCAATGAATTAAGCAGCTTTTTTCGAGCAGCAAGATCCAGTACCTGATTTCTCACCTGAGCAAGAAGCACCTTTTTTAGATTTTTTTGTTTTCTTTTTCTTGTCGTCGTCTTTTTTAACAACTACTGAGTGATTTCCACTAGTAGCAGCGTAAACGTTTGCAGACATAGAACCTACGAAAAGTGCCAATGTCATTGCTACAAATACTTTTTTCATGATTGATCAATTTTAAGTTATAACGAGTTAAAAATAATCATTTTAATTAATGCTTCCAAGCTTTGTTAACTTAGCTTTAACATCTTCACCAATTTTAACATCTATTTGCGTTCCAATTGGCAAGTAAATATCCACACGTGATCCAAATTTGATGAACCCAAATTCACCCCCAGTTGTAGCTTGTTGTCCTTCTTTAGCGTAATAACAAATTCTTCTTGCCAAAGCTCCAGCAACCTGACGGAATAAAACTTCTTTTCCTGAAGCGTGTTCAACAACAACCGTACTTCGTTCGTTATCTGTTGAGCTTTTTGGATGCCATGCAACCAAGAACAATCCTTTGTGGTATTTCACATATTTCACGATTCCGCCAATTGGAAAGTAATTGGCATGAACATTTAAAGGAGACATGAATATTGAAACTTGAATGCGACGATCATGGAAGTATTCTGTTTCTTCAACCTCTTCAATAACTACAACTTTTCCATCTGCAGGACATAAAATATCATCAGGACCAAATGTAAACGTGCGTTTAGGAATGCGAAAGAACTGAACAATTAAATAATAGGTGACTAAAACTCCTAGACTCAATAAAATGAATAGCCACAACCAATCTGTTTTTGTGTAAAGCCAGTAGTTCCCCCACTCAATTAAACCTAAAACGATGGTGCCGATTAATATGGTTGCTGTTCCCTCTCGATGAAGTGTCATAATGATTTTTTTCTATAGAATTGTTGTCAAAAGTACATATAAAATAGGAGCTGTAAAAAGCATGGCATCAATACGGTCTAAAACACCACCGTGACCAGGAATCACTTTTCCTGAATCTTTTACTTCCGCAGCACGCTTTAATTTGCTTTCGAAAAGATCTCCTAAAGTTGCTAAAATTGAGATACTGAAAGATACTCCAATTATAAAAACATAGTTGTTTCCAGAACCATCAATAAAATATTTTAGTAATGATATTGTTAATGCCGCTACTAACATTCCACCGATAAATCCTTCCCAAGTTTTTTTAGGAGAAACACTGGGGATTAATTTATGTTTACCGAAAAATTTACCAGATAAAAAAGCAAAAGTATCATTCACATAAATGACAATTAAAATAGAAAATAGATTCAACTTCATTTCAATATTAGATTGAGTCATTGCAATTCCTAAAACAAACAAGGGTAACATGGCATAAGCCAAACTTAACAGCAATGGAAATTTGAATACCGCTTGAATGGATGCTTTTTTGAAAATAAGTAAAATGAAAATGAGTGCACAAGCTAAAAACAAGATCCAAACAATCAACAATACATCGTAATTACAGATAGCAATCCAAGTGCTGGTTGAATGTACTTGTGGGTACAAGCCTTTGATGGTTTCCACCAAAAGCGGAAGGAATAGCGCGGTGTTTAATAACAATGCAGGAATTAAAAGTTTGCTTTTATAGGGTGTGTTATTCGCCATTTGAAAGCATTCGTAGGTTCCAAACATCGAAAAAGTAAACAATACGATATTGAATAAATTGGTATTGTTCACCAAATCTAAATAGTAAGGTGTAAACACATACAACAAGAAAATGGCCCCAAAAATACTCCTAGTAAGAATTTCTTTCATTGTTAGCTAAAAGATTACTGTCCAAAAAGTTTAATGTTCAATGGACTAAAAATAAAAAACTCCCGACAGCTTTTTACCATCGGGAGTTTTGTGTATAGAATTAGTTTTTTTCTTCCGGTTCAGCTGAATTGTCAGCATCTTCATTCGGTGAAGAATTATCAGAAGTCACATCTGAAATAGGAGTTACTTCTTGATTGATAGCAGTAGAAGGTTGATCGTCTGTTACAACGATTGCATCTTCAATTTCATTGGAAGTAGGAGTGATATTCGTTTCAACCATTTGCTCTTCAGCCCAAGGTCTTTCACCAAAAATCTCAACTAAGTCTTCTTTGAAAATCACTTCTTTTTCCAATAATTTATCTGCCAATTTTTGCAATTTCTCATTATTGTCTCTCAACAATTGAACCGCACGTTGGTATTGGAATTCAACCATTTTGCTCACTTCTTCATCAATGATGCGAGCGGTGTCTTCAGAATATGGTTTTGTAAACATTTCACGACCTTGTGAATCGTAGAATGAAATGTTACCAATTTTATCGTTCAAACCATAAATGGAAACCATTGCATACGCTTGTTTGGTTACTTTTTCTAAATCAGATAAAGCACCAGTAGAGATTTTACCAAAAGTGATAAATTCAGCTGCACGTCCACCTAAAGCAGAACACATTTCATCTAAAATTTGCTCAGTTGTGGTAATTGAACGCTCTTCCGGTAAATACCAAGCTGCACCAAGTGAACGTCCACGAGGAACGATGGTTACTTTTACCAATGGATGCGAATGTTCCAACAACCAAGAAATAGTAGCGTGACCAGCTTCATGATAAGCGATCGCTTTTTTCTCCGCTTTTGTAATGATTTTATTTTTCTTTTCTAAACCACCAATGATTCGGTCAACAGCGTCTAAGAAATCTTGTTTTTCAACGTGTTTTTTCTCTTTACGAGCTGCAATCAAAGCTGCTTCATTACACAAGTTTGCAATATCTGCACCTGAGAACCCAGGAGTTTGTTTACTTAAGAAATCAATGTCAATTCCTGGTTCTAATTTCAATGGTTTTAAATGCACTTGGAAAATTTCCTTGCGCTCATTTAAATCAGGCATGTCAACATAAATCTGACGGTCAAAACGACCAGCACGCATCAAGGCTGCATCCAAAACGTCTGCACGGTTGGTTGCTGCTAAAATGATCACTCCTGAATTCGTTCCAAAACCATCCATTTCAGTCAACAACTGGTTCAAGGTGTTTTCGCGCTCATCATTTGAACTGAAACCAGCATTTTTACCTCTAGCTCTACCAATGGCATCAATCTCATCAATGAAAATGATAGAAGGAGATTTTTCTTTTGCTTGACGGAATAAATCTCTTACTCGAGAAGCACCAACACCAACAAACATTTCAACGAAATCAGATCCGGACAATGAGAAGAATGGAACTTTTGCTTCCCCAGCAACAGCTTTTGCTAATAAGGTTTTACCTGTTCCTGGAGGACCTACTAATAATGCGCCTTTTGGAATTTTCGCACCTAGTTCTGTATATTTTTTAGGGTTTTTCAAGAATTCAACAATCTCTTGGATTTCCTCTTTAGCACCTTCTAATCCTGCAACATCTTTGAAAGTAACATTTGTTGATTTGCCTTTCTCATAAACTTGCGCTTTGGATTTTCCGATGTTGAAGATTTGTCCTCCAGCACCACCGCCACCGCCCGACATACGACGCATGACAAACATCCAGATAGCAACCAAAACGATGATTGGCAAAATAAAGCTTAAAATACTTGAAGTATAATTGACTTCTTCTTCAAATGGTGCAGAAATCGTTTGCTTTCCTCTTTTCTGAAGGGAATCATTGACAACATCTAGTTTGTTTTCAAAATTTCCAGCATCAACAATTGGAATAGAGAACTCAGGACTTTTTTTCGAAGAAAATCCTCTTTGTTTTTTCTCCAAAACAGATTTGATGATTTTCAATTCTCCTTTTGGATTTTTTACATCTTTTAAAAACGCAGTACCTTCTTCGTTGATTCTAAAATCTACACGACGATTGTTGACAATACGCACATCTGACACATAACTTGAATCTGCTAAAGAGAAGAATGTTTTGGTATCTTTTAATGCGGCATTACCATTATCTGTGAAATATACCGAACTAATGATTGCAAGTGCAATAGCTGCATAAATCCAATAGATTGCGTATGGATTTCTTTTCGGTTTGTTGGAATTGTTTTCTGACATAGTTGTTTGATTAATTCACATCAGGAATGTCTGTGCGGATTGCATCCGACCACAAATCTTCCAGTTCGTAAAAATGACGAGCGTCTTTGTAAAAAATGTGAGCGACAACACTAACATAATCCAATAAAATCCACTCTGAATTTGATTTTCCTTCTTGGTGCCAAGGTTTTTCTTTCAATGCTTCTCTGGTATGTCTTGAAACGGTATTTGCAATACCATCTACTTGAGTAGAAGATTCACCTGAGCAAATGACAAAAAAGTCAGTGACTGCATTTGAGATGTTTCTCAAATCCAATACAGTAATACTTTTCGCCTTGTTATCTTGCATTCCTTCTACGATTGCATCGCAAAGGACTTTTGAATCGATATCTGTTTTTAATTTATACATTCGTAAAATTGTGTGCACAAATCTAAGCATTTAATAGCTTGAAAAGTTTGTGTTTGAATTGCTAATACTTGTTAATTTTAACATGATAGGAAAACGCATCGTCCTATTGCATGAGGTCGACTCCACGAACAATTATGCTGCCAAGCTGCTTTCAGAGCAAAAAATAGCGCATGGAACTGTTATTTTGGCAGAAAAACAAACTTCTGGACGTGGTCAACGTGGAAATTCATGGATTTCTCATGCTGGGAGTCAGTTTACGGCTAGTTTTTACATTTCAACTGCATTTTTGTCAGTCAATGAACTGGTGTCATTCAATATGTCCATCGCTTTAGCTGTTCAAAAAGCGCTTAATTCAGTGTTAAATGAAGCAGTTGCAATCAAATGGCCAAATGACTTGATGGTGCGCAATAAAAAAATCGCCGGGATTTTAATAGAAACACAATTCAAATCTGGTAGAATAGAAGGAGCTATTGTGGGTATTGGCATCAATATTCATCCTGAAAGCGATTTGCCATCGGCTATTTCTATCACAGAATGCCTTGGTGAAAAGATGGAGCCAATGACCATTTTAGAAACCCTTATTCCAGAATTAAATCGGTATTATTCGATTTTAAAAAACGGTGAATTTACAGCAATCAAACAGGAGTATTTATCCAGTTTATGGAACTTTGGTGTTGAATTAACGGCTCAATTATCAGATGATTCACTGATACATGGAAAAATCATCGATGTAGATAGCGAAGGGAATTTAGTTTTTCAAACTGCAACGCAGGTGCATGCGTTTGGCATCAAAGAAATCAAGTTTAATTACTGAAGTGTTCTTGCAAGCGATTCGACATGTAGTTGAATAAATTGATCAATGGTTTTTCCACCATCATTTTCATAAACATGTTGATTTCAGCATGGAATTCAATGTGACCGTCGCATTTGTGTTCGCCATCATCTGCGATAACGATTGCTAAATGGTATTTGAAAGGAGCTTTTTCCCCCGATTTCATGTTGATTTTAGTGTGAGGATGATGTTGTGAATAAAGCAAAGGAATAATGATACCTCCTTGAACTTTGAAACTGCAACCGTGTTCGTCTGCCTGAAAATCAGAGATTTTATCTTGAGGTAACAAGTGGTAAATGTTTTCTGCATTACACAAAAAGTCGTATACTTCTTTTTGGTTAGCAGCTATGTAAGCTTTTTCACTTGTAATGTTCATCTCAATTTATTTTTTCCACAAATCTGGTGCGTTTTTCCATTCTTTCAATGAATCCACGTCAGCTCCTGTGATGTAATCAGATTTTAAAGCTTGATCGATTAATAAATCGTAATCTGTCAAAGTGATGTAAGGACATTCTGCATCGGCAAAATTCTGAGTAGCAATATCAAATCCATAAGTGAATATTGCCACCAAACCTTTGACATCCATACCTGCTTCACGAAGTGCTTCAACAGCAACAAGGCTACTTCCACCTGTTGAGATCAAATCTTCGATTACAACAACGCGTTGTCCTTTTTCAAAATGACCTTCGATTTGGTTTCCTAGTCCATGTCCTTTAGCTGTACTGCGCACATAAATAAAAGGAATGCCTAATTCTTGTGCAACCAATGCTCCTTGAGCGATTCCACCTGTAGCAACACCTGCTATCACATCCGGTTTTCCGAAGTGTTCTAATATAGCATCAGCATATCCTTGACGGATGTACGTGCGAATTGCAGGAAACGACAAGGTCTTGCGATTGTCACAATAAATAGGTGAATTCCACCCAGAAGCCCAAGTGAAGGGATTGTTTGGTTGTAATTTTACCGCCTTGATTTGAAGTAGAAATTCTGCTACTTTTAACGCTCGGTCTTTATTTAAAATCATGGCGACAAATGTACAAAGTTTTTATTGATAATAAAGTCATCCTTTTTTGTGAAAAATATAAAATTCAAAAAAAATCTTCCAATGAGGTGATTTTGAGTGTGGATGATTGGTCAAAGTTTGATTTAATCGCATTCCGTCAACAAACGGATGCAATGATTCAACTGGTAGTTATTGCAAAGCATCCTGAAGCTACAATTCTAGAAATGTTTAAATCGTATCAGTTAGTAGAAGCTGCTGGAGGCATCGTAAAACGGAAGAATAGTTACTTGTTCATTGAGCGTCATGGTTTATGGGATATTCCAAAAGGGAAAATGGATGAAGGCGAATTGCCAGCAGAAACTGCTGTTCGTGAAATTGAAGAAGAGTGTGGAATTACTGGGCCTGTAGTTCGAAAACCATTAGGGATTACGTTTCATACCTATGAATGGAAAGGAAAACCAGTTCTGAAAAAAAATCATTGGTTTGTTTTGGATTATGAAGGACCTAAAACAGTTACACCTCAATTAGAAGAAGCAATCACAAAAGCTGTTTGGCTGAAGAAAAATGCCATTTCAACTTTGAAAGAAAATACTTATGCATCTATTTGTGAAGTAATCGATTTGTTTTTGAAAAAATAGTGCCTTTGAAATCTTTGGCTAATTTTTTGTTAACGAGGTGAAGAATCAAAAAAGAGTTTGTATTCTTGTAACGTTAAAACCATACAACATGAAGTCTATTTTAATTATCGCATTATCATTGTTTTCTTTTGGAACATTTGCTCAAGAGAATGCAGCAGCTAAGCCAGCTAATGAAGCAGCTAAACCTGTAAAACCAGCAGTTACTTTCAAAACGTTAAAAATTGAGCGCGTTGATATTCCTTACGATTCAAAAGAACCTTTCATTTTTGAATTTAAAAACACTGGAAAACAGCCTGTAATCATTACAAATGTTCACACATCTTGTGGTTGTACAGCTGCTGAAAAACCAACTGAACCAGTTGCTAAAGGAAAATCTTCTAAAATTGTTGTGAATTACGACACTAAACGTGTAGGTAACTTTACAAAAACAATTACAGTTACTACAAACGTTTCAACTGAGCCGATTGTATTGACTATTTCAGGAAATGTGTTAGCAGCTCCAACTGAGCCAGTAACAACTCCTCAATAAAAATATTCAAAATAAAAAAAAGCGATCATCACTGCACGAATGGTCGGAAGATTTTTTCTTCCGACTTTTTTGTTTTTACACACAACGAAATGTTGATATAAAGCGTTGATAATCAATCAAATAACTTGAAAAAATGAACTTAAATTTGTATCTTTATTACTGATAATCAATATATTATGTCAGTTTTTAAAGATCATAAAGTTGGTGTGAATGAGTTGCTTCAAGTCATACCAGAAAGCCTTTTAGAAAAGTTGTCTTCCACAACGAAAGTTGACCA
>JADLGD010000063.1 GCA_020849495.1 Fluviicola sp.
TCCACACGGATTGGACCTAAAGTGTATTTCAATGCTTTGGCGTAATCAAATTCCAAGGTCCCACCAATGGTAGTGGTAGTTTGAATGGTATCTTTTGGCCCTTGTGCAAACACAAAAGAAGAGCATGCTAAAAAGAAATAAATCAGTAGGTATTTCATAGTTGTTAAAGTTGTTCTGACACCATTCCAAAACGGCGTTCACGTGATTGGTAATCTAGCACCGCTTTGTACAAATCATCTTCGCGGAAGTCGGGCCAAAGTACCGGTGTAAAATAGAATTCAGTATAAGCACATTGCCATAAAAGGAAATTGCTCAAGCGATGTTCCCCACTTGTACGAATCAATAGTTCCGGATCTGGAAAAGCTGCTGTATTTAATTTAGAACTGATCAATTCATCGTTTATTGCTTCAGGATCTAATTTGCCTGCTTGAACATCCAAGGCCATTTGTTTAACAGCATTGGTGATTTCCCAGCGTGAACTGTAATTCAGTGCAATGATTAAATTGATGGTCGTATTGTGTTTCGTTGCTTCAATGGCATGAATCAATTCTTCTTGGCAATCCAATGGCAAACCATCGGTATCACCAATACTGTGTAAGCGAACGCCAGTGGCATTTAATTCATCAACTTCACCTGCGATTGTTCTAACCAGCAAATTCATCAAACCTTCTATTTCATCTTGAGGTCTGTTCCAGTTTTCTGTAGAAAATGCATACATGGTAAGGTATTTTGCACCTAGGTTTTTACCTGCGCGAACGGTAGCACGAACGGAGTCAACACCGAATGAGTGTCCAACTAAGCGTTCTTGCCCTTGTTTTTTAGCCCATCTTCCATTCCCATCCATAATGATAGCAATGTGTTTTGGGGTATTTGACAAATCTATTTGTTCGAGAAAATTCATGTTTCAATAACGAAAATAATCAAAGAATCTTTTATAGAAAGGAAAATTCTATTTTATAACCTTCATTAACAAAAAAGAGGGATGCGATTTCACACCCCTCTCTGTTTGTTTATAACTACGCGTTATTCAGCTAACACGATAATTTTGTTGTTTTGCATTTCAATTACACCGCCTTTGATGGTAACGTGAAGTGCTTTACCGTTGTTGACAACTGAGATGTTTTTATTCATTTTCTCAGGAGTTTTGTAAACAGTATCAAGGTCAATTTTCACAGTTCCAGCACTTAGTGCAGAAATGATAGGAGCGTGATTGTTCAATACTTGAAATGATCCATCCAATCCAGGGAATTGTACTGCTGTAGCTTCGCCTGAAAAGATTTTTGATTCTGGAGTGATGATTTCTAATTGCATATTTGTAAAGATTAAAGACTTAAAGACAAAAGACCTAAGAGTTATACTTATGGTCTTTTGTCTAACTGTCTAATGTCTATATTAAGCTTCAGCTAACATTTTCTCCCCAGATGCGATAACATCATCGATATTACCTTTCAAGTTGAATGCTGCTTCTGGATATTTATCCATTTCACCATCAAGAATCATGTTGAATCCTTTGATTGTATCATTGATATCTACCAATACTCCCGGGATACCTGTAAATTGCTCTGCAACATGGAACGGCTGAGACAAGAAACGTTGGATACGACGAGCGCGGTGTACAACCAATTTATCTTCTTCAGATAATTCGTCCATACCAAGGATCGCGATGATATCTTGTAATTCTTTGTAACGTTGTAAAGTAATTTTCACACGCATTGCACAATCGTAATGTTGATCACCTAAGATAGTTGGTGTCAAGATACGAGATGTAGAATCCAATGGATCTACTGCAGGGTAAATACCTAACTCAGCAATTTTACGAGACAATACTGTTGTTGCATCTAAGTGAGCGAAAGTATTCGCCGGTGCTGGATCCGTTAAGTCATCCGCTGGTACATATACCGCTTGAACTGAAGTAATGGAACCGTTTTTAGTTGATGTAATACGCTCTTGCATCGCACCCATCTCTGTTGCCAACGTTGGTTGGTAACCTACTGCTGATGGCATACGTCCAAGTAATGCAGATACCTCAGAACCAGCTTGTGTAAATCGGAAGATGTTGTCAACGAAGAAAAGGATATCTTTTCCTTGTCCATCACCTTCACCATCGCGGTAGTATTCCGCCATTGTCAAACCTGACAAAGCTACACGAGCACGTGCTCCTGGAGGCTCGTTCATTTGTCCGAATACGAAAGTAGCTTTTGACTCTTTCATCTCTTCCAAATTCACTTTCGAAAGATCCCATCCGCCTTCTTCCATCGAATGCAAGAATTCACTTCCGTATTTGATAATTCCTGATTCCAACATCTCGCGCAATAAGTCATTACCCTCACGAGTACGCTCACCTACACCAGCAAACACAGATAAACCTCCGTGTCCTTTTGCGATGTTGTTGATCAATTCCTGAATCAATACTGTTTTTCCTACTCCGGCACCACCGAATAAACCAATTTTACCTCCTTTAGCGTAAGGCTCGATCAAGTCGATTACTTTGATACCTGTGAACAACACTTCTGTTGAAGTTGACAATTGGTCAAAACGAGGAGCTTCACGGTGAATTGGAAGACCATTTGCGTTATCAATTACATTGATACCATCGATAGCTTCACCAACAACGTTGAAAAGACGTCCTTTAATTTGATCACCAATCGGCATTTTGATTGCACTTCCTGTTGATACTGCTTCCATACCACGACGGAATCCGTCTGTTGAGTCCATGGAAATAGTACGAACTGCATTTTCACCTACGTGTGATTGTACTTCAAGAACTACCTTCGTTCCATCTGCTTTGCGCACTTCTAATGCATCATAAATGTTTGGAAGCGCTACTTCTTTGTCGAATACTACATCGACAACCGGTCCGATAACCTGTGAAATTTTACCTTGTATTTGCGACATGTTGCTGTCTTTTAAGTGTATTCCTCAATTTGGGCGCAAAAGTAAGGCTTTTATTCTTTTTATGCACTATCAAAGTTTAGAAAAAAAGTATTTTGTTGATAGATTGTCTTTTTTTAGACTTTTTCTGGTCGTTATTAACAAAAACAGTCCGACGAATCGGACTGTTCTTAAACCTAACCTAAACTACTCTATGAAAAATGAAAATTGTTTGTTTTTTAGTTTGCTCCAGCAATTTTAATTGGAATGGAGAAATAGCTTTTTACCGCTTCACCATTCACTTTTGCAGGTGTCCAAGGTTTCATGTGTTTTGATTTGATGACGTCAATTGCTGCTTCATCACAACCTTCACATCTTCCAGTTGTCCCTGTTACTTTAACGGATGCAATTTTACCTTTATCGTCTACTACGAATTTTAAATAGATTTTACCAGAACCATCAATCATGTCGGTGTTGATGTTGTCCGCAATGAATTGACGTAAAGCATCCATTCCACCTGGATAAAGTGCTTGTTCATCCAATTGCGTTTGCTCATATACGTCTGGTTTTTTAATTGTTTCAATTTCACCAGTACCTCCATCACCAGTTCCTTGTTCAATATTGTCTTCAAAGTCATCACCAGTTCCTTCTTGCGTTTGTGTTGAAACCGTTTGTGTTCCATCCGGAATCTCAATTTGATTTGATACATCGGTATTTGTTACGCGAGGTTCTGTAAATGCAATGGTTGCTGCTAAAGTTTGTTCAGCTCGTTCTTCTTTTTTGGGTTCATCTACTATTGGAGCTTCGTCTTTACTTAAATCGAGCATAAATTCAATTTGTGTTCGATCAGATACTTTTTCTTTTTCTTCCACTTTTCGGAACAAATTGGTTGCAGCGAAGATGCCACCAACACCGACTAACATGGATGCTAAAATCAAGATGAAACGTTTGTCGTAGTTTTTACGAATTTGATACGCTCCATAACTTTTATTACGGTGATCAAATACGGTGTCGTTACGTTCTTGAGAAGTGATCATTTGCCAACTTCTAGAAGTGTAAAAATCGTAAAGCGAAATCGCTGCGATAATTCCTGTGATGATTAAAATGATTAACATGACATTTGGGTTTAATAGTTACTACTCTTATTTTGCTAATCGTTTTAACTCCTTGATTAGCTTGATCTAACTTAACTAAAATGCGCGTTTGTTTTTCAAAATAAACTTGAACTGTGAGGATGAAGTAGTGAAGTGTTTTCAATAAGCTGTAATCTGATTTGGATTTCGATTCACAGGTTGGTTTTGATGTGGGAAATGCAATTATCAGCACTTGTCTAAATCATTTAAATGGAATTTGAAACTATTAATCAATAAAAAAGGCCGTCATTACTGACGACCTTTCTCTGAATCTTTCATTTATTATTTTCCTAATGCTGAAGCGAAGAATGCTTTTGCTTGTGCATCGTTTGGATCCAATGTTCTTACACGTTCCCAATTTTCTTTTGCTAAAGGAATGTTTTTATTAGCTGATGAGTTTACATAGTAATCTCCTAAGTACTTAGATGCTTCGATCATGTTTCCTTTTAAATTCGGATTTGCTTTGTCTGCATCTGTCATTTTAGCCAAGTACATTTCATAATGTGGTTTAGCTAACCATTGTTTGTTTTTAGGATCATCTAATTTCAATCCTACACGACCTTTCCAAAGGTAGCTTCCAATGAAATCTGGTGCTTGAGCAATAACTTTGTCTAAGGCAACATCTGCTTGTTTATAATCAGGAGTTGTATTAAAGTAATGTGCCAATGCTAAGTTGAAATACTCTGTTGCATTTACTTTTGCAGCATTGTATTTTTCTTTTTCATTGTAAGTCTCAATCACTTTTGGATATTGCTTGCCTTTAACGTAAATCTTACCGATTTCAGACAACATTTCTGCAGTCATAGCTGTATCCATTTCCATTGTTTTACGGTATTGGATGATTGCCAAAGAATCTTTGCTCAATTTAGATAAGATAACACCTCTGTGTCTGTAATCCATCGCATTGATACGATCTTGCTCAGCAGTTTTGAAGAAATCATCGTTTACTTCCAACGCTTTTTGGTAAACTGCAGGATCATTTCCTGTATTAGTTTCAACCAAACAAACAGATTTGAAACGCTTCATGTACATATTGGTGTAGCCTTTGCTTTCCAATGCATCAATTTCTGCTAAAGTTTCTTTGTACATTTTAGCACCATACATCGCACTCAATAAACGGTAACGAGCATAATCCGTGTTGTTTAATTCAGTGTATTTCTTCCACAATTCAACAGCATTGGGATAGTAGCTAAACAACATATTCAACTCTGCGTGGTATTGGTAAGCAGGAGCGTACTTTGGATCTAGTTGTTCAGCTTTCAAGTATTCTTCATTCGCCAATTTGTAGTTGTTAACTGCTTGGTAAATTTTTGCTTTACGAACAATTACATTTACAGCTGAAGGATTGATCGCTAATACTTTGTTGTATTCAGCAACCGCTTGAGTAGCATTGTTTGGTGATTGTTCCATGATGATATCACCTAATAAAATCAACGCTTCCGTATTGTTTGCGTCAATCGCCAATGATTTTCTCAAGTATGCTTCAGCCAATTTTAAATTTTTCCATTTACCGCTTGTTGCATAGGTTTCACCAACACGGTGCAATTGCATAGCGTTTTTGTTTTTGGTAGCTTTTAATGCTGTACAAAAACCAGCAGAAGCAGTTGCAGTATCTCCCGCAAAATAAACAGCTTTGTAGGTACTGATTTGTGCCAATTTATCGGTTGGATTCAAAGAACCTGCTTTTTGCCACATGGTAACTGCAGAATCCAATTGACCAATTGTATTGTAGAAATTTCCGAAGAAATAATGGTTTTCTACACTAGTTGGATTTGTTTGAATTAATTTCTGAAAATCCTTGCGCGCTAAATCATAGCGTTCGTCATCGGTTTTCTTCATTGCATCTTGCAATGTTTGAGCTTGTGTTGCTGTTCCTAACAAAAGGAAGAATGCAAATACGTTTAACTTGTTCATAGTTTTAAAAAGATTCAACGGGGGGATTTTACAATTCCCTTGCCAAATTACTACATATCCATGAAAAGGAACGAATAGTTTACAATAAATTAACCTGCAAAAGATTCTAATGTTCCATTCATTGATTTAATTGTCAGCTTTTTAGGATGTTTTGTTTATGTGAAATTTATTGGAATTCAAAATTAAAAACTCTAGGCGTTTTTCTGTAGGCTACTAATCCTGCTTTTTCAACCAATAATTGTCCTTTTTCATCGTCTAAAAAGATGGCGAAACCTGTATTCAAACCATCAGCGGCTCCTTTGTTCAGACACCACATTTTTTTGATGAAAGGATAAGTGTTGGTGCGGATTGTATATGCATCTGGTTTTACAAATTTTCCATTGCTTGTTTTTGAAATGGAAAGTATGCGTACCTCGTTGCGGTTGAATTGAATCATCGGATCTTCTTCATCACTCAACCAATTGAAACCAATGACGCCTATCGCTCCAGGATTTTTTCTAACATAATCAATGACTGCATTATTTGAATTGAGCGCTTTGACATTTTTACCATAAGCGGTGATTTTCATGCTTGTCATCAATTGATTGAAATTGGAAGACTGTACATTGTCAAATACTATTTGAGTTCCATCATTTTTATTGGTAAGTAATGCTTTTAATTCATCAACCGTGAATGTTGAATCTGCAAATTGCTTATTGGAAACAAAAGCGATTGCATCAAAACCTATCAAAGTTGCTTTAGCGACAATGTTTGATTTTGCTAAATTCTTTTTTTCAGCATCTGTGAAATCACGTGAAACGAAAATGGTTTTTGTTTCATCTTTGATCAAGGCGTTCAAAGCACTTGTTTCAGACATGTATTTGAATTGAATGTGTGCTTTTGGGTATTGTCCTTCAAACGTATAGGCTGCTGTTTCCAAAAATGGTTTGAACGCTTCATCAGCATACATGATTTTAACACCTCTACTATGTGTGTCTGTATCGTATGCGAAAGGATCGCTACAGCTAGACAGACCTGTTAAAGCGAAGCATGCAAAATAGAGCAACTTTTTCATGATTGTTTTTTAGACGATTGAATCAGTTTATACAAACGGAATATTCGAAAACCGGCATAAATTGACATTAAAATGGTGAAGATCAATTTTTCATTTTCTTGGATGTTGTTATCCAGTGCATCCGTGAATTGCACAAAATAAATGAAAACCAAACAAGCTAGAATGATAAAAGCTGATAAAACGATGTTGAGTGAATTTCCCATAGTACAAAAAATCCCCCGACAAACAGTGCTTATCGGGGGAGTTTAAAAAGGTGAATACGATTAACCTAGTTTAAAGTTAACTGGTAATGTATAATAACTATTTACTGATTTACCATTGATTTTTGCAGGTTTCCACTGTTTCATTGATTTTACAACGCGAACAGCTTCTTTGTCACATTCAGGACAATCTGGAACTCCTTTCAAAACAGTAACGTTAGAAATGTATCCGTTTTCACTTACTACAAATCGAAGGTGACATTTTCCTTGGTAACCCATTTCTCTTGCGATATCTGGGTAGTTGATGTTCTCAGCCAAGTACTTACGTGCTTCTTGAAGACCTCCAGGATACTCAGCCGGCTCATCTACTACTGTAAAGATTTCCGGTTCTTTTTTTACCTCGATTGGTTCTTCTTTTTTCTGAACGATAACTTCTGTTCCTCCGAAATCACTGTTACCATTACTGTTAACAGTACTAGCAGCAGTATTATCCATTTCACTTTGAACTGGTGGAGGAGTATCAACTTGATCATTCGTTACTTTTGGTTCCAAGAACTGAATTGACTTTTGCACTTCTGGAATTTCTGGTTCCAAAGGCTCAACGATGTCTTCTTCTTTTTCTTTTGCATCAACAGCAAACTGTGTCAAATCCAAAGGTGTTTCTACTTCTTCTGGTTTCGGCAAGTTTTGAATGATTTTGTAAATACCAAATGCCAAACCAATCGTTAAGATGACTCCCAACATGATTAAAATCATACGAGAACTGTAGTTCTTGCGAATTTGGTATGCACCGTAAGCATGGTTACGCTCTTCAAAAACGATATCATTACGCTCTGAAGATGTGACTTCTTGCCAATTCTTTGAACTTAAAAAGTCGTACAAAGAAAGTGCAGCCACCATGATTGTTAAAATAATTGCAGGTACCATATTATTTCGTTTTTTCGTCGATTAAAGTTTGCTCGTCTTTCATCAGATCAACAGGAGCAATCATACCGATGTTGGCAATATACAATTCGTCAACCAAGTCGATGAAGTTACGACACAACGCTTTCGTATCAGTTTTCACCAATACTTTTAAAGAGCGTTTGTCTTTCTTTACTTCAATCAACTTTTTCTTATAGATAGAATCAACGATTTCTTTTCGTTGCAGTTTGTCTTGTAATTTGCGTTCTTCGTCAATTACGTACTTGTTTTTATCAGCAAGTAATTTACGCACTCCATCGGGACCAAAATTGGATTCCGTTAACTGAGTTTTCGGACCATTTTTCGGATTGAATTCTCCTTCGTAATAGAACACACGGTCTTTGGTTACTAAAAACGTAATCGCATTGTTGACTAATTGAGCAGGATCATCTGGAACATCAATTGGAGTCTTCGCTGGATAAACCAATGACATTACTTTCGGTTTAGAGAAAGTGGAAGTCAAAACGAAGAAAGTCAATAATAGGAAACCAAGGTCTACCATCGGCGTCATGTCAACGCGCGTGGAGCCTTTCTTGGGTCTTTTCTTCTTTTTCCCGTCGTCGGCGCCGCCGTTATCTACTATTTCTGCCATTTCACTTCGTTATTTAAGGTTTAGCCTCTGCTGAGGTTACGAAATTCAAGTTATTCAAGTTCAAGTCGCGGAACACTTCAATTGCAGCTTTTGCACGAACGTATTCAGCTTCTCCTTCCACTTTCAAAACAAATTTCGGCTTGTAATCATCAGCCAAAACTGGTTGGTCTTTTGGAGCATTCTCGCTATCTTCTAAGTATTTCGATTTTCCATAGGCTAGCATTTCTTCATTCGCAAAGCGAATCCAATCTTTCAATTGGTTGTTGGTGCTATCTGCCGGTATACCGTATGTCTTAAAATCTTTTCTACCTGCTCCGTCTAGTGATAAATATGCTGGCAATTCAGACATATCACAACCGATACTCGTGATTTTCAAGAACTCATCAAATTGTTTCTTGTCTAATTTCACTTTGTAGCGATCAATCATCTTTGTCAACACGTTGCGACGTACTTCTTCTCCTGAACAGTTGAAGAATAAACGTCCGCCTTTATCAACTGTAACCATGATCAAGGTCTTTTCTGGGACTTCTTTGTCACCAATAGACGATGGAATAGTTACATCAACGGGTTCGTTTGAACGGAAGCTAGCTGCAAGCATGAAGAATGTCACCAAAAGGAAAGCTAAGTCAACCATCGGCGTCATGTCGAGGCTGGGAGTACCTTTGGGCATTTTAATCTTTGCCATTCCGAGTTTTTTTATTTAGTTCCTAACTAGGATTAATTACTTTGCGCTTGCGCTGAAACTTTGAGTTACAGAGAAAGAAGCTTCATCGATTGAATGAGTCATTTGATCAATCTTAGTTGTAAACAAATTGTAAAAAATGATTGCAACTGTAGATGCAACGATACCCAACATCGTGTTAATCAAGGCTTCTGAGATACCTACAGAAAGTGCAGCAGTATCTGGTGTTCCAGCTGACATCGCTTGGAATGAACGAATCATACCGATTACCGTTCCAATCAAACCGATCAATACCCCAACTGATGCACAAGTAGAGATAACTACCAAGTTTTTAGATAGCATCGGCAATTCCAATGAAGTTGCTGCTTCTAATTCTTCTTTGATGATCTCTAATTTTTTCTCTTTGTCGATAGAGTTGTCAGCTTGCAAAGTCTCGTATTTCTCTAATCCTGCACGAACAACGTTTGCCAACGAACCTTTTTGTTTGTCACACTCTTCGATAGCACCAGAAACGTTTCCTTCGTCTAACAAAGCTTTCATTTTTACAACAAAAGTGTTGATGTTTCCACGTCCTTTTGTTTTTGCCATTGTAACAAAACGCTCAACAGCGAAAATGATTACAATAAGGTTTACTGCGATCAACATCGGTACGATGAAACCTCCTTTGTAAACGGTACCTAAAAGGTTAACTGGGTGTTCTTCTGGATTTTTGTCTACGAAATTTGCTGGATCACCTAGGATGAATTTGTAGATTAAAATACCAATCACTACAGCGATTACAATAGCTAACGAGGCAACCAATGCTGAAAAACCTCCTCCTGATTTTGTCTTGCTCATAATTTTGTTATTATTGAAACTTTACATGTTTAGGGCTCAAACATACTAAAAAGGATTCAAATAGTGATACATCTCCTTTTAATATTCTTTCGCTTTTTAGTAAAGTGTATTTTTTTTCGTGTTATCTGTTTGTGTTTCATAGTAAAGCTTCGCTATACAAGGTTTTACGCAATATTAATTTCATGTTAACAAACGATTTGCTAAAAGTTAACATGGAATTTTTAGTCTTACAATTGAAACTTAGCTTGGTTCAAAACCAATCTAGGAATTGGAGCATCTTATGCTTGTACGACTCGTTTTCGTGATTTTTTAAACAATTTGTTCAGAGAAGTTGCAATGAAATGTATCTTTGGTAAGAAATACCGACAGAAAGAAAAATCATGATACAGGTTAAAAATTATGTCTGCGGACAATGGGTTGCTGGTGAAGGATCCGAACAACAAATTTACAATGCGATTACTGGAGATGTCATCGGATCTGTTTCGAGTGCAGGTTTGGATTATGCAGCAATTCTTGATTATGGAAGAACCATAGGAGGGAAGGTCTTGCGAAAAATGTCTTTCCAAGATAGAGGTCGCATGTTGAAGGCTTTGGCGCTTCATTTAATGGAAAAAAAAGAAAAGTACTATCAAGTTTCTGCATGGACAGGTGCTACGCGTATAGATTCATGGATTGATATTGAAGGTGGAATTGGAAATTTATTTGCAAATGCATCATTGCGTCGTCAGTTTCCTGATTTACCTTATTATGTAGATGGAACAGCTGCTCCACTTTCTAAACATGGAACTTTTATTGGACATCATATTATGGTGCCTAAACAAGGTATTGCTGTGCATATCAATGCGTTCAATTTCCCAGTTTGGGGAATGTTGGAAAAAATCGCTGTGAATTTAATGGCTGGTGTTCCTGCTGTTGTGAAGCCTTCAGAATACACGAGTTATTTAACAGAAGTGGTGGTGAAAGACATCATCGATTCGAAGATTTTGCCAGAAGGTGCTTTGCAATTGGTTGCTGGTTTTGGTCGTGGGATTATTGATCATGTTGAATCTCAAGATGTGGTTACCTTTACTGGAAGTGCTCACACAGGTAAGAAATTGAAAGCACATCCACGTTTAGTAGAAGAATCCGTTGCTTTTAATTTGGAAGCAGATTCGTTGAATGCAATGGTTTTAGGTCAACAAGCTACACCTGGAACACCCGAATTTGATTTATTCATCAAAGAAGTCACAAAAGAAATTACGATTAAAGCTGGTCAGAAATGTACAGCTGTGCGTAGAATCATGGTTCCAGAAAATGTATTGGAAGAAGTACAAAAAGGAGTTGCAGCTCGTTTGTCATCAACAAAAATGGGAGATCCATCTGTAGAAGGGGTTCGTATGGGATCGCTAGCATCGCGTTTACAGGTAGAGCGTGTAAGAGCAAATGTGGAATTATTGGCTCAATCGCAACAAATGGTTTATGGAAGTTTGGATGAATTTGATGTTGTAGGTGCAGATAAAAACAAAGGAGCGTTCTTTTCACCGATTTTGTTTTTGAACGATCAGCCTTTTGATAAACAAGACGTGCACAATATCGAAGCTTTTGGACCAGTTTCAACCATCATGCCTTACAAAGATTTAGATGAAGCTATTGAATTGACAAAATTGGGGAAAGGTTCATTGGTGACCTCTATCATAACAGCAGATAATAAAGAAGCACGTGAATTTGTTGTAGAAGCTGCTTGTATGAACGGACGTATTTTGGTCTTGAACAATGATTGTGCGAAAGAAAGTACTGGTCATGGTTCGCCAATGCCATTGTTGACACATGGTGGTCCTGGTAGAGCAGGAGGCGGTGAAGAAATGGGTGGAAAACGCGGAGTTTTACATTACATGCAGCGCACAGCCATTCAAGGACACCCAACAACCATTACTGAAATTACGCAACAATATCAGCAAGGAGCACAAGGGAAGTTGGATGCTATTCATCCTTTCAAAAAACATTATGAAGAATTAGAAGTTGGCGATCAATTGATCACAGACAGCCGATTGATTACTTCAGAAGATATTGATGCTTTTGCAGCATTGAGTGGAGATAATTTCTATGCGCACAAACGCGACACCAATTTTGCTGGAACCATGTTTGATGAGCAAGTGGCTCACGGTTATTTCATCATGAGTATTTCTGCAGGTTTGTTTGTAGACAGTTATGTGATCAATCCGGTATTATTGAATTATGGTATTGATGAATTGCGTTTTACGAAACCGGTTTATGCAGGAGCTAAGATTCACATCCGCTTTACTTGTAAAGAAAAAATAAGCACAGATGTTACACCAAATCCTGAAGATCCAAAAACATTGATTCAACGAGGTGTGGTGAAATGGTTGGTAGAAATGTTGGATGATACTGATCAGCCGTTGGTTGGTATTGCAACTATTTTGACCATGGTGAAGAAATTGGATCAATCAATTAATTGATGTTAAGTTAGATTTTGTGGGGTTAAAAATTGTGGGGTTAAAAATTGTGGGGACGCGATGCATCGCGTCCCCACAAATAAGATTTCCCCACAAATAAGATTTCCCCACAGATAAGATTTCCCCCACAGATAAGATTTCCACACAGATAAAAGTTTCCCACTATTAATATTTCACTTTATTTAAATCTTCCAATCATCAAAAATTTTCATTTCTATCTTTGTTTTTTCTCTAAATAGTATTGTTTTTAAATGTTGTTTTTTCTTAAATTAAATAAGAAACAACAAAATGAAAAGGTTTAAAGATGCCTCTTTGAGAGCACAATGGTGGGATTATTCTTGGGCTGCAACTTATTTTATTACAATTTGCACTAAAAATAGAGAGCCTTATTTTGGCAGGGTTACTGAAGAACAAATGGTTTTGTCTGAAATTGGAAAAGTAGCTTATGTGGAGTGTATAAAAAGCATTGAAATGAGGCCGCAGATGAATTTGAATTTGGAAGAATTCATTGTCATGCCAGATCATGTTCATCTATTAATAACAATTGGTACAAATAAATTGAATCAGGATTTAGCTGTTAATTCAAAAAATGAATTCAGTCCACAATCAAATAATTTAGGGTCTCTTGTTAGAGGATATAAATCATCAGTAACACAATATTGTAGGGTTAATGGGTTAGATTTCTCATGGCAATCAAGGTATTATGATATTATAGTGAGAAATAAAAGACAGTTTGAAGCTTTTAAAAAATACATAATTGAAAATCCTAAAAATTACAGGGTTGTTTGATCATGGATTTTTGGGGTAGAGAAGGATTCTTGGAGAAGAGGAGAAAAAGTTGGGAAGAGGAGAAAAAGTGGGGAAGAGGAGAAAAAGTGGGGAAGAGGAGAAAAAGTTGGGAAGAGGAGAAAAAGTGGGGACGCGATGCATCGCGTCCCCACATCATTCCCAAGGTCCCCACATTTCCACAAAGTCCCTAAATTCCCTCAAGGTCCCCACATTTCCCTCAGGTCCCAGATCTATCTTGAATCCTTTTTTTAATTTAGATGCTGAATAGTTTATCTAGATAAAGTGAAAGTCATAAAAAGAGATTAGTCTATTGATTTTTTTCTTAAAACTGAATAAGTATTTTGCCTGTTTCAAAATGGTATTTTTACAAAAAAAACAATCATCTCATGCGCAACTTATTCATTTTTATTTTAACGATTTCATCATTTTTTGCTTCAGGTCAATCTGCTCGTAAGCTGAATAAGCAATTGAAAGTTGAATATGCTGTTTTGGTGAAAGATTATAACAAGCTATTTGATCAATACGACTCGTTGTTTGCAGAAACTAAAACAAAAAAAGGCGCCTTTTTACAAAAGAAAAAAAATGCAGAACAAGAGTTGAATTTATCAAAAGAGAGCATTCGCGTTTGCTTGAAGAATTATGATCGTTTGGTAAACCTAGCATTCACAAAAGATATTGCTTTTACAAGAGCTTCAATTGAAACAATTCAACTACCAGATTTGCGTTTTCCTGAATTACTTGCTGCAGATAAACAATATAAAATGCCAGATTTAGTTCGGACAAATTATCCGGATAACATGAATACTAAAAAAATAAAACAACAGAATAGTGAATATGCAGATTATCTTCAGCGTTTAAAAGGCGATACTTCATTACTATCGAAAGCACTCAATGATTTTAATGTAATCGGCCAATTGTATCAAACTTATGGACCAAAGTATGATTCAATTTCCAAAAGTTTAAAAGATCAAAACGATGAGCTTAGTCTTAAACGTTCGGTTTTGGATAAATTCCTTCAACAAGCCAGAGCAAATTATCAATCCAAAGGTCCAAAAGGTTTCAATGAGTATTACGCAGATTATTTTCCGGATGTGTTTCCAACCGAAAACGATATTCGATTCGATGATACTAAAACTAAATCAGGTGATTTTGAAGAAGCAATTCCAATAGCACCAGTAAAAGTTGAATCTGTCCCACAGGAAGGACCAATTATTTATGATTTTGTCGATGAAATTGCGGAATTCCCTGGCGGTAGAGCTGAGATGACCGCTTATTTAGCAACCAACATTAAATATCCCGAAAATGCTTTGAAGTTGGGGCTACAAGGAAAGTGTTATTTGAGATTCATAGTAAGTGAAAATGGCTACATCTCCAATGTTAAAGTTATGAGAGGTGTTCCAGATTGTCCTGAATGCGATAAAGAGGCCATTCGTGTAGTGAAATCAATGCCCAATTGGATACCAGGAAAATTAAATGGCAAAGCAGTCAATTCTGTTTATAATCTGCCTGTTTCATTTAAATTGTAGAACTGGTTAGTTAAGTTTAAGTGTTAAATTCTTTTCAATACAAAAAACAATCATTTCATGCGTTATCTTATTCTTCTCTTACTTTCTTGCTCCATTTTTTTTGCTTCAGGTCAATCTGCTCGCAAGCAGAATAAACAATTGAAGTCAGAATACGCTGTTTTGGTGAAAGAATATAACCAGCTTTTTGATCACTATGATTCAATAACAGTTGTAACGAAAAATGAAAGAGAATTGTTTTTGCAAAAGAAAAAGGTAGCCGAACAGGAACGCAATTTTTTAAGGTCGAATCTTCGCTCTTGCAGACAATTGTATGAAAAATTAAAGAATTTAGAGTACACAAAAGACATTGCTTTTTCTCGTGCTTCATTTGATACTATTCGAGTTCCAGATTTGCGGTTTAGTGAATTGGATTTAGCTGATGATCGTTTTAAAACGAATCAACTGAATCGTGTTTATTTTCCTGAAACGATGCGTTCAAAAAAATTGAAGGACCAGAATGTTGAATATGCGGATTACATTCGTCATTTAAAAAGTGATACGTTGCTAGTAAGTCAACAAATCAAGAATTTTGAGCAAATCAGAGTTTTTTTTTCACTTAATGGGTCAAAGTATGATTCAATTTCCAAAAGTTTAAAAGATCAAAGCAATGAGCTTAGTCTTAAACGTTCGGTTTTGGATAAATTACTTCAACAAGCTAAAACAAATTATCAAACGAAAGGGCCAAATGGTTTTAATGCATATTACGCAGATTATTTTCCGGATGTGTTTCCAAAAGAAAGAGCACATAAGAAACATACTTCTGAAGTGAATTTTTCCGATCATTTTGACGATGCATCATTTGAAATTATCCCTAAGAAATCGGAACCAATGGCTCCACGTGATAATAAAGTTATTTATGAGATTGTCGATGAACCAGCTGAGTATCCTGGAGGTAAAACAGCAATGAACGCTTTTTTAGCAAGTAACATAAAGTATCCAGAGACGGCTTTAAAGTTAGGTCTTCAAGGAAAGTGTTATTTGAAATTTGTAGTCAGTGAAAACGGGAATGTATCGAATGTTAAGGTTATGAAAGGCGTTACTGATTGTCCCGAGTGTGACAAGGAAGCTATACGTGTTGTTAGATCAATGCCCAATTGGAAACCAGCTAAAATGAACGGTAAAGCGATAAATTCTTTTTATACTTTACCAATTAATTTCATGTTATAGGTAATTATCGCAATAAAAATTCCAATACAGTATTGATAAAGACATCAGGAGCTTCAGCATGAACCCAATGTCCTGCATTTTCAATGGTTAGTAATTGAGAATCCGGAAAGGCATTTTCCAACTCTTGTACATCTTCATCCAAAATGTATCTCGACATTCCTCCTCGTATAAAAAGAGTAGGTGTGAAATTCTCCTCCTCTGGCAAAGCTGCTAGTATGTGTTGCATTTCACGTTCCAATACTTCTACATTCATGCGCCAAGCGAGTTTTCCTTTTTCAATCCAATAAAGGTTTTTGAGTAGAAATTGACGCGTTCCGTATTCTGGAATGTAAGGAAGTAAAATGTTTTCTGCATCTGAGCGAGAATCCATTGCTGAAGCTGAAACTTCATGGATACCTTTCAGTATTTCTTGATGATGCATTGGGTATTGTTTCATGCCGATATCAACCACAATCATTTTCTCAATCATTTCTGGATGTTGTTGCGCATAACGCATTACGGTTTTTCCACCCATTGAATGACCTAGCAGCAATACTTTTGTCAAGCCAAGTTCAGTGATCAATTCGTGTAAATCTTCAGCTAATAAATCATAGGTAAAATTTTCACTCCAATCAGAATGTCCGTGATTGCGTTGGTCAACCAAAATGACTTGAAAATAATCTGCTAACTTTTTCGCATGTGTTTGCCAATTATCAGAATTTCCAAAAAGTCCGTGTAGAATAATTAATGGTTTTCCTTCGCCAATGATTCGATGCTGTAATTTCATAGAACAAAATTAAGCAAGGGAAAGAAACATCAAAGGATTATGAAATGATTTTAGAAAACAATTCAAATAAATTGGGCATTTCAAAGTTGGTAGTTGTAGAAACTTCAATTTTTGGTTTTACCTCACTATTTGATGTTGAATTGGAAGATGCTGCGCTATCTGTTGTTTTTGTTTCAACAGCTTCAGAACTTACTTTTCCAGTTGTGAATTGTTTATCATTGATTTTTTCAATGATTGCTACAATTTCATCCGCACTGATTTTAGACTTATCAAAAGTGATAAATGCCGTATTGACTTTTCGGTCTGTTTCAAAATCAAATGATACTCGATCAACTGCATTTGTTTCTTTCAAAGCCATACGGATAGATCCTCCACAAGCATGTTCGCAAGTCATTCCAGAAACTTCAACAGCCAATTTGCGGTCTGCATTTACTTTAACTGTTGGTTTGTAAACAACTTTCTTTTCTACTGAAATGATTTTCTTTTCACCATTCTCTGAAGAACAAGATGATACTACTAGAAGACTTACAAGGGGAAAGAATAAATACTTCATTTGACTCGAGTTTGATGTTTCAAAGGTAGTTGTAGAATGGATTAAAAAGTAGAAAAATATGTTAAAAAAAATGGGGAGCTGAATGCCACGAATGGTCGGAAGATTTTTTCTTCCGACTTTTTTGTTTTTACACACAACGAAATGTTGATATAAAGCGTTGATAATCAATCAAATAACTTGAAAAAATGAACTTAAATTTGTGTCTTTATTACTGATAATCAATATATTATGTCAGTTTTTAAAGATCATAAAGTTGGTGTGAATGAGTTGCTTCAAGTCATACCAGAAAGCCTTTTAGAAAAGTTGTCTTCCACAACGAAAGTTGACCA
>JADLGD010000064.1 GCA_020849495.1 Fluviicola sp.
CTTCTTGGAGGAGCATTTGCTTTTACAACTGCAACTGGATGGAAATTGGGTAAAGATTATGAAATCCAATTTTCTACAAAGGGTGTAAGTGGTATTTTTAAAACATTTGCTGCCACTGTTGAATTTGACGAGACAGATTTAGCCAATTCCAAGTTTGTGATGAACATCGATGTGAATTCGATTAACACAGGAAATGGATTGCAAAACAAGCATGCGATTGGCGACGAGTGGTTTGATGCAGAGAAACATCCAAAAATCAAATTCACTTCTTCTTCATTTGAGAAAACAAGTACCGGTTTTTCTGTTAAAGGAAAACTACAAGTAAAAAACACAACAAAGGAAATCAGCATTCCTTTTACCTTCAAAAAATCTGGAGCTAAAGGGACTTTTAATGCGAAATTTTCAATTGACAGAACAGTTTATGGTGTTGGTAAAGCATCCAATGATGTCGGTAACACCATTTCGATTGAAGCTAAGATTCCAGTAACGAAGAAATAGCTTCTACTCTCCTACAGAAACGTCCTTGCAAAAGGGCGTTTTTTTTTTGAATTGTTATAACTTTGCATAAAAAACTACTATGAAACAGCTTATTACAATTCTTTCATTTTTAACAATTGGATCTCAAGTTTATTCGCAATGTACGATTGACACGAATCCAACGAGTCCAGGAATTTATCCATCAGTTTTACCAAATGCTTGTGTGGGGAAACCATACGATGCAACAGCAACACTTGTGTTTCCTGTTGATACTGTTCTATTTGGTTTCACAATTCCACTTGACTCTATTCAATATGTTGTATCCAATGTACCTGCAGGATTAACCAGTTTTTGTCATAATAGTAATTGTGAAATCATCTGTAATCAAACAAATATCCCAAGAGGATGTGTTGGTTTTACAGGTGTACCAACTGTTGCAACAAGTGTAGGAAATACGGTGAACATTGATGCTACAATTTACGTTACCGTTCCATTTGTAGGAGTACAGTCTATCAATGTTCCTTTGGTTGTTGAATTATCTGTTTTCAATAATCCAGATGTTACAGTAACCGCTACTGCTACTACTTTAACATCAAATGAAGTGGCTGCAACGTATCAATGGTTAGACTGTAATAATGGAAATGCTCCAATCGCAGGTGCAACTTCTGCAATTTTCACACCATCTGTTTCAGGTAACTATGCAGTTGAAGTGACACCTGTTTCTGGCTGTGTTGACACCTCTGTTTGTACAGCATTTACAGCAATTGCAGGAGTGAACGAAAACAATTTGAATGCATATTCGATTTCTCCAAATCCAATCAAAGATCAATTCAATATTACCTTTGCTGAGTTTGTAGAGAACGTTTCTGTTGCTATTTATACAGCAAATGGAAAGATCATTTCCTCGATGGAATATAGTAATTGTTCAAGTATTGAAACAGCAATTGCTGGTGAGGCTGGAATTTACCTGATTGCTTTAACAATCAATGGACAAACGAGTCATACTAGGTTCATTAAAAACTAAACTAATAATCCATCTATAAACTGGAGTATTCTAAAATACTCCCGTTTTTTTATTCTTTTTAAACAATAGTTTTATCGATGAAACCAACCCTGATTTTTCTCTTTTTTATAGTTGTTTTAACTGCTTGTGCACCTGTTAATAGCAATGACTATTTCAATAAAAACAAAGCAGAACATTATTGGACTGGGTCATCTGCACAACATCAGTATCAATTGTTTGTTGACAGTACGTCAGAATTTCGTTACAATGGTAGAATCATCGTTGATTTAAAAGACACTATTGCGGTCAATGGTTTTAAAAAAGGTAGTATCTACCCTACTTTTCACAAGGACACCAATTATTCTGAAATTCACATGTTCTTCTTGAGTTCCATGCATTTCAAAGCAGACACCTTAAGACTAGAAATTAATTTCAAATCTGATTCATCACTACTTAAGCAATCGAATTTTACAGAAGATCAAAGAATGATTCCTTTACACATGCAAAAACGTCAATAGCCAATTTTAGCTCTTGAACTATTAGCAAACCATGTTAAAGCTAAACGGTATCCTTCTAAACCAAAGCCCATAATCGAACCAGCACAAACAGCCGTAATCAATGAATTGTGTCGAAACTCTTCGCGTTTTGCTAAATTGGAAATGTGAACTTCAACAACAGCAACACCAATTCCTGCTATGCAATCGCGAATAGCAACACTGGTATGAGTATAGCCACCAGCATTTAAAATAATTCCATCGTGTTTGGAAGCATGCAAAGCATCGATGATTTCCCCTTCAATATTCGTTTGCAAATAATCAATTTGTCCATCAAAATCTGCTGATAATTTCTTTAAATAGTCTTCAAACGTAAGATTACCGTAAATTTCAGGCTCTCGTGTTCCTAAAAGATTTAAATTCGGGCCATTGACAATAAGAATATGCATACATGAAAGATTGGGAGCGCTATATTAAGCAATTTGTTCATTACTTGAAAATCGAACGTAGTTTGGCTGAGAACTCTGTTTTCGCTTATCAACAAGATATCAGCAAGTTAAAGGACTTTTGCATCCCCTATAATCTTTCACCAGAGCATATTCAAACAGGACATTTGAAGCAATTCATTGCAGAATTATTTGATTTAGGTTTGAGCGCACGATCTCAAGCACGCATCATTTCGGGTTGGAAACAATTCTTTGATTTCATGTTGTTGGAAGAATTGCGAAAAGACGATCCGTCAGAAGGCTTGGAAATGCCCAAAATTGGTCGCAAACTACCTGAAGTATTAACGATAGAAGAGATTGATCGCATGATCTCGTGTATTGACTTACAAACCAACGAAGGCCAACGCAACAAAGCGATTCTAGAAACACTCTACAGTTGTGGTTTGCGTGTGAGTGAATTGGTCAACTTACGATTTGAAGATTGTTTTTTTGACGAAGGTTTCATTCGCGTGATTGGAAAAGGCAACAAAGAACGATTGGTTCCTGTGAGTCCAAGTGTGAAGGAAGAAACAGCCCATTATGTTCAACACGATCGCAGCAAACTCAATATCCAACGCGGGCATGAAAGTTTTGTTTTTCTCAATCGCAGAGGTGCTCAATTAACGCGTGTGATGATTTTCACCATCATCAAAAATTTGGCACATTTGGCTGGCATCAAGAAAAACATCAGTCCACATACCTTCCGTCATTCATTTGCTACACATTTAATTGAAGGCGGTGCCAACTTGAGAGCTGTACAAGACATGTTGGGACATGAAAGCATTACGACAACAGAGATATACACCCATTTGGATCAACGTTTCTTACGTGATGCCATTCTAACATATCACCCAAGAAACAACGTTGCAGATTAGAATTTAAATCCGACTCCAACGTTTGGTACAAAGATCCAACGCGTGCGGTCTTGCGTAAACAAATTGGAGTTTTTGCCCAACTGCTCGTAGCGACTATCCAAGCCTGCACTGAAACGGAAGCGTCTCCAATCGTAATACAGATCCAAGCCTAGTTTGTATTGATAACTGGCCAATTTAATCGTAGGAGAACCATCGTTAAACACAAAGGAATTCATGTTGTATCTAAATCCAGGAGTTACAATGACACCAAATTGATTGGACTTAAACACTGTAATTGGAACTGACAAACCAAAAGCATAACGATTGACAATTGAATTGGTGTTTTTATCCGAATAATACTCAGCTGAATCTAAATAAGTTTGATAGCTTACAATTGAATCTAGAATTGTTGAATCGTAAATTGGGATAGAATCTAAAAAGTAATACAAAGAATCAAACTCAGATTTAGAATACGTTTCTTTTCTACTACCGTATTCAAAATCAAGACCAACAGCTAATGGTAAAGACGTATTGAAACTTCTTGTAACTCCCAAACCAAATTGATAACCAGTTTTTTCTTTAATGGATAAACCTTCACTTGCAGCACGAGAACCGAAAGTTGGTCCACCAGAAAGCGTTACCATCCATTTGTGATCGTTTGCTTTATCATCATCGTTTTTGTTCGTTGATGTTGCAACTGTTTGCTGATTTGCAGTTGAAGCAGTTGTTGTTGTATCCTTTTTCGGAGTTTCAGCAGTTTTAGTTGAATCAATTGTTGGACTTGAAGTTTTGGAACTTGACAAATTCGTATTCGAAAGCGATGATTTGTTGTCATCTTTCTTTTCTGAGTTACTTTCTACTAACTGATTACTTGGAGTAATGGCATCACCATTCTTAGCAAGGGTACCACCTCCATTTTTAGCTGTAAAATTTGATTTACTTGATTTACTTGATTTACTTGATTTACTTGATTTACTTGATTTACTTGATTTACTATAATCATTCTTTTTACTAGTAGAATTGGTTTTCGTTTTACTAGCCGTACTTTTTTGATTAGTGTTCTTTTTACTGAATGATTTTTGAGCATTGTTTTTTGATGTCGAAGGTGTTGCCCCCAACGTTTTTGGTTGTTTTTTGTTCCCTAGATTATTTGTGTTTACAGATTGATTGCCTTGCACTCTAGGCGTTTCAGAAGAATTTGTTGTTTTCGTATTTTCCCCATTTTGATGACTACGCTTTGAAGAATCAGTACTTGTATTCGTTGAAACAACAGCAGCTGAAGAATGTTGAGAAACGGTTTCCTCAGCCGAGCTATTGTCCTCTTGTTCAGTTTGAGCGATTTGTCTTTGATGAGTTTTTGTATCATCATCCGTTGTCGACAGGAATTTCCATGCAAACAAACTTCCAATGATTAAAACCAGCAAAGCGCCTAACAACCAGCCCATACCACCACGCTTCGCAGCTATTCCTTTGTCAATTGCAGACTTGACAGCAGGAGGCGGCGTCACTTCAAAACCCTCGAAAGTGTCTTGAAACAAACGTTCGATGTTGTTTTCCTCTTTCATGCGCGTATAGTTTCAGTCTCCAGCAACGATTGAATCATCTTTTTTGCTTTGAAGTATTGGGTTTTACTTGTATTCTCTGAAACACCTAAGTGTTCGGCAATTTCTTTATGAGTTAAATTTTCAATCACAAACAAGTTGAAAACGGTACGATAGCCATCGGGTAACTTATTTAAAATTGCTAATAATTGTTTTTTCAAGATTTCTTGATCATCTGATTCGAAGACCATTTCATGTTGTTCGTCAAAATAACGTTCTTCATCGTGTAGTTCAAAACGGTAGGTTTTCTTGATATAAGTTAGTGCCGTATTGATCATGATGGTTTTAATCCAAGCTGCAAGCGGTTTGTCTAATGAATATTGACCACAATGCTTATAAACTTTGATAAAACCTTCTTGAAGAACATCTTGTGCATCATCAGCACAGCGCGTATAACGGAGGCAAACACCATACATGGCCGCAGAAAAGGCAGCATAAACAGCATCGAATGCTTTTCGATCACCATCTTTGAACTTTCTACTGATTTCCTCCGTTATCACACTGTAAACTTAGCTTTTTTTTAATTTCCTCCAAAAATGGTTGAATCACCAGGACTACCTCCACCCCAGTTGGTTGAATCAGAAACTCCTCCTCCATTGTTTCCTCCTCCCCAATAAGTTGAGTCTTGTCCATTCGAACCGCCTCCAGCATTTCCACCTCCATAATCAGTCGAATCTTGACCATTGGAACCTCCACCCCAATTCGTCGAATCTGAATTATTTCCTACTCCGGTAGAATCTGTACCATTTGCTCCACTGTTTGGAGCCGGATTGTCCTTGTCACAGGATTGTAACATGGTTGACCCTCCAATCAAACCGATGTACACCAACATTACTACTCTTTTCATAACCAACATTGTTAAAGTTTATTTCCTTAGTTACAAAGGCACTTTTCAAAAGGTTGTCTGAAAAAGAAAAAAAATTAAAATAAATCGGTTCCATCAATGCGCAACTTGGCTTTACTGATGAATTGCTGCAAGCTCTCAAAGTAGGCATTTCGTTGACGAGGATTATCTTCACTGATTTTGGTACAGCTTTTCAGCATGGATTGAAAAACAGCATAAGATTTATTGACATAATCTTGATCGATGGTAAACAAATAGTTCAACATGTTATGCGTAATGTACAACATGCGATAAGCATTCGTTTCAGAAATGATGGTATTATCTTGAATGTAGGTTTGGTGAAGATACAAAGAGAAATTTCCTTCATCAGTAATGACAGGTTGACCCTTGATAAATTTACGTCCAATTTCTGCTTGAGCTTTAATATGGGTAAACAATTCTGAAAGTTCATCGATCAAATACAAGGCATCTTCAGGCGTTTCAAAATAACCTAACTCATAAAAAGATACAATTTCGCGAATAATTCCTTTTCCAGCATCAAACCCAATGACTTCAGTTGTTTTAATACGCGTATAAAAATGAAGCATTTGTTGCAATTGCTCATCTTTGATTTCACCTTTCCAGCCTTTGTAATATTTCACATTATCCAAAGAAGGAATCTTCAAATAGCATTTAGCAAAATACAATAACTTGAAGCGAATTAAAGAAGGAGAATTCAATAATTGGAAAATGATTAAGTCCAAATTCGACATGAACAATTCTTGTGAACGCTGTGAAGCCATTCGTTTGTATCCATC
>JADLGD010000065.1 GCA_020849495.1 Fluviicola sp.
ATGGCTGCAGATTCATAGCCACCCATCAAGCAGTAATTGCGTAAGACCATCAAGCCCAAAGAACCACTGCGTTGACACAATAAACTACCAAATTCCAACAAGGTGCGATCCAACCATTCCGGAGTGGTTTCCATTTCTGCAATGAGTTGCGCACTATTGGGATATTGATCTATGGGGAAATTGGTGGTAAAAGCCTGACTAAACAGCTTCATTGCAGCTTCAAAACCCAAAGGAACAACTGTTTCTTGAATGACCTTATTGGCCAATTCATCTACTTCAAAATAGAGAGGAATAAGAGCAGCAATTTCCTTTTCACTAGGAAGGATAGGTAATTTAGACAACATCTTTTTTCCTCTGCCATTTTCCCAAAAAGGTTGAAACGAGGGTGATGGGAATTGAAAACGTTGAGGAATGGAAATGTTGTTCATGAACGAATTGACTTTCTAAGAGCTTCAGGTTTTTACTTCTGATTAACGAATTACAAAGATAGTGCTTTTGGAAGGAATTATACATAAACAAAAAAGGATGCGAATCCGCATCCTTCCTTTAAAACAATTGATTTTTTATTTTGTGCTTTTTGTAATAAATGCAGCTAACATTTTACCACCTTTTGCATATGATTCTGCAATACGTGTACCTGTATCGTAATCAAATCCCATCGCTTGTGCTCCAGGAACTAATTTATGACTCATACGAGCAATCACTTTTGAAGGATTTCCAGTTTCAACAATGATATATTCAAAGCTCACTGCAGCTGGTCTTTTCATTACACCTGCGTTGAATCCTGGCTCAATAAATCGTGTTTTAACGATTAAAGTGTACTTTGTACCTTCAGCATCTTGACTGTATTTGATGGTTCCTGTTTTATTGATTAATTCTTCAAATTTTTCAGGGTAACGTACAGTTTTGTCTCTTTCCCAAGATTCTAACCATTTATCTCCTTTTCCAGCTTCTTTAGCATTGTATTCTTCTACTTTTTTCTTTGTGTAGCTTCCTTCATCATTGAAATCGCCAACTTCCATACTTGAATAATCGTATTCAATTTTCATGAATGTTTCTCCTTTCAAAGCGGATAAATCGCCTTCTGTTAACATTACTTTCTGTCCGAAAGAAATAGATGCAAATGCAAGAGATGCAAGAAATAGGTTTATTTTTTTCATAAATTATTTTTTTAGAAAGTTACAAAAAATAAAGCTTACAACAACTCATTCGCCAAGTTTGCCAATTCTGAACGCTCTCCTTTTTCCAAACGAACATGTGAAAACAAGGCTTGGTTTTTCAAACGATCAATTAAATAAGCCAAACCATTACTGTTTTCATCCAAGTAAGGCGTGTCAATTTGATGCACATCTCCTGTAAAGACGATTTTTGTTCCCTCTCCAGCGCGTGTAATGATGGTTTTTACTTCGTGAGGTGTGAGGTTTTGTGCTTCATCTACTATGAACAAGATGTTGGATAAACTTCTTCCACGAATAAATGCCAACGGTGTGATCAAAATGCGACCGCTTTCTTCCATTTCAACGATGTTTTTATGCTTCTTTTCGTTTTCACCAAATTGCGATTTGATGAATTTTAAATTGTCCCACAAAGGTTCCATGTAAGGACCAATTTTATCTTTCGCATCACCTGGTAAATAACCAATGTCTTTGTTGGAAAGCGGAACCAACGGACGAGCCAAAATGATTTGCTGAAATTGTTTTTGCTGTTCCAAAGCTGCTGCTAATGCTAACAATGTTTTTCCTGTTCCTGCTACTCCTTGTAATGCAACCAATTTTACATTGTCGTTCATCAATGCATGGATGGCAAAAGCTTGCTCCGCATTTTTGGGTTTTATCCCAGATGTGTATTCTTTTTCTACTCGATGTAAAGTGTCTGTATGCGGATCATAATAGGTCAAGGATGAGGTTTTACCGTTTTTCAAAATGTAATACCCATTGGCTACTTTTTGAGTTCCCAAAATACCATCTTCTTCGATACTTCCTCTTAAAAACAAGCTTTTAATCACATCTGAATCGACACCTTCTATGGTTGTTGTGGAAGAAGATTGCAATTCTTGATCATCCACTTTTCCCGTTTCATAATCTTCTGCATGAATCCCCAATGCTTTTGCTTTGATGCGTAAATTGATGTCTTTTGTAACCAATACGACGTCTTTTTTTGCATCTGCTTCTTTCATTGCTAAAGTAGCATTGATGATCTTGTGGTCGTTTTTATCCGAACCATAAGCCTCTTCAGCGTTCAATCCTTTGGGGTGCGTATCCAACAAGACTTTAAAAGAACCGTGATTTTTGCCCAAAGTAATCCATTGCTGCAATCCTCCTGTTGAAGACAATTTATCAATGAAGCGAATGACTTCTCTGGCTGAAAAGTTTTTGGTATCATTCCCTATTTTGAATTTGTCCAATTCTTCCAAAACAGTAATGGGAATTGCCACATCATGCGCATTAAAGTTCATGATTGCGTGGTGGTCGTGCAGTAATACAGATGTATCTAGCACGAAGATTTTCGTCTTTTTAGCCATCGTTGTAAGTTTTTATTAAAGTACTAAAGACTGTACCAACTTTTACTTACTTAAAACGCTAGTTATTGACAAGAAATTGTTTACCAAAAAAGGGAGCCTTTTGAGCTCCCTTCCTTTGCATTTTTATTGTTTTATGATTGCGTAGGATTCTGAACTACCTTCCAGTCGAAGCAGATAGTATCCATTTTTCAAACTTGCTAGATTCAATGTTGTAGTTGCTTGATGAATACGTTCGGTTAATACCAATTGACCATCAATTGTAAACAATTGGGCATTCAAACCAATAGCGTTTTCTGAAACTTCAACTTGTAATGTACCATTCGTTGGATTTGGATAATAATTGATATCAATGGTATTTTCAGTTAAACTATTATTACTTACTCCGGTACCTTCTCCAGGAACAAACTGCCCTCTGTCTTTATTAGAACGAGTGGTATTGAAATCTTGTGCTTTTTCATAATCAGCGACACATCCTACACCTAAATCCAATTCTACCATGTAATCCAAACCTGCTGTATTTGTTGGTGTATCGATGAAATAATTCAACGAACTTGGCAAAGTGGCAATCAATGTCCAACCATCCGCAAAGGTGTAACGATACAATTTGAAATTCGCATAACTAATGCCATAATAGAAATTCCAAACTACTTTAAACTCACCTGTACCTAAATCAATAGTAGTTAGATGCATGGTTTTATGTCCTGTAGATTTTGGACCTTCGAAGCCACATTCATCAACTGCAGCAATTTTATACCTCCAAGATTGAGCTATAGGTGATGCCACAACATCATTAAAAATCGACAAATTATTATCCTGAACTGTATCAATCAACATGAATTGATTGGAAATACTTGTCTCGCGATAGATGTTGTAATAAGAAATCAATGCAGTATTTACTTTCTCCCAAACAACTAAGTTGGTTGTAGTTGTGCTATCAACTGTTAAAATACATATTGGTTGAGCCGCAGGAAGCACTGGTTCTACATCAATGACGTAAAAATTATGACATCCACTATCATTATAAATATCAAAAACATACTGACCAACACCGATATTGGTTTGGTTCAAAGTAGTAGCATTATTGCTCCATTCAAATTGAACATTACTGCCCACGTGGATGGTGTCTAACGTAATTGATCCATTGTTCTGTCCACAATCTACAGGTGAAACAGTGGTTGAGTTAACATAGGGTGCATAATCATTGTTAATTCCTATAGAAGCTGAAGCTGTACATCCATTTGCATCTGTTACAGTTACAGTATACAATCCACTTGGAGAATTAGGCAAGGAGGAAGCGGTTGCACCTGTATTCCAAAGGTAATCATATGGAGAAATACCACCATTTGTACTAAACACTTCAACTAAGCCATCACTGTTTCCACAGGTTGCATAAGAACTATACAATAAGACATTTAATGGTTCTGGTTCTGTTACTTCAAAATTTTGAGTGATTTCACAGCCATTCGCATCAATGATATAAACAGTATGCATTCCAGGTTGTAGATCAGTAATATCTTCAACAGTTTTACCATTTGTCCAATATACTTCATAAGGAGCAGCAGCGCCTGAAACGGTTAAATCAATCGCACCGTTTGCATTTCCGTGACAATTGATAGGTGTAATTTGTGCAGTTACAGAAACACCTGTGTTTTCAACAGTATAGGTTGCTTCACTGATACATCCATTAGCATCTACAACATCTAAATGATAATTACCTGCAGTTAAATTGTAAAGTGATAAATCTGTTATGTTTCCAGTATTCCAAGTTGTTAAATAGGGTGTTGCTCCGCCAATAACAGTTGCTTCAACTTGACCATCTTGGGATAGACATCCAGTTGCATTTCCAATAGCAGCAGTAATAACTGGAACATCAAGAATTTCTATAGTGAAACTGGTTCCAGAATAACAGACATTTGTATTAGTTGAATAATTGACAGTGTAGGTGCCAACTCCTAAATCCATCGTATTAATGATACCACTTGGTTCGAATCCACCATAGGAAGAAAAGCTTCCTCCCCCTCCGTTAATATTGGTGTTTAAATCAAATAACCCTGTATTTCCACAAACGGTTATAGGATCTTGTCTAGAAGAAATAGTTGGGATAGCTAAAATGGTATACGTTCTAGTAAATTGCAATAAATCAAACCCATCGGTGATAGTATAGGTTAAAGTCACTGTTTGATTTGTTGCAACAGTTGGAACTGTATAATCAGCATAGAACAAGGTGTTTGCTGCATTTTGAATGAAAAAGGTAGTATAGATCGTCGCAGGATCAATTAAACTCGTATTACTTGATGTTATTGAAACTAAGCTCAAAAGATCATTTTCACCATCAAATATGTTCATGTTGCTGATCAATGTAACATAGCTACCAGAACACAGGGTATCTGTATCAAAACCATTATCTGTTATAACAGGAGCAGTGTTTAATATTTTTAACTTGGCTTCAGCGGGTGCAGTGGAAAAATCAACATAACCAATCATTGCTCTTTCAGAAGCATTCACTTTTATACGCAAATAATTAACAGTATTTGCAGGGTTTTCAAATTCATTTCCTGTAGTTAATGTCCAAGTGTTGGAAAGAGTTGGCTTTTCGTAAACTACATTCACCAAGGGATGAGTTGGATCAGAAGTGATGAAAAACGATTTGTTGGTTCCTGTTCCTACTTGAGCATTGAATGTCAGTTCAGCAGGTAGTAGTTGTTGCTCAGAATATCCTGAAGGGGTTGTGTGAAAAGACAGATTAGTGCCTTGGTCATTTGATAAAAAAGCGGTGTAATCATTTGTTCCCAACATAAATAAAGGAGAAAACCCTTTCAAAGTATCTTCTACACCACTGTTCATACTGTATAAATCAGATACTGGTGGATTGTATGCATTGAAAATCATCGTTGTTTTATCTGCTGCAACCATTCGGTATTGTTCATTTGAGAACACACTGTATTTACCAACGAAGAACACACTGTCATTCGAACCATACATATACGTATCATTTGCTGAAATAGCTTCGCCTGATAAAGGATTTCCATAAGATGTAAACAACCCACTTAATGACGTATATCCATATAAATAGGAGTTGCCCGAAAATTGGTAATGAACATAAATTTCATCTTGATCTGAACCCTTTACCAATTTCCAATTGGAATACGTATCCAAATTGGAAAGTGTTTGTTGGTAATCAAGCACAATAGCTCCACTATTAAAAGAAAGGATTCTCACAGAACCTGAATTGTTTTCTTGAAATCCAATTGTAACGTTTGTGCCATTTTGAATTGCTTTGATTGTCAAATAGGTATTGTTTGTTGTGGCAATTTCCATGTTGTGAACCCATCCATTCGTAATGGAGTATTCATCTACATGTACATCAAAATTGTTTGAAATGGTGTTGTAAACAGGATAAAACATATAGTACCTGTTTGCTGCATCCATCCCAATTTCTAAATCCGTTATTGAGGTTGGAACAAAAGGATTAGGGGGCAATGATCGCCAATTTGCTTGTGACCAAGTTAAGCCGCTAAACACCAATGTGAATAGGAAAATGATTTGTTTCATGTCTCGTTTAAATATGTTCGCAAAAATAAAATTGATTTAACTAAAATTAATGTTGAATGATGATTTGTTTTCTTGCAATCACCTCATTTTGTTGGATGTTCAAATAGTAAACACCATTTGCCAATGCTTGGAAGTTTTTAGTTTGTGTTCCTGGTTGAACAGCAAAAGTATCAATGATTCTTCCTGTTTCATCTATTACCTCGATTGATGCATCAGCATTCGATGTATTCGAAATAGTGATATCACCATTACTAGGAACTGGATAAATTTCAAACTGTTGTTCCAAGATTTCATTCAACCCAGTTGAAGTGGATAATGCAGCTCTGTCTTTGTTTGAACGAGTTGTGTTAAAGTCTTGTGCTTTTGTAGTAGAACAAAGTTGTGGAGCATCAACAACAACAATATAAGTTAATTCATCTTCTGAAGGTGGAGTATCTGAATAGGTAAATAAGTTGGTTGGCATTGTTGCAATTAAGTTCCAACCATCAAAACTGGTGTATCGGTAAACTTTAAAAGAAGGGTAGGTGAACCCTTCGTAGGAATCCCATGATAAATTGTAGGTTGTTCCTAATCCTTGATTGATCACTAAATGAATCGTTTTGTGATGCTCACTGATTTCAGATTCAACACCACAAGCATCTACAGATGAAATTTTATACCTCCAAGAACGCACAGAAGGTGATGCAACGAGGTCATTGTAAATGGATTCATCCGAATAAGGTACCTCTGCAACGATTTGATACAATCCAGCTTGTGAAGTTTCTCTGTACACATTGAAATGATCGATTCCATTAGTGACTGGTTTTTCCCATACTACCAAGTTGGTATTGGTTGATGTGTCTACAGTTACCAAACACACCGTAGCAGCGATTGGTAAAGTAGCATCTACTTCTGCAGATAGAACACTCACACAACCATTTGCAGCTGTAGCTTCAACGGTATAAGTTCCTGTTCCAATATTGGATAACTCTTGAGTGGTCATTCCATTGTTCCATTCATATGCAACTACATTGTTGGAAACGTCTATGATATCAATCGAACCATTGTTCGAACAATCGGAAGCAATGATGGTGTCGACTGCAATGACAGGTCCATTCGCATTGGAAACAGCAATTTCTTCTTGTACAGTACACCCAGCATTATCTGTCAGAATACTTATGTAATATCCTGCTCCAATTGCAGACAATGTAGCGGCGTTAGATCCAATGGTATTTCCTTGTGCATCTTCCC
>JADLGD010000066.1 GCA_020849495.1 Fluviicola sp.
AAGATTTTGCTGTAAAAAGCGTTCAACCATGCACAGCATTTGAAGAGGTTTACATCTATCCTAATCCAGCTAACAATCAAATCAATGTGGCTTGGAATAATTTATCCATGGTTTCCATCGAATTGTTCGATGCATTGGGTCACCAACTTTTAGAAAATACAATCGATTCAAAGGCAATTACACAACTAGAAATTCCAACTTCGAATTTTTCAAATGGCGTATACTTTATAAAAGTCAACCAGCAATACGGAGCTAAGACTTATAAAATCGTTATTGAACACGAATGATGAAACTTAAGACCTCAGTCAGCAAGAGAGGAATACGTTGACTGAGTTTCTGGAAGGCAACGTTTTTCAATGATGTCGTTTACTGTGCTCCTCCTAAAAAAGCGTACATCAAGATATTTGCCCCCATTTGAAGCGCTTGTTTACGTTTTTCTTCGGGATCGTTGTGCACTGCTTTATCTTCCCAACCGTCGGACAAATCTGTTTCATAGGTATATAAACACACCAAACGTCCATCTACGATGATTCCAAAAGCTTGTGGTCTTTTACCGTCGTGTTCATGAATTTTTGGCAAGCCGTTAAAATCATATTTCTGATGAAAAACAGGATGATTAAACGGCAATTCTACCAACGAATTATTTGGAAAAATCTTTTTCAATTCTGTTCGAATGAACTGATCCATTCCGTAATTGTCATCAATGTGTAAAAATCCTCCTCCCATCAAATAGGTTCTCAAATTCTCTGCTTCATTCATGGAAAAAACAACATTTCCATGTCCCGTCATGTGAATAAACGGATATGAGAATATCTCAGGACTTCCAGCATCCACGTAAGGAACTTCTTTTGAAATACTTGTCCCTAGATTGGAATTACAGAACTGCACTAAATTGGGTAATGCTGTTGGATTGGCATAATAATCTCCTCCTCCATTGTATTTCAACACGGCTAATTGATACGTTCCTTGCGCTTCTAGAGCATAAGACAGTAAAATACCAATTACAACAATTATTAAATTTCTCATCTTATTTGTGTATTGCTAAAACGGTCGCAACTAAGCCAGCAGTTTCCGTTCGTAAACGCGATGTTCCTAAATGTATTGCTTCATAGCCATGTTTCAAGGCCAATTCCACTTCTTTCGCACTAAAATCTCCTTCTGGTCCAATCAATACAGGGCCATTCACCGTACTTTCTGCAATGCTCACTTTCGGCGTATCCATACAATGAGCAATTCGACCATTTGGGTGACTTTCAATAAATGCTGAAACACTCATTAATGGTTCCATTTCCAATAAAAAATCATGTTGCGCTTGTTTCATAGCTGAAATGGCTACTCTCTCTAAACGATCCAATTTCAAATTGACTCTTTCAGAATGGTCACCGTGGATGAAACTCAATTTAGTAGCACCAATTTCAACGATCTTCTCTACCAACCATTCCATTCGATCCAGGTTTTTAGTTGGTGCAATCGCTAAATGAAAGCCCGTTAAAGGACGTTCTTTTTGCAATCGTTCCACCACTTCTACTCCGCAGCGTTTTGGATGAGCAGCAACGATTTTCACGGTCAACAGTAAACCTTTTCCATCTAACAATAAAAACGAATCCCCTTCTTGCATGCGTAAAACACGCACAATGTGTTTGGATTCCTCTTCGGGTAATTCAAAGTTGGGGGTCGTTGGTATCGATGCTAAAAAAAATCGTCTCATTAATTCATCAATTGAAACAGCATTTCACGTAATAAGTCGCCTTCTGAAAAAGCCCCCGTATTCCCTACTCCTTTGGATTTCAAATCGTATTCGTGTAAAATGGCCACATTTCTAGCCAGTACTTTCGGATTGTAATGTGCTGCGTTTTTCATTAATTCTTTCGCTGCAAAAGGATGCATTCCCAATGAATTGGATATAAAATCGGGTGATTTATTAGGTGCAAAATGTACGCGCATCATGTTTGCATACAATTTAAACAAGCTAGGGATAATGACCACAATGGAGTGATCTTTTGGATTTTTATTGAAATAATCAGCAATTTGAAAGACCTTCAAAGTATCACGAGCAGCTACGGCATTGGTCAACTCAAAAATGTTGTAATCCTTGCTGATTCCAATGTTTTCCTCAATGTGAATATCAGAGATTCGCGTTCCTTTTTCTAGAACTATTGCCAATTTATCCAATTCATTGACAATGCGCGACAAATCGTTTCCTAGAAAATCTGCTAATAAAGCAGCCGCTTTTGAAGTAATATCAAAACCTTCCGATTTCACATAACTTGCAATCCATTCAGGAAGTTGGTAATCTCTAATTTTATCCGATTTGAAATTGATTCCAACCGAAGCAACATCCTTGGTGAATTTGCGTTTTCCATCAAGTGCCTTGTATTTATGACCAATGACCACAATGTTATCCGGATTGATATTCGGAATCAGTTTATCCAATTCGTAAATATCTTTCATGTCCTGAGCTTCACGGATCACAATCACTTTGCGAGTTCCCATAAACGGAAAGCTTCTCGCTTCACTCATGACGGTGACCGCATCAACATCGCGACCATACAAAACCATGAGATTAAACTCACGTTCGTCTTCTTCTAAAGCATGTTCGATGATGGCATCCGAAATCAAATCAATGTAATACGGTTCCTCACCATGCAAAGCATAAAAAGGTTTAAAATGTTTACTTCGAATTTCTTTCAGCAGCGCTTTGTAATCCATGATTCAAAAATACGGAAATGTTTGAAGAGTTGACCCTTTACAGATTATCCTTCCACTACTTTTCTTGTAGAAATTGACAATTTGTAAACATGCTTTTTTATTTGAATATAAACTCTAGTATCACTCGTTAGCACATTCGCATTTGATAAATCAAACTCCGTATCGCTCGTTAGCACATTCGCATTTGATAAATCAAACTCCGTATCGCTCACCTTCTCATAATTTATTCCCGTTCTTGTTTGAATAAGGGGGGATTTTGTGGACTTGTATGTTATGAATGTTGGAAAGTGATTACTTCTAGTGGTCGTTTTCGTTGAAGGTTCATCTTTCAGAATGATGATTTTTCGCGAATCTTTATCATAACTTTCATCATTGGACAGTGTAAGAAATCTTGAACTCCCTTCTGTAATTGAAAAATCGTATTCAAACCATTGATGCTTCGAATTCATGTTCCTTAAAACAGTTTCCATTTCTTTTTTTATCCTTAAGAAAACTGAATCACTAGATTTCAATTGGTTTTGACTAAGCTTCTTGTAAGTGATTTGTGTTATTGAATCAACTAAAACTTCGTGTTGGCGAATCCCTTCTTGAACATTTTGAGGTAAATCGTCGATGTTGGTTTTACATGCACCGAAGAACAAAAACAAACTAAAAATTGAAATGGCAGAAATTCGACTCATTGAAAAAAGGAAGTTGAGAACAGTATTCATTAAGCGTTACTAATTCACGTGATCGCATTCAAATATAGAAAATAAAGGCAGCAAGTTGCTTCCTAAATTCAAGTAATCAATAACAATCTTTTATCTTTGCCCCATGTTTCCCGCTTTACAACTTCCCAAAGCCAATTTGAGACTCTCGCAGAAAGAAGGTCAGTATTTTGTGTGGTGTGATGTGCGTAAAAAACAACTCAAACTAACACCCGAAGAATGGGTTAGGCAACATGCAATGCATTTTTTAATTCACCAGAAAGGCATCTCCATCGGAAGAATCAGTGCAGAGCATTTATTGAAGATCAACAAGCAAAACAGGCGATGTGACATTTTAGTCATTGATCAACAAGGAAAAGCCGTTTTGATCGTTGAATGTAAAGCTCCTGAAATTACCATTGATGAAAAAACCTTTTTACAAACCAGCAATTACGTGAGAGAAACAGGCGCTCAGTTTTTTTGGATGACCAATGGCCTACAACATGTAGTGATGGATTGTATGAATGGAACCTTTATCGAAGAATTGCCTGAAATGTAACCAATATGAAAATAATCAACACCCTCCTTTTTCTTTTATTTTCCCTTCCAATTCATGCTCAACTCAGTAAGAAAGAGACGAACAAGATTGAACAAAAGATTCTTCATCTCATTAATGATCAGCGCCAAAAAGAAGGCATTCCATCATTGACTGTTGACACAAAGCTGAATGCAGCTGCAAAGATTCAAGCTGATTATTTGGTGAAATTAGACACGCTTTCTGACAAACAAAAGAGTGGTAAAAACAAATCAATTGAAGGAAGATTAAAAACTGTAAAAGCTGACTATGAATTAGGGAATCAACTTGTTTTTGAATTTTCACCAGAAAACTCAAAACTACAATCTGCATGTATCTCTTATTTTCAAAATGAACTCCAAGATAATTTGAATCCACTTCTTTCGAGTGACTATAACAACATTGGTTTTGCATGGAGTACGCGTAAAAAAGACCAATTTGTATTATTGAGCATTGTTTTAGGAAGAGTTGGTATTACCGTTGAGGGTCAATTGAGTAAAAACAGTTTTGGATTACGTCCCATCACAAAAGAATGTTCCAATTTATTCGAAGGCAACGAATTGATTCATTTAATCAATGCCACTTATGTTGACGGAAATGAAGTAAAATTAAAATTCAACAATCGATCTAATTTTGAAGCATTGTTTCCTGGACCAAAAGATGGAATAGCAGTGGATTTGATTTCATCTGAGCAATTCATTTGTAATGGGATGAATGAGTTTGACAAATCAAAATTATACGATGGTATTTTATTGAAACCCATTTTTAGAGATGAATTATTGCAATCAAATACTTCAAAAGGAGATTTTAGAATTCATGCAAATATTGGTGATATTCCAGAACAATTAGTTGATCAAGCCGTTTTACCAAACATCATTTACATTCGAAATGGTGAAGCTTGCAGCTATCAAATTCTCCATTACATTGAAGCTGAGAATTATAAGATGATGCCTTTTGAT
>JADLGD010000067.1 GCA_020849495.1 Fluviicola sp.
CGAATTTTCATAGAATTAAAGTAATAGCAAATACCAAATCAATCGTGATTTTAATTTTAAGAAATATAGCTTTGTCAAATAACAAAAGAATCAATTAAGGTTTAAAATCTCCCAACTCGTTTTCAATGATCGTGTAATTAGTAATTTTTCCGTCCCATTTTTCATTGTAAGTAGCAAACTCAATAGAAGTGATTGCACCATCCGTCACATCAATGACGTAAGCCAACCCGTTTTTCAGTTTATCCAGTTGAATTTTATCTTGGTTACTAAACAATGCATTGATATCTTGCAATGTTTCATTGAAATTTTCATAGCAGATATGAACATTCAAACCAACACCAGTAGCTTCTCGTTTTTCCACTTTTAGATGAGGAATATGACTAGCTAAAGAAGGATATTTTGCTGTTAACATATTCAATAAGTGTAATTCGAGTTCTGATAAATGATCCATATTTTACATGTATTTGTGGAAATAAGCGAATATTAAGTTCGCTCTATAAAAATACACTTTTCAATGAAGCACATCTTAAATATTTGATCCAAAACCCAATTGAAGTGTAAGACCAAAAGATTTCCTAATTTTAAACTATGCGTTTGGTATTGATTTGCTTGTTATTGTTGTGTTCGCTGCAAGGCTATGGACAAAATGCTGTAGCGAAACTGGAGCATTTGAAGCAATTCAAGGAATTAGCAAGTGCACCATTGAACAGCAATCTAGGTGACGTTGCTTCTATCAAAGTGATTGTTGAAATCAATTCCAAAAAAGTACACTTCATTCATTCCAAACGTTACAAATTTCATTACGAATATTGTGTTGAGGTGCTGAATTATCCCTATTCGGTGAGCATTTTCAATGAATACAATTACGGATCAACCAATGAACGACAATTCTACTTTGGAAATGTCAACTACATGGAGGCTAGTAAAAGTTATTTCTTAGACCTTTCTGTTTTTGATCAAATGCCCGAACAAGATGTGATTACTTTTGTGAAAATTTTACAATCCAATGCATATTTTGGAAAGGAATTAAAATTGCTGCTCAATACCGAACGTTTAATGGCTTCTAAAGCAGTTTTTCAGAAAGAAATTCCAATCATATTACCAGAAGCACTCTACAAAGACCAACTTACACAAGAAGTATCTAAAGGTTCTTGTGTAGGGAAAATACGTGTTGTAGAAAACTTGGATTCACTTAAAAACGTGTCGCCTTATGATATTTTGGTACTACACGGTACTCCCAGTTATTTCCCCAATGTGAAAGGCATTTTACTAGATGAATTTCAAACTCCTTTGAGTCATTTAGTGATTTTGGGCAACAACCGAGGTATTCCAATTTTGGCCAAAAAAGACTTGTTTCGCGATAGTTCCATTTTGCAACTGAACGGTTCGTGGGTAGCTTTTAAAGTGGAAGCCAATCGTTATTCGCTGAAAGCTAGCAAACCTGACCCTGAATCGGTAAAAATAACGCGACTTGCTCAACTTTCCATCGATACAACCATCAACTACTTGGTTCCAGTGCAACAATTTCGTATTGTTGGTTCTAGTGCAATTGGAAATAAAGCGGCCAATTTCGGTACTTTGGAAGCGTTTAAGAACAAAGGAAATTACGCCACACCAGAAGCTGCTTTTGCGATTCCGTTTTATTTCTACAAAAAGCACCTTTCACAGTCAACCGAAAAGTTGATTCAACAACTTTTACAGCATCCACCAAAAAACGAAGACAGTTTACGTTTACTATTAAAAACCGTTCGGAATAGTATCAAACAAACTTCCGTTGATCCTACTTTAATTGCACTCATCGACACTGAATTGCGTAAAAGTCCTTACACCACTTTTCGTTTTCGTTCATCTACCAATGCCGAAGATGCGCTCGGTTTTTCAGGTGCAGGTCTGTACGATTCCAAAACAGTTGACTTGAATGATTCAACGAAAACCATTGAAAAAGCATTGAAAGCTGTTTGGGCAAGTTGCTGGACCTTTGAAGCCTTTCAAGAAAGACGTTTCTTTGACTTATCGGATGAAAATTTAGCGATGGGCATTTTGGTACACCGTTCATTTCCTACTGAAAAAGTCAATGGGGTCATCATTTCAAAAAATGTGTATCGTTCCAATTATCCTGGCATCTCTATCAACGCTCAAGTTGGTGATATCTCAGTTGTGGAACCACCAGAAGGAGTCACTTGCGATCAAATCACCATCATTCATGAGTTGGAATTTTCGCATTTCAATCGCTCGGTAGAATACATTGGGACCTCTTCCTTAACAGATGGAACTCCCATTTTGAGTGAACAGGAATTGATTGCCATTGAAGCGGCGGTAGAAGTACTGAAAAAACACTATTGGAACAGTCAGCCGAAACTACGATTGTACTTTAAAGAATATGATAACTTTGGCTTAGACATTGAATTCAAACTGGAAGGCGAAAACCGTCAGCTTTACTTCAAGCAGGTACGCATTTACAATGTGAAATAACGATTAAGCAAATTCAGACAACTCTAACCAACGTTCCGTTTTGGCATCAATTTGTTCCATGATTTGAGCCAATTCTGCACCCGCTTTCATCAAATCATCGTTACTAGAATTGCCATCTGAAAGCACATTTGTCCATTTAACTTTGTCTGCTTCTAAGGATTCTAAATCTTTTTCTAATTGGTCAAATTCGTGTTTTTCTTTGAAGGATAATTTGCGTTTTTCAGAAGGAGCTGAAGCAGCAATCTGTGTCACTTTCACTTCCTGAACAGGCTCTGGATCTTTAGCCGCTAATTTCTCTTTCTTGTAATCGGCAGCAGTTTGCTTGCGGAACTCGGTGTAATTTCCAATGATATCTTTAATGGCACCTTGACCTTCAAACACAAACAAATGATCCACCATTTTATCCATGAAATAACGGTCATGTGATACAACGATCAAACAACCTTCAAAAGTGCGCAGGTAATCTTCCAACACACTCATCACGAAAATGTCCAAATCGTTCGTTGGCTCATCCAAAATCAAAAAGTTCGGATTGGCCATCAAAACCGTCATCAATTTTAAGCGGCGTTTTTCACCTCCACTCAACTTGTAGACAAAGTTGTAATGCATGTGGCGAGGAAACAAGAATTTCTCTAAGAATTGAGCTGCAGAAAGTTGTCGGCCTTTTTCTAATGGAATAAATTCAGCAATATCGCGAATGACATCGATGACTTTTTTGTCTTCGTCCACTTGAATCAATTCTTGACTATAGTATCCAAAAACAACTGTTTCACCAGTAACCACTTTACCTCGATCGACCTCTTCTCTTCCTTGAATCAAGTTCAAGAAAGTAGATTTCCCGGTACCATTATTTCCTACGATTCCCAAACGTTCTTTTCGCTGAAAATTATAAGAGAAATTATCTAAAATGACTTTATCGCCGTAAGATTTTCCGATTTTGTGCAATTCCAAGATTTTAGAACCCAAACGTTCCATTTTCACTGGAATATCAATTTCATCGTCATCAATGCGCTGACTCGCTACTTTTTTGACATCTTGGAAATTATCAACACGTGCTTTTTGCTTGGTTCCTCTCGCTTTTGGCTGTCTGCGAATCCAATCCAATTCCTTTTTGAAGGTGTTTCTTGCCTTATCAATCGTGGATTGTAATTGCTCTTGGCGTTCAGCTTTTTTCTCCAAGTAATACGAGAAATTTCCTTTGTATTTGTAAATGGTTTGATCTTCCAATTCATAAATCGTATCACACACCACTTCTAAAAAATAGCGGTCGTGCGTCACCATTAAGATAGTTGATTTTGATTTGGATAAATATTCCTCCAACCATTCAATCATATCCAAATCTAAGTGATTGGTAGGCTCATCGAGGATCAAGAAATCGGCTTCTGCGACCAAAACCTGCGCCAATGCAACGCGTTTTTTCTGTCCACCAGAAAGACTTCCAACCAATAAATCCGTATTGTCCAATTTCAGAACAGAAAGGATCTGATTGACTTTCACTTCCATGTCCCAAGCATTCAGTTCTGTCAACTCTTCGTAACATGCATGAATCGCTTCTTCGTTTCCCTCGCGAAGTGCTTGGTTGTATTTTTTAACGATTTGTAATTCGGGTAAATCATGCGAAAACACCGCTTCAAGAATCGTATGCGAATCATCCAATGTCTCCGTTTGTTGCATGAAAGCCACTCGGATGTCATTTCTGTAAACCACTCTTCCAGAATCGTAATGCTCCAGGTTCATCAAACAACGCAACATGGTTGTTTTACCGTTCCCGTTTTTTGCAACGATGGCCACTTTATCACCTTGGTCAATTCCAAACGTGACATCAGAAAAAATTATGCGATCACCAAACGATTTGGTCAGATTTTCAACAGAAAGAAAATTCATTCAAAAAGATATTACAGATGGAACACAGCTCCAAAACAGCTGCAAAAGTAACAATCTAATCTGGCTTTGTTGCCATTTAAAGCTCCAAGGTCGTAGATTAACGCAAGCGATCCAGCGAACTGATCAATTTTTGATCTTTTTGAACACCTCTTAAACCAAGAAAAATGAACAGAAAAGCAGATGCGAATGCAAAGAAACCAATTCCTAATTCATCAATACCAGTTGATTTACAAGAAGTACATGCTGATTTTTCAACGAACACTCCCAAAACCATCCATGAAGTGGTTAATAAATTGAGAATGAAAGCAAACCAAGCAAGCGTGATTTGGCGTTTTCTGTTTTTATATGAAAGGAGGGTTACAATTAATAGTACAATTAAAATCAAACACAGAATCCAACTATCGTTGTGACTGCTAAAATCAGGATTTCCTAAATCTTTCAGAGCATAAGCATTCATGGAAATTTGCTGTTCATCCCAATGAAATTGGAACAATTCAAGTCCAAACAAAGGAAAAGCGCACAACAGAAGTGCAACAAGAAAATAGACAGATTGTATGCGTTGAATCATGTTTTTTTTTATTTCAAAGTTAATAGGCTTTCGAGACAAATTGCAAGTTTGGACTATCTAAATTCACTGTACCAACTGAAATTTTCTTGAACGATGGTTTGTTTGTTCTCTTTGATGTATTGCAAAAATTCTTGAGCGATGGGTGATAGTTTTTTGTTTTTCAGCCAAATAAGTCGCCAATAAGTTGAAATGGGCAATCCTTCAGTGGGCACGATCGTGAGTGTTTGATTGACCAACTCATTTTTCAAACCAATTAAAGGAAGAATGGAATAACCCAATCCAGCAATGATTGCCTGCTTCACGGCTTCATTCGAGGTCAATTGTAAACTTTTGCGTTCGTTTGAAACACCTAAAAATTCAGTCATCAAGGTACGGGTTGCAGAACCTTCTTCACGAAAGATGATTGGCAAATCATTGAGATTGTATTTTGGATTGATGACTTTGAAGAGTTTATTTTCCAATAAAGGTTCTTCATACACATCAATGTTATTTGGTAAAACCGAAACAAAAGCAAAATCAATTTCATTGGAACGTAGCATTTTCATGGTTAGATCTTTATTGGAAACGTCCAATACTAAATCAATCCCTTTGTGTTGCTGTGTAAAACCGCTCAAGTAATAAGGGATGACATATTTTCCAGTTGAAACAGTACTAATTTTCAATTTTCCAGTTAAGAAACCACTATAAGCTTTTGTCTTGTATTTGAGTAAATCGACTTCATCCAGGATGTTTTTAGCAATTACCAAAACGGTTTCACCAAAATCAGTGATTTGAATTTTTTTACCAATCAACTCAACCAGTGGAATATCAAATTGTTGTTGAAATTGTTTCAACTGAATCGACAAGGCAGGTTGCGTCATATTCATTTCATTCGCAGCTTTTGTAATACTTCTGAATTTGGCAACTTCAACGAAGATCTTAAGTTGATGCAAGGTATAATTCATAATCTATTTTTATAACAAATATATAAAACATATATTTTTATATTTTGTTCATAGACACTTTCTTTGAAAGAAAAATGATAGAATTCAACAACAGAAGTGTGCGCATCATTTCCAAACACAAAAAATCGAGCATTATTTACCCACTTCTTTCTTCCGCTTTTCAACTTCACTTGGAATCGTTTGAACACCCGGATACCGACACGCTTGGTACTTTTTCTGGAAGCATCGAACGGAAACTAGATCCCATTGCGACCTTAAAAGAAAAGTGCAACTGGGGAAAAACAGCTAACTTCGATGGATTGATCATCGCATCAGAAGGTTCTTTTGGTCCTTCCCCTATTTCACCTTTCATCCAAATAAACGAAGAACGAGTCCTGCTCATTGATTGTAAAAACGGTTATGAAATTCAAGGAGTAGCTCGAAGTTATGAAACGAATTGCTCAGAAAAAACGGTTTTCAGCTTCAATGAACTCATACGCTTTGCAACAAAAATTGGCTTCCCAAGTCACAAAATCATCCTTGAACCTAGTGCAAAAAATCACATCTACATTGATCAAGACGAAGCTCAACTCGCTCACTATTGCTCGAATGAATCACTTTTTGAGAACGGCTTAAAAGTCATGACAGACATGCGCGCGATGAATAATCCAAGTAGGCAGAAAATTATTGAAGCAGCAACAAAAAACCTGATTGAAAACATGCTCAACAAATGTCCAAATTGCAATCATCCTGGATTCAGTAAACACACATCTATTCCTGGCTTGCCGTGTAAAGCCTGTTTATTCCCTACAAAAAGCATTAAAGCATTCACTTACTATTGCAATCATTGTTTACACGCTAAAAGCATACCTGTCGCTTTAAAATTTGAAGACCCGAGCTATTGCGACATCTGTAATCCATAAATTTTAGTAATGTTATTCATAAATATAATATATTTTTACTTATGATAAATCCAACGTAGTTTTGCCGAAAAAAAAAACGATGAGCGTTAACAAAGTTCCCAACAGTGAATTGCAAGTGAAGTTCAACTTGTTAGACAAATTCAAAGATTCAGACGAATTAAAACAATTTATTTCAGAGACTATCCAAGGCATTGTATGTTCAATGAACACCTACAATTGGAGTAAACAAGTCCGTCAAATCAATGATGCCGCAGCCATGCAAAGTATTATTATAGATGGTCACAAAGTGGAAGTCGATCAATTATTTCAAGCTTTGAAACAATTAGACTTTCAACCGTGTCACTATCAATTAACCTGTACTGTTCAACTTGAAAAAAAAGCAACTAGTTTGAACCATGGAAACTAAATTACTACTTGAAAACTTAAGCAATCCAGCACTTTTATTTTTCTTTTTAGGCATACTTGCAGTGAGTGTCAAAAGCGATTTAAGCATTCCAAAAAACTCTTCTAAATTCATCTCCCTTTATTTGTTGTTATCGATTGGATTTAAAGGTGGACAAGAATTAGCTCATAGTCATTTCACTTCTGAAATTGCTTGGGCACTGATTGCAGGAATTGTGACTGCATCAGTCATTCCCATTTATTTGTTCTTTTTATTGAAACGAAAAATCGATGTCAACAATGCAGGTGCAATTGCAGCGAGTTACGGTTCGGTCAGCGCTGTCACTTTTGTAACATGTGTTTCCTTTTTAGAAATGCAAAACAAAGCCTTTGATGGGTATTTGGTTGCTGTTATGGCCTTGATGGAAGCCCCTTCGATCATTGTCAGTTTTTGGTTGATTTCCAAATTCAATTCCGATGAAGAAAAGCAAATCAAAACTTCAAAGAATGTTGTACATGCCTTAACTAATGGAAGCGTCTTGTTAATCATTGGAAGTTTAGTGATTGGATTGTTAGCAAGTGATGCTCAAGCACAAGGAATTAAGCCTTTTACCACCGATTTATTTAAAGGATTTCTTGCTGTATTCTTACTAGATATGGGAATTACATGTGGTAGACGCCTGTCAGACTTAAAGAAAAACGGTGTCTTTTTCTTTTTGTTGGCGATGATAATTCCTTTGGTAAATGGCTCTATTATGAGTTGTGTGAGTGGTCTTTTCATTTCCAGTGAAGGTAACCGTTTATTGATGTCGGTACTAGCAGCAAGCGCTTCCTATATTGCCGTTCCTGCTGCATTGCGCATTTCTGTTCCAAAAGCAAACCCCAGTATTTACATACCAATGGCTTTAGGAATCACCTTCCCAATCAATATTACAATTGGGTTTCCAATCTATGAAACCATCATCCAACATTGCAACTTTTGATTTTTAAATTGCATAAAAAATTTACCTTTTTTAAAACCATTTGAAACAAAGTATAACTAAATTTGTTAACTGTAAAACAAGCATAAATAATAGTAATACTATCAAATGGTTTTAGAGGTTAAAATAGCTGTACCTGAAAACGTGTATCTAAAAGATCCACAACAAAGTAAATTGGGCTTGCAATTGATCCAAGAAGGAATTGAATTGATAGATGAGATTGGTTATGAAGCATTCACTTTCAAAAAACTGGCTACTAAAATCAATTCAACAGAAGCAAGTGTTTACCGTTATTTTGAGAACAAACAACAATTTTTGCAATTTCTATTTTCTTGGTACTGGGGCTGGATGAATTATAAAATCCACATGGAAACAGCTAGTATGAGTACAGCAAATGAAAAATTAAAACGCTCAATCAAATTATTAACCCAATCGAATGATGTTGTTGATAGTATCACGACTCCTCATGAAGCGAAATTAAAATCGATCATCAATCAAGAAGGCATCAAAGCGGTTTTGAATAAAAATGTGGATCAGATCAATCAATCAGGAGCATTTGAAAACTACAAACTTTTGGTGGAAAAAATGACTTGTTGGATCTTGGAAATTAATCCGAATTTTGCCTATCCTCAAATGCTTTTAACAACCATTATTGAAGGAGCTCATTTACAACATTTCTTCGCCACACATTTACCAAGATTAACGAATCAATCTTCGGAAAACAATGCAGTAGAATTATTTTATATTCAATTAATTTGCACACAAATAACAACAAACAATGGCTAAACCAACACAATCTCCATGGCAACGTTTAGGGGCTTTGCTCAAACTCGATAAATCGACCGTTTCACAATTGTACTTATATGCTTTTTTGAGTGGAATATTGAGTTTAAGCTTACCACTTGGAATTCAATCGGTGATTCATTTTATTCAAGGAGGACAAATTACGACTTCTTGGGTGATTCTGATTACTCTAGTCATTTTAGGTGTAATCATCACTGGATGGCTACAAATCATGCAATTACGTTTGACAGAAAACATCCAACAGAGCATTTATATTCGCTACAGTTTTGATTTCGCTTATCGTTTTCCACGATTCAATCGCATGGCTTTGAAAGGTAAAATTCCTTCTGAGTTAATGAATCGCTTTTTTGATATTGTGAGTTTACAGAAAGGTATCGCGAAAGTATTATTGGATGTGACAGCTTCGACCCTTCAAATCATCTTTAGTTTGCTGGTGCTTTCTTTTTACCACCCGTTTTACATTGGTTTCAGTATCGCTTTAATCATCTTGCTCTATTTGGTTTTCAGACCTTTGATTAAATTAGGTTTCAATACTTCTTTAGAAGAAAGCAAATACAAGTATAAAACAGCACATTGGTTGCAAGAAATTGCAAAAGCAGATTGGAGTTTTCGTTTAGCGCCAAATGGAGCTCACTATTTAAGTCAATTGGATGAACACACCCATTCCTATTTGAACAGTAGAGAAAAGCACTTTAAAGTATTGTGGACCCAGTACATTTGGATGATTGCCATCAAAGCAGTTATTGTTGCTTCGCTTCTAGGCTTAGGCGGCTATTTAGTGATTGATCAGCAAATGAATTTGGGACAATTCGTAGCAGCTGAAGTATTGATTCTCTTATTACTCGGTGCTGTTGAGAAAATGATTCAAAACTTGGAAACCTTGTACGATGTGTTTACTTCCTTGGAAAAACTAGGTCAAGTGCAAGATATCCCGCTCACTTTTGAAGAAAAAACAACCTTGGAGAACTCCAATCTTTTCCCAATGGAGTTGATTGAAACCAACGGACCAAAAGCAAGCGTAGTACTTTCTATTGATGCATTACAACATACAATGATTCACTGTACCAATCAACGAAACGCTGCAGCTTTCCTTCGTCAAATGATCGATCCAACTGCTTCTGAAACTCGAAAACCGCGATGGAATTTCAGTATCCCACAAGGAGATGTATTGGCTACACAATTGGAACAAATAGGATGGTTTGCAAAAGGTGTTCACTTATTTGAAGGAAGTTTGAAAAACAACATTCTTTTAGGTAGACCAGAATTAAACAACGAAGATTTACAAAAAGCCTTAGAAACAGTTGGCATGGCCTATTTTCCTTATCAAATGAAAGAAGGATACGATGTACTATTGAGTAAATCCACTAAATTATTATCGGAAGAAGAACGTGAACGCATTTTGATTGCAAGAGCAATAGTTCATCAACCGAAAGCCTTGTTGCTTTCCTTACATGGTTTAGCACTTTCTACAATTGATAAAACCAATTTATTGAAATCCATTCAGGAAAATTATCCTGAAACGACTATCATCTGTACCTATTCTGTAGATTTAATGCCTTCTTGGAATCAATTATCACTTAATACAATAACACAATCATAATGAAACGTTTTACTTCATATCAATCCGTTCAAACTGTAGAGCGTTTTCGTAAAACAAAACGTACGAAACGCGTCTTGTATTTATTTTTATTGTTACTGTTTTTGATCTTGTTTTTACCATGGACTCAGACCATTTCTTCGGATGGAAATGTCACTGCGATTAGTCCAAACAATCGTCCTCAATCCATTCAAGCAGTGATTGGAGGTCGAATTGAAAAATGGTACGTTCAAGAAGGTCAATTCGTCAAAAAAGGTGATACCATCGTTTTTTTATCGGAAATCAAGTCGGAATACATGGATCCTGATTTAATTGTTCGCACGGAGAAACAAATGAAAGCAAAAGAAAACAGTGCTGGAGCTTACATGTCAAAAGTGAAATCCCTGGATCAACAAATCGATGCCCTTTTGGACAGCCGTATTTTGAAATTGCAACAAGCAAAAAACAAGGTCAAGCAAAACAAAATGAAAGTGACTTCTGATAGCATGGATTTTAAAGCTACGGAAAAACAATTAGAAATCGCTATCAAACAATTCGACCGAACTCAAGAGCTGTATAAACAAGGCTTAAAATCATTAACTGATTTGGAGAACAAACGTTTGAAAGTTCAGGAAATGGAAGCAAAAACAGTGAGTTTAGAAAATAAATTCTACACAGCAAAAAATGAATTGAGCAATTCAATTGTTGAGTTAAATTCCATTGATGCTGATTACCGTGATAAGATTTCTAAAAGTGAATCTGAAAAATCAAGTGCTTTGTCTTCACTCTACGATGTTGAAGCAACAGTAACTAAAATGCAAAACCAAGTAAGTAATTACAGTATTCGTTCAGGTTATTACTACGTAACAGCTCCACAGGACGGATACATTTCTCAAGCTTTACAAAATGGCGTTGGAGAAACAATCAAAGAAGGAACTGCACTGGTTAGTATTGTTCCAGCAAACAGTGACATGGGGGTTGAAGTATTCGTGGAACCTATTGATTTACCATTGGTGCATGTTGGTGAGAAAATCCGTTTGCAATTTGATGGTTGGCCGGCAATCGTATTCTCTGGATGGCCAAACGTTAGTTACGGAACTTACGGAGGTGAAATTTTAGCTATCGATAATTTCATCAGTGCGAATGGAAAATACCGTGTATTGGTTGCTCCAGATAAAAAAGATCATCCGTGGCCAAAAGGATTGCGCATGGGAGTTGCTGTTAAAAGTATGGCCCTTCTCAATGATGTTCCTATCTGGTACGAATTATGGCGTAAAATCAACGGATTCCCATCCAATTATTACATACCAAAAAAAGAAGCAAAAACGGATAAATCCAAAAAGAAATGAGACAGTTATTGATGCTTCTATTTGCAGGTGTTCATTACATGAGTTTTGGTCAAGACACCTTAAAGCAATTGGATTTGAATAGTTTTTTACAACAGATCAAAGAAAACCATCCTGTTGCGTTGGTTGCTGCGAATAATGTTGAAGCCAGCAATCAATTGGTGCGCATGTCAAAAGGTGCATTTGATCCTGTTTTATTGGGAGGAGTGGATCAAAAATACTTTGATGGTAAAACGTACTATTCGACAATCAGTACAGGAGTAAAAATTCCAACTCGCTTAGGAATTGATTTGAAACTGATGGGAGATTGGAACCGTGGTGTTTATCTAAACAATCAAAATATTGTTCCAGATCAAGGTTTGACTACCATCGGAATTGACGTTCCTATTGGAAGAGGAATGTTTACTGACGAACGTAGAACACAACTCAAGCGTGCAACAGTAGCGATGCAGCAATCCGTTTTAGAGCAGCAATTGACGTTAAATGATTTGTTGTATGAAGCTGGACAAACGTATATCTATTGGCAAGAACAAGAAGCTCAATTGGTTTTAGCCCTTGAAGGTTTGCGTTTTGCAGAATTACGCTATCAACAATTGGTCATCAATACGGATATTGGAGAACGCGCTGCAATTGATACAGTTGAAGCTTCTGCTCAGCTATTCTTGCGACAATTGGATGTTCAACAGCGACAATTGAATGCCCAAAATGCACGTTTAGCAGTCGAGAATTACTTATGGGATAAAGGAACATTACCACTTGTTTTGGAAACATTCATTCAACCCAAAGCAATTGAATTGACTGTTCCGAAGAGTCTTCTCCCCGATTCAATCAATCATCCCGTTTTATCATGGTATGATTTGAAACGAAAAGATTTACAATTGGAACGAAAGCTTAAAATTGAGCAATTGAAACCCCAATTGAATGTGAATTACAATTTATTGCAAACGCCTCAAAATCTAGCAGCATTCAATTATTCCATCACCAATTACAAATGGGGCGCTAGTTTGTACATGCCCATTTTGTTGAGAAAAGAACGTTCATCCCTTCAAATGACGAACTTGAAATTGGAGAATGTGACCTTTGAACAAGACCAAAAACAACGTGATTTACGCACCAAACAAGTTCAAATACGCAATGAATGGAATACCTTGAGTACGCAAGCGCAAACAGCTCAAACGATTGCTGACCGTTACCGTCAATTGGCTCTAGCAGAACGATTGTTGTTTGAAGGAGGCGAAAGCTCCCTTTTCCTAATCAATGCAAGAGAGATCAGTTATTTATCAGCTCAAAGTAAATACATTGAATTTTTAGCTAAAACACAAAAGGCTGCATTGTCTGAAAAGTACGTTATTGGAGCTTTGGGCTTGTAATCAGTCGTTTCTTCGCATCAATTCTCTATCTCGTTCATCACGGAGAATCAAACGCAAAGAAGAATCTCCTGTCAAGTAACTCCATGCCCAATTGAAAAATACAGTGATTTTATTGCGAACACTTAGAATTAGCATTAAATGGAGTGCCATCCAAACCATCCAAGCAAAATAACCTTGGAATTTGAAGTAAGGCAATTCAACAACCGCTTTGTGTTTACCAATCGTTGCCATAGTACCTTTGTCTTTGTATTCAAAGGGAAGTAAGGATTTATTCGACCATTTGCGTAAGAAATTCTTTGCTAAAACTCTTCCTTGATTGATTGCAACATTTGCTAATTGTGGATGCCCCTTCGGAAACTTCTCTGTTTCCATGTAAGAAATATCACCGATTGCATAAATGTTTTGGTACCCATTTACCAAGGAATGATTATCTACTTTATAACGAGCACGAATCATTTCAGCATTTTCCAATCCTTCGATCACATTCCCAGTAATACCGGCTGACCAAATAACTGTTTGAGTAGGTATTGTTTCTCCAGAATCCAAAGTCACTAAATGTCCATCGAAATCTGTTACACCTGTTGATGTTCTTATTTCTACTCCCATTCTTTCTAAATAGGTTCGCGACCATTTTTGAGACACTTCACTCATAGCATTGAGCGTATTCGCACTGTGTTCTATGAGAATAATGCGCAAATTGGAGAAATCATAATGTGGATAATCTTTGGGTAGAATCACTCGTTTCATTTCTGCAAAAGCACCCGACAACTCTACTCCCGTTGGACCTGCCCCCACTATGACAATGTTCATCAATTCCTGACGTTCTTTATCATCCACAAAAATGATTTTTTCAAATTTGGACAGGATGGTATTGCGAATGTGTGTTGTTTGTTGTGTTGATTTCATTGCCATGGAGAATTTCTCCAAGTTCGCGTTTCCAAAGAAATTGGTTTTACATCCAGTAGCTATCACCAGTTCAGCGTAATGCATTTCTCCC
>JADLGD010000068.1 GCA_020849495.1 Fluviicola sp.
ATCCAAAAAGACACATTGATTGCTGTTAAACATTATTTCTCAAATGGTCAATTGATGTATGAAGGCAAAATGAAAAATGGAAAAGCTGATGGTGTTTGGAAATGGTATCATCATGACGGAAAGCTATGGGGACTTGGGAAATACTCTAATGGGCTAAAAGAAGGACGATGGTTGTATGGTGATTTGGAAAAAATCAGATACTTGGCTGATGTATGTGTTCAAGAATCAATTGATATTGATGAACTTATAAAGGAAATTCAAGTCACGAAAATAATCTATGAAAAAGGCGAAATAATAGACAATGGTTCTTTCAATTATTCAATGGAGAATAACAGATAAATCAATTCGAAGCACCTTGTTTTTTGTTTGAATATTCAGAAAGAAAACACAACGTCTCTTCTTATTTTTCCCCTATCTTTACACCACATAAATTGTATCTTATGAATTTCAATACCAATCAGGTGTTCGACCAACAAGATGGCCTCGTTGTCCTTGTAGGGAAAAAGACTGAAACACCTTCCCATTTGCCCGCAATTGTAGCGGACGAATTGAAAACATTCACTGATGATCCTTCGGAAGAGGTGCGCAGTTTGTTGCTAGGTGGGAAACACTATTTTTTCGTTAAAACACTAGCTTCGGATGAGAAATACCGCATCGCTGGACATACCATCCGAACCATTTTACCGAAAAAAGCGAAAAGTATTTGCATTCATGGTGCAAAATCTAACAGCCTGTTGCTTGCTGAAGGTTTGGCGCTTTCCAATTACCAATTCATTCACTACCGAAAAGAAGCGGAAAAGGAAAAAAACGCCCTTGAAAACATCGATTTTACCAGTAAAATCACTGAAGCACAAATCGCTGAATTATCTGCTACCATTAAAGCGGTTTATTGGGCGAGAGACTTGGTCAATGAACCTGTTTCCTACCTAACTGCTAGCAAATTAGCAGAAGAAATTGAAGCAAAAGGAAAGGAAGCAAACTTCTCAGTGACGGTTCTTGAAAAAGGACAAATTGAAGCCTTGAAAATGGGTGGCTTGTTGGCAGTGAACAAAGGTTCTGTTGAACAACCAACTTTCACCATCATAGAGTACAAACCTAAAAAAGCCATCAACAAAAAACCAATCGTTTTAGTTGGGAAAGGTGTTGTTTACGATACTGGTGGTTTGAGTTTAAAACCAACTCCAGGTTCAATGGATTCCATGAAATCAGACATGGCTGGTGCAGCTTGTATGGCTGGAACCATTTATGCGGCTGCTCAAATGGAATTACCAGTTTACATCATCGGTTTGATTCCAGCAACGGATAACCGACCAGGTTTGAATGCTTATGCTCCAGGTGATATCGTTCGCATGTACGATGGAACAACGGTTGAAGTTTTGAATACCGATGCAGAAGGCCGTATGATTTTAGCTGATGCCTTGGCTTATGCTGATAAATTCAAACCTGAATTGGTCATCGATGCAGCTACATTGACAGGAGCAGCAGTTCGAGCAATCGGACAAAAAGCGTCTTGTGTGATGGGGAATGCAGATAAGAAATACTTCAAACACTTGGAAGATGCTGGAATGGAAACCTACGAACGCGTGGTTCAATTACCTTTCTGGGATGACTATTTTGACGAGATGAAATCCAAAATTGCCGATTTAAATAACCTTGGCGGTGGAATGGCAGGAATGATTACTGCTGGAAAATTCTTGGAATATTTCGTGAAAGCTCCTTATATCCACATGGATATTGCTGGTCCTGCTTACCTTGAAAAACCACAAGATTATCGTGGTTTAGGTGGTACAGGAACAGGAATTCGCTTATTGATTAACTTCTTAAAACGACTTTCATAATGGATAAGGAAAAAATCAAAGAAGAAGGTAGCGCGAATCCCATTCGTGTAGGGATTTCTGTTGGTGATATCAATGGCATTGGCCCTGAAGTCATCATCAAATCGTTGAATGATAATCGTCTTTTATTGGATTGTACGCCTATCATTTACGCTTCTACCAAAACCATGTCCTACCACAAGCGTTTGATCAATGACCAAGATTTCAATTATCAAACGTGTAAATCAGCTACGGATGCTCACAATCGCAAAATCAATATTGTGAATGTGTGGAACGACGAAGTGCAATTTGAAATTGGAAAAGGAACAGAAACAAGTGGGAAATATGCCTTCATGTCTTTGGAAAAAGCGACAGAAGATTTAGCAGCTGGAAAAATAGATGTCTTAGTTACAGCACCGATTTCAAAAGAAGCAATTGGCAAAGCCGGTTTTCAATTTCCTGGTCATACAGAATACTTAGCGCACTTAGCTGGTATGGATGAGGCCTTGATGATGATGGTTAGCGGCAATTTACGCGTAGCATTAGTCACAACGCACGTTCCGTTGAAAGAAGTGTCTGCAACGCTCACAAAAGAGCGCATTTTGGATAAAATCAAAGCTTTGGATGCCTCTTTACGCAAAGACTTTGGTATTCAACGTCCAAAAATTGCTGTATTTGGTTTGAATCCACATGCTAGTGAGAATGGAAAAATGGGCACTGAAGAAGCAGATCACATTTTACCTGCTATTAACTTGGCTAGAAATGAAAATATTTTTGCTTTTGGTCCTTTCCCAGCAGATGGCTTTTTTGGAAGCACAGCTCGCAGTCAATACGATGCCGTTTTGGCGATGTACCACGATCAAGGATTAACGGCTTTCAAAGCATTGGCTTTTGAAGATGGTGTCAATTTCACTGCTGGACTTCCAGTAGTGCGAACTTCACCTGATCACGGGACAGCTTTTGACATTGCTGGAAAAAATACAGCACATCCCCAATCGATGAGAAGTGCCATTTATTTAGCAATGGATATTTTCCGTACTCGTCAGTTTTTGAAGGAGATAAGTGTCAACCCATTGCAAGCTCAAGAGACGAATAACAACAAAAGAAGAGGGTCTTCTGGCGATGTAATTGAATAATAAAATGCAAAAAAAGAAAGTTATGAACGTTCATTAGTTTATTTTTTCTACCTTTGCCCTCCAATTTTTGTGTAGTGAAGAAATCTACGAATGCGTTCAAAATCCCCTTTGCAGGGTTAAAAATAGGAACACATGACTATGAGTTCGACATAGACAAAACGTTCTTTGAAGCCTTTGAAGGCACTCTAATTGATGACGCGAATGTAAAAGCTACATTGGTGTTGGATAAAAAGGAAACGATGATGATCGTGGATTATACAGTTGACGGAACCGTGTTTACAACATGTGACCGTTGCAATGATCCCATCGAATTGACTGTTAACGGTGAATTGCGCATCATTTACAAATTTGGATTAGAAGAATCCGAAGATGAAAACTTAGTGGTCTTGCACCCTGAGTCCTATGAATTAGAGATTGCACTTCCTTTGTATGAATTATTGGTGGTATCCTTACCATCACGTGTTCTACATCCGGAAAGTGAATGCAACGAAGAAGTAATGTCGGTATACAGCTCATACATTATCAACGCCAATGAGCCAGATGATGAATGGGATGATGACGACGAAGAATGGGACGATGACGATTCGGAAGAATGGGATGACGAAGACGGAGATGACATTGATGAAGACGATGACACAGATCCAGACGACGACAGACCGATTGATCCGAGATGGTCAGCATTAAAAAATTTGAATTAAACCTTTTAATAAATAGTAAAATGGCACATCCAAAACGCAGAATCAGTACCACACGTCGTGACAAGAGAAGAACACACGTGAAAGCTGTAGCTAAGAACATCGCTACTTGCCCTACAACAGGACAACCGCATTTGTTCCACCATGCTTACTGGCATGAGGGTAAATTGTACTACAAAGGAAGAGTAGTTGCAGAGAAAGAAGTAGCGATTTAATTCGCTTGTTTTAAAAAAACATTCCTCCTGATGAAGATAGGAATAGATATTTTGGGCGGTGATTTCGCGCCGGATGCAAACGTTGCCGGTGCGGTACTCGCTAGAAAGGAACTTCCTCAGGACGTGCAGCTCGTGTTGATTGGCGACCAAGATCAAATCTTGAGTGGCCTTAACTCGTTGAATGAAAATCCTGCAGATTATGCCATTGTGCATGCTCCGGATATCATAACCATGCACGACCACCCAACAAGAGCAATTCCGCAAAAACCGAATAGTAGTATTGCGGTTGGATTCGACTTGTTGGCAAAAAAGGAAATTGACGTTTTCGCGAGTACAGGGAATACAGGCGCAATGCTGGTTGGTGCGATTTATAAAGTCAACACCATTCCAGGCATTATTCGTCCGTGTATTACTTCCGTTTTGCCCACTATTGATGGTCGCAATTCGATTTTACTCGATGTAGGATCCAACGCTGATTGCAAGGCTGATGTCTTGTATCAATTTGCTGTTCTTGGAAGTTTGTATTCTCAAAATGTGTACGGCAATGAAAAACCACGTGTAGGTTTGCTCAACATTGGAGAAGAGGAAACCAAAGGAAACTTGCTGACAATCGCAGCACATAAACTCATGTCTGAATCAGATGAAATCAACTTCATTGGCAACATTGAAGGAAGAGATTTATTTACTGGAAAAGCAGATGTGATTGTATGTGACGGTTTCACCGGTAATGTTGTCCTCAAACAAGCTGAAGGTTTGTACACCTTAATGCGCAAACGCGGCATTCGCGATGAATATTTCGATCGTTTCAATTATGAGAACTATGGCGGCACACCTATTTTGGGTGTGAAAGGTAATGTGATCATAGGACACGGAATTTCGAATGACAAAGCAGTAAAAAGTATGTTGATTCATGCTTACGATGTTGCGCGTTCAGGTTTAGCTAATAAAATTAACGAAGCATTTAATCAATAAAATGGGGAAAATTACAGCAGCAATTACTGGTGTGTGTGGCTATCTTCCAGAGGAAGTAGTGACTAACGAAGATTTATCAAAAATCGTTGACACTTCAGACGAATGGATTACCTCTCGCACTGGAATTAAAGAAAGACGAATTCTTCGAGATGGAGCTTGTTCTGACATAGCTGCTGAAGCTGTGAAAGGATTGTTAGCAAAAACGAACACTGACCCAATGGATATTGAGTTGGTGATTTTGGCTACTGTCACTCCAGATTACCCTTTCCCAAGTACAGCAAACGTTGTATGTGATAAAATCGGAATGAAAAACGCATGGGGTTACGACCTTATTGCTGCTTGTTCAGGTTTCATTTATGGATTGGCAACTGGTGCTTCATTTATTGAATCAGGAAAATACAAAAAAGTCATCGTAATTGGAGTAGACAAAATGAGTGCTATTTTAGATTACGAAGACCGCACTACATGTGTGATATTTGGTGATGGTGGTGGTGCAGTATTGTTAGAACCTAACACAGAAGGATTAGGAGTACAAGATGCTATTCTTAGAAGTGATGGTTCTGGAAGACAATACTTGATTCAACCAGGTGGTGGATCTGCTAATCCTCCAACACACGAAACAATCGATCAACGTTTGCATTTTGTGAAACAAGAAGGCAAACAAGTATTCAAATTTGCTGTGACAAACATGGCTGAAGTTTCAGCAGAAATCATGGAGCGCAACAATCTAACTGCAGAAGATGTAGATTGGTTGGTGCCGCATCAAGCAAATTTGCGTATCATTGACGCCACAGCGGTTCGAATGGGATTACCGAAAGAAAAGGTAATGGTCAATATTCAACGCTATGGAAATACAACGGCTGGAACATTGCCTTTGTGTTTATGGGACTGGGAATCTCAGCTTAAAAAAGGAGACAACCTTATTTTATCTGCCTTCGGAGGTGGATTTACTTGGGGAGCTGTTTACTTGAAATGGGCTTATAATTCATAATTAATCGAAAAACTAAATTAGTACTGTATGAATCTGAATGAAATTCAAGACTTGATTAAGTTCGTAGCTAAATCAGGTGTTACAGAAGTAGAAATAGAGCAAAAAGACTTCAAAATCACGATCAAATCGGAAAAACAAAAAGCAGATGCACCCATATACGTGCAAGCAACTGCTCCAGTAGCAGCGGCTCCAATCGCGGCTCCTGCAGCAGCTCCTGCTCCAGCGGCTGCAGCGACACCGGCAGCAGCTCCTGCAAGTGATGATGATAAATACATCACAGTAAAATCTCCGATGATTGGAACTTTCTACCGTTCAGCTGGTCCAGATAAAGAACCATTTGTTTCTGTTGGTCAATCAATCAACAAAGGGGAAACTGTTTGTATCATTGAAGCAATGAAATTGTTCAATGAAATTGAGTCTGAAATCTCTGGAAAAATCGTTAAAGTTTTAGTTGACGATGCTTCTCCAGTAGAATATGACCAACCTTTATTCTTGGTTGATCCAGCATAATAAATATAGAATTCAGAATTTGGAATGCAGAATTGATTCAATTCATTATTCATAATTCAAAATTCATAATTCAACTAGTATGTTTAAAAAGATATTAATTGCCAATCGTGGTGAAATTGCTCTACGTGTCATTCGTACATGTAAAGAGATGGGAATCAAAACGGTAGCGGTTTACTCTACAGCTGATAAAGATAGTTTACCTGTGCGTTTTGCTGATGAAGCAGTATGTATTGGTCCAGCAGTGAGTAGTAAATCTTACCTTTCTATTCCAAACATCATTGCAGCAGCAGAAATTACGAATGCTGATGCGATTCACCCAGGATATGGTTTCTTGTCTGAAAACGAGAAATTCTCGAAAGTATGTCAAGAACACGGAATTAAATTCATCGGAGCCTTGCCTGAACAAATTGCTGGAATGGGAGATAAAGCAACTGCAAAAGCAACAATGATTGCTGCAGGTGTACCTTGTATTCCAGGTTCAAAAGGTTTGTTGAAAGACTTAGATGATGCTCGCGAAACAGCAAAAGTAGTCGTTTATCCAATCATCTTGAAAGCAACTGCTGGAGGTGGTGGAAAAGGAATGCGCATCGTTTGGAAAGAAGAAGATTTGGAAGCTGCTTGGGATTCTGCTCGCCAGGAAGCTGGTGCTGCTTTCGGTAACGATGGTATCTACATGGAGAAATACATTGAAGAGCCACGTCACATCGAAATTCAAATTGCAGGTGACCAATACGGAAACGCTTGTCACTTATCTGAACGCGATTGTTCGATCCAACGTCGTCACCAAAAATTGGTAGAAGAAACTCCTTCTCCATTTATGACCGACGAACTGCGTGAGCGCATGGGTGAAGCGGCAATTAAAGCTGCTAAAGCCGTTCGTTACGAAGGTGTTGGAACAGTAGAATTCTTGGTTGACAAAAACCGCGATTTCTACTTCATGGAAATGAATACACGTATTCAGGTAGAACATACCATCACAGAGGAAGTAATCGATTACGATTTGATCAAAGA
>JADLGD010000069.1 GCA_020849495.1 Fluviicola sp.
ACACTAGCTACTTTGCACACAAACCAGGAGTTTGGTTCTCGATAAATCCAACGAGGTGGCCTTCCTATTTCTGCGGTAAAATAACTGGCGTATTGATCTTGAACAGGCGTTTTCATTAATTCTGTAACATAGTTACTGGGAGAATCATAGAAAATTTTATTCAGTTTTATTGCTCCTTGCCAATAAGCTGTTGTATCTCCACCACCATAAACGATAATGTAAATCAAGGCAAAAGCCAAACTCATCACTACTTTCCAATAAAAGTGAGGCAAGTAAAACTTGTATTCTTCTTTGTGCTTGTTTTTTGAATAAATAATATGTGCAACAGCAATAAAGACTACCAACCAACCAATGGAAGACACAAAATCTATTGCTGTAAAATAGTCTACGTTTGTAATCATCTGTGGTGGTATGGTTCCCCTTTTAAAATAGTCATTGCTCGGTACAATTGCTCAATAAAAAACAAGCGAATCATCTGATGAGAGAAAGTCATTTTTGATAACGAAATCTTTCCATTCGCGCGTTGATAAATAGCCTCACTGAATCCATAAGGACCGCCTACTAAGAAAAAAATATGCTTGCCACCTCTATTGAATTGTTCTTGAATATAATTGGAGAATTCTAGCGAATCAAACTGCTTTCCGCGTTCATCCAATAAAAGAACAGTGTCTTGTGGTTGGATTTTATCTAAAAATTGCTGCCCTTCTCGAACTTTTATCTGCTCTTCACTTAAGCTTTTTGCTTGTTTGATGTCTGGAAGTACGACCATGTCAAAAGAAACATAATGCGAAAGTCGTTTCATGTATTCCAGCTCTCCTTGTTCAAGAAAGCTTTTCCCCGTTTTTCCAATGCACAATAGTGTCAGCTGCATGCAACGAAATTAAACAAATATGTTCGACTGTAAAAGTCATTTCTTTTCCGAAAAGAGCTATTTGATAATTCAAGATACCTTTTTAATGGAGGTAACTAAACTTTAGTTAGATTCGTTTGGCTTTGAAAACAGCTAGTTATCTGAAACCAAATTTATTTATGCCCGTACACGACGAAGTTATTAAACATTAATACCTATGAAAAAACTACTCATTCTTTTGATTTGTTTTCTTTCATTCATGGTGAAAGCTCAATATGATTCTACTCAATTGAACTACCTGTTAAATGAAGCTCCTGAAAAAGAACAGTTGTTTGAAATGTCTAACATGATGAATGATGGATATTTTTATCAAGCCAATATGTTATGTGATAAATTATTGGAAAAACAACCAAACAATAACAACTACAATTTTAGAAAAGGGTATGTTTTACTGGAGCTAAAAACCGATTATCAAAATGCGATACCCTACTTGTTAAAAGCTTCAGAACAAACAACGAAAATTTGGGATCAATACAGTACAACTGAAACGAAAGCTCCAACGGATGCCATATTTGTACTTGCAAGATGCTATCATTTAAATTTGGAAATTGATAAAGCTAAAATGTATTACAACCAATTCATTGCTGCTTCCAATCCTAAGTCTGCAAATATCCTGATGGCAAAATTGCATTTGAAACAATGTGATATCGCCGCTTCTGAATTGGCCAACCCTAAAACAGCTATCATCGAAAATGTTGGTTCAAAAGTAAATTCAGATAAACCAGAGTATTCCCCTGTAATTTCTTTAGATGGATCAGCTTTATTTTATACATCCAGAAGAAAATGGGATGGTACTACAGAAGAAGAATTCAGAGATGATCGCTTGTACCAATATCCGGAAGATATTTATGTAGCGTATATGGAAGTGGATAGCACTTGGACCGATCCTACAAGAATTGATTTTTGTGATCCTGCACAAAATGAAGCAACGATGGCTGTTAGTCCAGATGAACGTAGAATTTATTTGTATCAAGATACGGAAGGGAATGGAGATATCTTTTTCTCTAACGTAACCAATGAACGCTTCAAAACGATTAGTCACATCGAAAATGCAAAAGTAAACACAAATGATTGGGAGACACATTGTACTGTAACTCCTGATGGTCAAACGATGTATTTCGTTTCAAATCGAAATGGTGGTTTTGGTGGTCGTGATATTTATCGTTGTGACAAACAAGAAAATGGAGAGTGGGGGAAGCCTGTTAATTGTGGACCTACACTTAATTCAAAATACGATGAAGAATCTCCGTTTATTTCAATCGATAATAAAACACTTTATTTCTCAAGTAATGGAGAAACAAGTATGGGAGGGTTTGATATTTTTCAATCCATTTTAGATACTGCTGGAAATTGGTCAACACCAATGAATTTGGGATATCCTTTCAATGCAGCCGCAGATGATTTGTTCTATACAACAACTTTTGATGGTTATACGGGTTATTTGACTTCTCTTCGTCCTGGAGGACTAGGTGAAAAAGACATTTATGTGATTAAGAATGATTACCTAGGGATCAAACCTCTTGCAGTTTTAAAAGGAAATATCCGCTTAAGAAATGGAGCGAAAATGCCAGAAGATTTGGCAATGGATCTTGTTTGTAAATCATGTAAAAACGAACCGAAAAAAATTCTGTTCCCACGTTTCAGAGATGGATTCTTTATGTCTGATCTTGAGTTGTGCTCACAATATGATTTGGTTTATTCGCGCAATAACGGAAAAGACATTGTTTACACAGATACACTTTCTACAAATTGTGGCTTTCTACAACAAACTGTTTACAGAGAATTGTGGTTGGATCAAAATGGAAAATTGTCAAAACTGTACTTCATCGATGGGGTAATTCGCGATAGTAAAACAAATGAAGTAGTTGCCGATGCAAAAGTTGAATTAAAAGATGTTGTTACAGGAACGGTTCTAGCAAGTGTAACTACGGATGCAAACGGTTTCTTTAAGTCGGATTCCATTTTCGGTAAAATGCCAAATGATCAAATGAAAGTGCATTTGGATGTCACTAAAAGAGGCTATGCTCCAACTTCAGTTGATGCAGATGTGACTTTTGGAGGAGAACCTGTCGTTCATTTAAATGAAGTGATGAATCCATTGATCTCTGAAATTGCAATAGGAACCGATTTAGGTTTGAGTATCAATCCTATTTATTTTGACTACCGTAAATGGAACATTCGACCAGATGCAGCAGCAGAGTTGGATAAGATTGTTAAAATCATGAAAGACAATCCGAAAATGAAAATCGCTTTAGGTTCTCATACGGATGCTCGTGGAACCGATGAAGAGAATCAATTGCTTTCTGATAAACGCGCGAAATCTTCTGTAGAGTACATCGTTTCAATAGGAATCTCTAGAAATCGTATCTCTGGTCAAGGATATGGTGAGTCGCAATTGAAAGTTTCAAAGGAAACAATCCAAGGGACTTATCTATGGGTTGAACAAGAGAAATTACA
>JADLGD010000070.1 GCA_020849495.1 Fluviicola sp.
TGTCTTTACCAATGAAATGCACCAATTTGCGATCATTCGTTCCATCAGTTACCCAATAATCTTCCCAATTTTTACCGTTATCCAAGGCCCATTGTTTGGTAGCAGAAATGTATCCAATCGGTGCATCCAACCACACGTACAACACTTTTCCTTCAGCATCTTTCAATGGAACGGGAACTCCCCAATCCAAATCGCGGGTCATGGCACGTGGATGCAAACCACCATCAATCCAAGACATACACTGACCAATCACTTGATTTCTCCAAGCTTTCGGATCGTGTTGTTGCACACCGTCTAAGATTCCTTCTTTGATCCAAGGGCGTAACCATTCTTCGTGTTTGTCCATCGGTAAAAACCAATGTGAGGTTGAGCGCAAAACAGGCGTTTTTCCACTCAAAGTAGAAATCGGGTTTTTCAAATCCGTTGGACTCAAATCAGAACCGCATTTCTCACATTGATCCCCGTAAGCAGATGGATTTTGACAATTCGGACATTCTCCCGTGATGTAGCGATCTGCTAAAAATTGGTTGAAATCTTCGTCGTAATATTGTTCGGTTGTTTCTTGTATAAACTTGCCTTTTGCTTCCAACACTTTGAAAAATGCTTGTGCTGTTTCTATGTGAATTTGAGCAGAAGTACGGTGGAAAATATCGAATGAAATTCCAAATTGTTGAAAGGAATCTCCGATGATCTTGTTGTATTTATCTACGATTTCTTGTGGTGTAATTCCTTCTTTCTTCGCACGAAGCGTAATGGCTGCTCCATGTTCATCGGATCCACAAATAAATGCGACATCATGATCGTTTGCACGTAAAAAGCGTACAAAAATATCTGCTGGTAAGTACACGCCAGCTACGTGCCCTAAATGGAGGGGTCCGTTCGCATACGGTAAGGCCGCAGTAACGGTGTATTTGTTTTTGTTCATAGCTACAAAAGTAGGAAAAAAATGGGCTTTTCCCCACTATTCCCCTAGCCGATTAGCAAGGCATCAATAGTTGTATTCAATGGCATTGCATTGGTTTCCTATAATCTGAAAAGTGCCTCCAGCCAAAACCACATTGTTTTGATCTTTGATGGAATAAGTAAAGCTTGTTATATTTGATAAAAACAAACTCCATGAAACTAAGCTTTCTTATTGCGCTTTCACTTTTTACTGCTTGTACATCACAAACACAAGAAACATTACCAAATGTTAAACCGTGTAAATTGGAATTCTTTGAGACTTATTCTTTTGAAGAAATTCAAGCCAATTGGTTGGCAGCATGTGCATACACGAAGCAATCAGACACTCTTGTAAAGTACATGGATTTAACTTTAGAACAGTTAAATATGCGTGGTTTGACTAACACTGTTCAACAAGAAGATCCTTTTGCTGTTGGATATATCCAAGAAGAAAACATTGCTGAAGTAGATTCCATGCTAAACATACCTAAAGTGAAAGATTTATTCCCAAAAGACTTGCTTTTTTTGTTTTCTGAATCCCCATTAAATGGTTCAAACTATTTAGCTCTTTACGCGATTAAAGTTCCAGCGAATAACGAAGCGATGATAACAGGAAAAGACATTGAAAACGCAACTGCAGAAGCAGACAAAACCAATGGAACGGTAAACATTATGCTAACAATGACTGAAAACGGATCCCAAAAATGGGAGAAAATGACACGCGATAATGTCGGAAAAAGCATCGCCATTGTTGTTGACAGAAAAGTAGTTTCATGCCCCGTTGTATATGAAGCAATCAGTGGTGGTACAACCAATATTAACGGCGTTTTATCCATTCAAGAAGGAAAACTATTAGCAGCTAGAATTAATGCAGGAAGGTGATCAGTTTGCCTGAAGTTAATTCTAACGATTCTATACACTGAAAAGATAATAAAACAGGAATTTTGCGCAGCACGTTTCACAACTTTTTCCTACCTTTAGTTGATGCAAACTCCTGAGCATTTTACCCTGAAACAAGTCGCAGAATCGATTCGGAAAACAAAAAGCCAGTTTTATTAATTTACTGATATTATTCTTTTATTAACTTCAGTTAAATCCACAAAGCTTTTCAAACATTTTGATTCATCTTTTAAATTGGATGAAATTTTTGATGTATAAACTATACTCCCTAATTCAACATCAAAGAAAAATTCATAATATTGATTATAGTATTTTTTTCCTGGTCCAATATTTTTGTTAACAATGCAAATATTATAATTGATGTATTTGATGGCTTTTGATTTAAAATAATTATTCAATTCATATTCATTGTATAAAAAAGTTGATGGCTTTGAATTTAATTTTTTAAACATCCAATTCAAAATCTGTTTGTGAATATAGCTATCATAAACTGAAGTGTTTAAACTTGTTTTACAAGTTAAATCAATGTAATTTAACCCTTTCTTAAATTTAAGAATCGAATCTTCTAATTGAAATGATTTGTCATAATTAATCTTTGGATAATTAAACCCTTCTGTTTCAATATATATATATTCATTATATAATACTGCAATATTTGAAAGTGTATCAAATGGAACAGTTTTTTTAAACTCACCCTCTCTATATTTTCTAAATACTTTGTAATAATTATTCAGGTAACTTATGTTTTCATTTAATGTTAATTTACTTACTTTTTTCAAAGAAATATAATTGTTGTAATAGGTTTGGTATCGATCATTCAATGGTAAAACATCATATATTTTAGTGATAAAATAAACAGAATCTAGTTGTTTAATAAAAATGTACTCATCATCTTTCATGACCCTCATTATATCAACATCATCATCATTCATAACACCTAACCTTATAGAATCCTTCAAATTTACACTTTGGTAATTTGGTGTATAAACAACTTTATTCAAAGAGTCTTCCGCAAATAAAATAGAGTTCATTGCAAACAGTTTTTGAACAGCTTTTTCAGTTGCAATTTCAACTGGTTCAGAGACCCGAATAAGTTTACCCCTTAATTTTTCGATTATATCAATAGTCAAAACATTAAAATCAAAACTTTGTAGAATTAATATGACCCTTCTAAATCTTAAAAAACTCTCATCATTACATTCATTTCCTTCACCATTGATAACAATATCTACTTCTTTCTGGTTATACTTCCATTGAAGAAGTAAAACCATGATTTTAATCTGTTCTTCTATTAAATATTGACTATCACCATCGCGTTTTCTTAACTTTAAAACTAAGTCAAGGGCATACAAATAAAGGTCATTATCAATATAAGATTTAATTAATAAATAAGTTGTAATGTTTTTATATTTATCAAAATCGCCTATAGGTGAATATTCAAGGTTTACCACGATTGAATCCATTTCTAACTTTAAAAAACGATCTATTCTTTTATGAGTCAATGGATGTGTTGATTTTACTTCACTTTCATAAACAGGAAAAAATTCTTTTTGGCTTGATTGTTCCTCCCATAATTGTCTAAATTTTTCTCCAATAATGGTTCTCTCTCCAATAAAGAAATCAATATCAAATTCATTCGTTAAAACGGGGTTTTTTACGTTTTTAAGTTGATTTAAAAGAGAAAAGAAAAACTTTGTGCTTACTCTGTTTGAAAGTAAATTTAATGCTAAAGAATCAGCTTCAAATTCATGTTTTCTAGAATTTCTTAACTTTTTAAAATTTTTCTCATCATCAATGAATTTAAAATTCTCATTTAATTTATTTTTTTCCATCGTATGAGAATGCCTTAATAAAATATGAGAAATTTCATGAGCTATCATATAAACAAGCTCTTCTTCACAATCTAATTTAGCAATAGAAGCAATACTTACATAAATACTCCCTAAATCATTAGTAAAAGCATTCATATACGGAGAATCTAATAGATAAACATTTATCAGTTTACTTTTCTCAGGATCATCAATAATGAAATCCTTTAGTCTATTTAAATATTCGCTTACTTCATCACCGTAAAAAACACTCCCACTTCTGTTAAGCCTATCAAAATCCTCATAATATTTCAAAACAAAAGACATTTCATCTTCTGATTCTTGATCTCCATTTAATTTTATATAATTATTATGAAGAAAATTAGCTCTTTGTGAGCTAGATTGATTTATTTCTAAAGGCTTATAATTTGAATAGTAATAGTTTTTTAAATCTACTTTTTGTGAATACACAAACGAATATGAGCAAAAAAAGAAAATAATTAATCGATTCATTAATTGGTAGTTTTTGGTAGATAAAATTAATAATCTAAAGTAAGTTTATCTAAACAAAGAACTTTTTTGAGTTCATTTCATATGTTTTCCCTACCTTTAATTGATGCAAACTCCTGAGCATTTTACCCTGAAACAAGTCGCAGAATCGATTCGGAAAACGATTGCCGAACGCTATGCACGCACCTATTGGGTAACGGCTGAAATGCACAAGTTGAATGCAACACGAAAAGGACATTGCTACCCAGAATTGGTGCAAAAAGAAGACGGGCAAATTGTGGTGGAAATGCGCGGCACCATTTGGAAACAACAATTTGAACGCATCCAACAACGCTTTTCAAACATTGTCAAAGAACCTTTGCGCGATGGAATGGAATTGCTGTTTCAAGTCAAAATCACCTATCACCCACTCTACAATATTGGTTTGGAAATCATCGACATTGATCCCAATTACACGCTGGGAGCATTGCAACGTGAACGACAAGAAACACTGGAACGACTCAACAAAGAAGGCATTTTGAACGCCAATCAAGATGTGGAAATGACCTTGTTTCCAAAACGCTTGGCCATCCTTTCACAAGCTGATAGTAAAGGGTATTCTGATTTTGTCACGCTGCTCAATGGTCATCCGAAACGCTATCATTTTGACACCTTTTTGTTTGAAGCTACCTTGCAAGGCGATGCAGCCATTCGTTCCATTCAAGATCAGTTGAAACGCATACAAAAAGTGCAACACCATTTTGATGCAGTGGTCATTATCCGTGGTGGCGGTGGTGAAATTGGTATGCATTGTTACAACAATTATGAATTGGCAAAAGCAATTGCAACCTTTCCACTACCTGTTCTTACTGGAATTGGACACAGTACCAACCTCACCGTTTGTGAAATGATTGCCTATCGCAATGGGATTACTCCTTCTGATATGGCTTACTTTTTACTCAGTATCGCTGAAGAATTGGATGCACCCTTGGATCAATATACCTTGCAACTTCCTGCATTTTGCGCGAAGTTATTTACCCAAACCAAACACCAATTCAAACAAAGCGTCGTGCATTTTCAGCAAGAGGTTCGCAACGCTTTACAGGAAGCAAAATTCACGTTCAATCGTCAAATCCATTTATTTGAGTTAACGACCAAACAAGGATTACAACAAGTAAAGGAAGAATTAAACATAAACCGTAATAAATTACGATCAACTAGCGAATCCCTACTTGAAAGGAATCAAATGACGGTCAAACAGTCGGTAAGTTATTTACACATTCACACCAAAAACCAAGTTGAAAAGCAAACCATTTCACTCCAGCAACAGGAAGTGAATTTATTGAAAACCCTTCCAGGTTATTTTACACAACAACAAAACGCCCTAACGCAGCATGAACGCACGATTCAATTGATGGATCCATTACACCTATTAAATCGAGGATATGCGATCGTTCAAAATGAAAAAGGCGTACTTTCGGCAAGTAATCAAGCGCAAAAAGGCGACACTTTACAGATCCAAACTGCACAACAACAGTTAGCAGCAACCGTAATAGAAACAAAAACAACAAAACGATGAATCCAATTATGCGAAACGGTCTTGCACTCATTGCAGGAATTATTTTAGGAGGCGCTTTAAACATGGCAATTGTCACCATTGGTCCGTATGTGATCCCCAATCCTGAAGGTACCGATTTGACGACACCCGAAGGATTGAAGTTAGCACTTCCGTTGATGCAACCACAACATTTTGTGTTTCCATTTTTAGCACATGCATTGGGAACTTTTGTAGGAGCATTTGCAACCATCTTATTGTCAGCATCAAAAAAACAATACCTTTCATGGGTAGTGGGATTTTGGTTTTTAATGGGAGGCGTCGCTATGATTATCATTGTTCCGTTTCCGCTTTGGATCATTTTAGTGGACATTCTATTCGCATATCTTCCAATGGCTTGGTTGGGATGGAAATTAGCTGGAGGAGTAAAACGTTAAAAAAAATTTGAACATGAGTAAAAACACACAAACCTACGAGCAGGCATACAACGAGTTGCAAACGATTATTCAAGAAATTGAAGCAGGAGAAATCTCCGTTGATGTCTTGTCATTAAAAGTAAAACGCGCAGCAGAATTGATTCATTTTTGCAAAGAGAAACTGACATCTACAGAGCAAGATGTTCAGAAAATTTTAGATGATTTGAAGGAGTAATTGACCTTTTTGAGTTTTTTAAATTGACGGTTAACAAATTTGGGTAATGTTGGGACTTGGGATCAAAACATTGCATAAACCACTTAAAAATAGTTAATGGAGGAAAAGCAGCTTTCTTTGCAAATTATGGAGGTGTACTTAGTCAGAGTTTGGGAGGATATAGAATAAACAAATTAGAAGAAAATCTAAATGAAAAATTTTTTTAAAAAGTATTGGACTGCTGGTTTAGTGTTATTTATATTTTTTGTTCTTTTATATAGTATGCTAAAGGAGAATAGTAGAGAGAAATTGTTTCAAAAATCCAATACAACTTTTGCTGTTTTAATTGAAGAATATCATGAAAGTGAAAGGTTTAGAAATGGTAGATTTTATTTTTTCGTAAACAAAAGACGATTTGAAATAAAAGAATTTAGAAATTTCAAAGAACTCTCAAAAGGTGATACTGTATTAATTGAATATGCAGTTGAGGATCCTTCTGTAGCAAGAGTAGTTGATAAATACTATATGAAAAAATACAAGCATTTAAAAAACAGGTAGTCTTCCCATATTGGTAATGTGTTCAAAAATCACTTTTAAGTTTTATAGCATCGTAAAAAACTGATAATCAAATTATAAAATTAAAACCAAAAAGCAACTAGTAAACCACCCAATACTTGAGAGTGCTGTAAGTTTGGTTTAGATGAACTACTTCCTCTTTGGTAGATAGATTAAAGTTAAAACAATGCTTTACTTCCCACAGCTTATTTCCAAAATACCCTTTTTAAGGTAGCACAAACCACAAAAGCAATACTTATTTTTGCTGGTTACACAAAACGAGACATGAGAACGTTAGCAGATTTGCCGCTTCGTAAAAAAACGGTCGTATTACAAATCAAGGAAAGTGCTTTGAAACCAAAGTTGCTGGAAATGGGTTTGTATGCTGGTAAGACGGTGGAAGTTTTGTTTAGAGCTCCCTTTGGGGATCCCATTGCGGTGGATGTAGACGGATATGTGTTATCCATGCGTCTAGATGAAGCCAATCAAATTGAAATTGCCGATTAGTATATGAGAAAAGTAGCACTCTTCGGCAATCCCAACACTGGAAAAAGTTCCATATTCAATCGCTTAACGGGGTTGAAACAACACGTGGGCAATTTTCCGGGTGTTACCGTTGACAAATCATCGGGTGTAGTGGAATTGGAAAATGAAAAAATCGAGTTGATTGATTTTCCAGGAACCTATAGTATTTATCCGCGTTCATTAGATGAACGGGTGGTGTATGATGTGGTTTCCAATCCACAACACGAAGATTATCCGAGTGCAGCAATTATTGTTGTTGATGCCTCCAATTTGGAACGCAATTTATTGTTGTTTTCTCAGATTTACGATTTAGGTATTCCAACGATTTTATTGCTCAACATGACAGATGTTGCGGCACGCAATCAAATCAGTATTGATATAGAGGCTTTAGCAAACGCATTTCCAGGTACCACCATCATTCGTTCAAATGCTCGAATTGGGACAGGAATTGCCGAAGTAAAAGAAGCAATCAGTAAAAACCAATTAAAATCTGCGGAAATTACCTTTGGGGCTGGACACAAACTAGCGGACATAGACGATACAAAAGCACAAGTTGAATTCACCGATTTTCGTTACCAAGAAATCAAAGCCTTGTTGAAAAACGTGGTGAAACAAACCGAAAAAACCACTTCTAAATCCACAAAAATAGATCGTTGGTTGATCCATCCAGTTTTGGGATACGTCTTGTTTTTTGCGATTTTGCTGGTCATCTTCCAAACAGTGTTTACCCTTGCTGCCTACCCAATGGATTGGATAGATACTGGTATTGGAGCATTATCGACGTGGATAGGCAACAGTCTCCCAGAAGGATTGTTTACCCGTTTATTGGCAGATGGAATTGTACCGGGAATTGGAGGTGTTTTGGTTTTCGTTCCACAAATTGCCTTGTTATTTTTCTTGTTGAGCATCTTGGAAGAAACGGGTTACATGGCGCGGGTTGTGTTCATGATGGACAAATTGATGCGTCCTTTTGGTTTGAATGGAAAAAGCGTTGTGCCTTTGATTTCAAGTGCTGCATGTGCCATTCCGGGAATCATGTCCACACGAACCATTACTTCTTGGAATGAGCGATTGACCACGATTTTGGTGGCGCCTTTGATCAGTTGTTCAGCAAGAATTCCTGTATATACTTTGTTGATTTCTTTGGTAATTCCAGACAAAACGGTCGGAGGATTTTTCAATCTACAAGGCTTGGTCTTGTTTGCGTTGTATGCCTTGGGTGTCATCTCAGCGATACTAGTAGCTTGGGTCATTAAGTTGTTTTTACGCAACAAAGAGTTGAGTGTTTTCTTATTGGAATTGCCTACTTACAAAGCACCACGTTGGGGAAATGTGGGATTGGAAGTTGTCCGTAAAGTGCGCATTTTCATTACAGATGCTGGGAAAATCATTGTTGCCATCTCCATTGTATTGTGGGCTTTAGCGAGTTTTGGTCCGGGTGATGAAATGGATCAAGCAGCAAAGCGAGTTGTAAAAAACAATCCTCATATTGAAAATCTCGATCAACAAATAGCAGCTGCAAAGTTAGAACATTCTTACATGGGGTATTTGGGTAAAGGCATTGAACCGGTGATCAAACCCTTGGGTTACGATTGGAAAATGGGCATTTCTTTATTGACCTCCTTTGCAGCTCGTGAAGTTTTTGTGGGTTCATTGGCAACGATTTACTCTGTTCATCAAGAGGACGATGATCCAAAACCATTAATTGAACGTTTACGTGCAGAAAAAACAGCTGATGGAACTGCGGTTTATACCTTGGCGAGCGGTTTGTCTTTATTGGTGTTTTATGTGTTTGCTATGCAATGTATGGCAACACTGGCGGTTGTGAAACGTGAAACAAAAAGTTGGAAATGGCCAATGATTCAATTGGGATACATGGGTGCAATGGCTTATATTAGTGCTTTTATCGTATTTCATATTTTCAGCTAATGCAAATTGCTTTAACCATATTGACCGTTACTGGCGCAATCGTTTACCTCGTTTGGCGATTTGTTGCAACAGCTAAACGCAAGAAGCAAAGCGGTTGTGAAAAATGTGGTTTGCAACAATAAATTAGCTGTTTTTCACATGAAACATCTTTTTCTAATATTCTTCATAAGTTTTATATCGGCTGTTTTCTCACAAGATGAAAATTTAGAAGAGCGCATCACCCATTTTCATGCTGACATCATTCTACGAAATGATTGTATGTTGGATGTTACTGAAACCATAGATGTTTTTGCACTAAATCAAGAGATCAAACACGGAATTTATCGAGTGATTCCAACAGATTACCTCATCAAAGGAAATGTTTACCCAACCGATCTAGAAATTGTTTCCATCACATTTGACGGTAAGCCTTGTCATTATCAGAAAACAAAAGTCAACTATACCTATAACATTCAAATTGGAAACAAAAATGATTGGGTCAATCCTGGAAATCATCGTTATAAAATTCGATATCGAGTCAAACATGTGCTTCAAGATTATGAGCAATTGGATGAACTCGTTTGGAATGTAAACGGAAATGATTGGGAATTAAACATTGATCGTATTTCTTCCATCGTGCATTTACCAAAAGGAATTGATGTGCACCAAAACAGCGCTTATTTTGGGAAATATGGAAGTACGAATCAAATTGAAACAACCATTGTAAAAGATCAATTTGGACGTTTACATGTTTTAGCAAGCACGAATGAGATTTATAATCGGTATGAAGGAATCACCATTGCAATTGGTCTGAAAAAAGGCACATTAAACTATCCTTCTTTTTTTCAAAATCTTCTCTTTTGGATGCGTCTAAATGCAATTCTAATCATTTGTATTCTAGCACTTTTATTTGTTTGGGGATACAATTTCCGCAACTGGTGGAAATATGGAAAAGATCCAAAACCAGGCACGATTGTTCCCCAATATCAAGCACCTGAAGGGTTGTGTGCAGCAGAAATAGCTTATTTAGAAACTAACGGTGATGATGATGTCAACTTTTTCACAGCGCATCTTGTGTCTATTGCCACTAAAGGTTGGATGAACATCGAACTAATTAAAAAGGAAAATAGTAGCACTTATGTGTTTACTCCAACTGAAAAAGAAGGAAAACCATTACACCAACTCGAAGAACGAAGTTTTCATTTCCTTTTTAGAAAAACCGATCGAATTGTTCTTAAAGAAAACCTATTCAATGGTACTTTGTATGCGGTTAAAAACCAATTATACCATGATATTGAAAAATTGCATGGCGAGAAATACCATGTTTGGAATGACTTTCTTTACACGAAACAATATAACCCTATTTTGGTTGCAACGGCACTTGTTTTTACAGTTAAATTCCTGTATGGTGGAAATTTATATTATTGGGGATTTTACCTGTTAATAGCAGTACTTACCAATGTTTTTTTTAGTTATTTCTATGATAAACCAACCAAAGAAGGCAGAGCGATATTGGATCACATTGCCGGATTGAAATTGTATATGAAATATGCTGATAGTAAACGCTTACAACTGGACAAACAGCCAACAATGAATCTTCATCATTTTGAAGAAAACCTACCCTTTGCAATAGCATTGGGCATGGCTCCATTATGGGCCATTCGCTTTGATGAAACAGCCTTAATACCCGACACTTTTTCCGACAACTATTGGTATAAAGGGTCACATCTCCGGTTCAATTTTGCGTCGATCGGTGCGATGGGTTCTATTATCAGCTCAGCGTCATCACCACCAACAAGTTCTTCATCAAGTGGCGGTTATGGAGGTGGTGGATTCTCAGGAGGAGGCGGTTTTTCTGGAGGTGGTTTCGGCGGCGGCGGCGGTGGCGGTTGGTAAAACATTCATTTCAAACTATTTTTTACTACCTTCGGTAACATGATTTTATACATTTCATTAGGCCTACTTGTGCTACTATTCATTGTTGGTATCGTTATCTACAACCAACTCATCAAAGCCAGAAACTTGGTAGACACTGCTTTTGCAGATATCGATGTGCATTTATTAAAACGTGCACAACTTGTCCCAACGCTTTTACAAATCACTAAGAGTTACGCCACTTATGAGAACGCGTTATTGCTTGAAATTGTTGAGAAAAGAAGTGGATCACATGACCCTGCATCCATGGTAAAAGCAGACACAACTGTTAGCTCTGCATTGAAAGAAATCAAAGTGATCTATGAAAACTATCCCGAATTAAAAGCCAATCAACAGTTTTTAGAATTGATGGAACAATTGGGTGAAATTGAAGACCATTTATTGTTTGCTCGTCGTTTTTACAACGGAACAACCCGTAAATACAACACGCTTACGCAAGCATTTCCATCGAGTATAATTGCATCAATCGGTGGATTTAAAGCAAAAACATTTTATGCTGTCTCTGATGACGGTCAACGTGAAGTGCCATTAACCAGTTTTAATTGATTGAATATGAAACAGTTATTTTTTCTCCTTTTATTGTTTGTTTCTCCATTTGTGTTTTCTCAAACGGATGATTCAGAATACATTTCGGAGCATATATTATCGTTTGAGTCCGATATGACGATTCAAAAAAACCGCAAAATAAACATTACGGAAACGATTACGGTTTACAGCAGAGGTGTACAAATGGTACATGGTATTTACCGCGAATTACCATTGGAGTATGAATTTGAAGGCGGTGTTAATACGGTTGATTTTCAGTTAAACGCCATTAAATGTGACGGAAAAACAGAAGATTACCATACAGAAGACATGGACAATGGAATTCGTATTTATATGGGTTCAAAAGACCGCACGCTTCCGATGGGAAAACACGTTTATGAAATCAATTACACGGTTGATCATGTTCTAGGAATCTTTGATAAATACGATGAATTTTATTGGAACATCAATGGAAATGGTTGGAGCTTTATCATTGACACCGTTCGTGCTACAGTTCATTTACCTAAAGGTGCACAGTTGAAACAATACCGCGGTTATACGGGTAGCTTTGGTCAAGCAGGCACTGATTTTACTGTCGATACAATAAGCGATGGTTTGCAATTTGAAACTACACGTTATTTTTCTTCAGGAGAAAACTTAACAGTTGCTATTGGGTGGAACAAAGGAGCAATCACTTACCCAACGAGCTCTGATTCTTTTATTTATTGGCTTAAAACGCATTTTTTATTGATTTTTTCCGTTTTTGGCTTGTTGGTTTTGTCCATTTTACAAATCCGTTTATGGATAAAATATGGAAGAGATCCGAAACCAGGAACCATCATGCCACAATACGGCCCTCCAACTGGCTTCACTCCTGGTGATTGCACCTACGTTTACAATAACAACGGAAAAGTCAACTTAGCTTTCACTTCACAATTGATTGGCATTGCAACCAAAGGCCACATGAACATTGAAAAAGAAGAAGGTAGCTTTTTGAAAGGTGATGCGTTTACTTTTACCAATACCGAAGACGCTAAAAACAATCGTCCATTAGCGCCTAGTGAAAAGGAATTGTACAAAGATTTTTTTGGATCAGGTAATGTCGTTTTCTTCCGAGAAAAAACATACAATCCGCATTTGAAAGCTGTTCTAGAAACTTATACAGAAGCTTTACAACAAGAGCATGGTGAAAAATACATCCTTAAAAACGGTAAAAAAATTGCGATTACATTTGGATACATAGTTGTGTATATTTTACTTCAACTATTGTTCAAATGGTTGTTTGGTGGAAGCGCAGCAATCATCATCGTTTCTGCAGTTGTTTCTTTAATAGGTTTAGGGTTATTTACCTACCTTATTCAGCAACCAACAGCACTTGGGAGAAAAATCTTGGATCATTTAGAAGGCTTCAAAATGTACATGGAATATGCGGATAAAGAACGCATTCGTTTGAACAATCCTCCAACTATGGATTTCGAACATTGGGAAGCGAATTTACCTTATGCTATTGCTCTAGGAGTAGCGAAAGAATGGTCGAACCAATTTGATCCTAAAGAATTGGAACGTGGTTTTTCAACTGGTCATATTTGGTATGGTGCAATGATGGCTCACGGTATTCATTCGTTTGATATGAGTAGCATGTCGAGTTCTATTTCTTCTGCAGCAACGCCTCCAAGCAAATCTTCCGGTTCTGGTGGTGGAGGTTTCTCCGGCGGCGGTGGCGGTGGCGGAGGTGGCGGCGGCTGGTAATCTGCCCCTTATTTATTTTTCATCTTCGTCATCGTCTTCCAACCATTCAAAAAAGGATTCAAAATTGTCACGGTCTTTTCGTGAAGGTCTGCCTGTGCCGTATTCTCTATAAACACTTTGAGCCGCTTGGTAGGTTTTGAATTTTTCAATTTCCAAAGGATCAGTAATATCAATGAGGTAATCTGCGACTAATTTTGCTCCTACTCTACGATCCAATAAATCCTTCACTTTGTACGAGAAAACAGCATTGTTTTTTACAATGGAAACCACATCGCCCACTTTGATTTCTTTGGATGGTTTTACTTGTGATTGATTGAGTTTAATACGTCCTTTCTGAATCATTTCTGTTGACAAAGAACGGGTTTTTGTCAAACGTACAAACCACACATATTTATCAATTCTCAAGCTCATCGCGCAATTTTTTGGGTAATGATTGAACAACCAAATCGTAAGAATGTTGGATCAATTCACGAATTAAATCATCCGAAACCAAGCCTTCTAAAGAAACCGTATTCCAGTGTTTTTTGCTCATGTGATAACCCGGTTGAATACCATCGTAACGCTCACGCAATTCAATCGCGCGTTCAGGATCACATTTCAAGTTGATACCCGTTGGATGGTCAACATCAAGCAAAGCAAACATTTTTCCCTGTACCTTTATGACAAGGGTTGTTTTATCAAAGGGAAAGGTTTCTGTTGCTCCTTTCAATTGAAAACAGAAGTGAATTAATTCATCAAAATGCATAGCTCAAAGAAAATGAATAATTTTGGTTTGAACACGTTTTGCTTGGAAACAAACCATCACTTTCTACAAAACAACAAAAAACACCAGCACAATGCTTATAAACATTATCATTTTTACACTAGTTATAATCGTTGTCGCTTACCTTTGGAACAGTTACAATAAAGCAAACAAAAAAGAATGGACTGCAGTTGACGCAGCATTTTCTGAAGCGTGGAAAACCATCTTACTAAAGAACGTATCTTTTTACGATGCACTTACAAACGAACAAAAAATCAACTTTGAAAAGCAAGTTTTGACCTTTTTACACAATGTGAAAATAACTGGAGTAAAAACAAGCATATCAGATGAAGACAAATTAATGGTTGCTGCCAGCGCCATTATTCCCATTTTTGGTTTTCCAAATTGGCAATATCCCAACGTACGAGAGGTATTGATTTACCCGAATAGTTTTGACGATGAATTTCAATTTGAAGGGAACGAAGGTGAAAAGCAAATTTTAGGAATGGTGGGAAACAAGCACATGGATGGTGTGGTTATCCTTTCACAAAAAGCCTTGCGATTGGGTTTTCAAAATGAAACCGACAAGAAAAACACAGCCATTCATGAATTCGTTCATTTGATTGACATGTCGGATGGAAATGTAGACGGAATACCAACTGTCATCATGGATAAACAATACGCCATGCCTTGGGTTGATTTAATTCACAAAGAGATCAATCGCATTTATGAAAACGAATCAGACATCAATCCTTATGGAGCTACGAACAATGCAGAGTTTCTGGCTGTTATTAGTGAATACTTTTTCGAACGTCCGGATTTATTAGAAAAGAAACATCCTAAATTGTACGCTTTACTTGAAAAAACATTCAATCAGGACATGGATGAGCATTACAAAAAAATGAAGTAAATCAACCCATGTAAACACAATCCGTACATTTGTACAGCAATACAACAACAATGGCAAACAACACTTTATTCTGCAATGACCTATTCAATCGTTCGCGATTTGAAACCCGTGAAGTCAAAATTGGCAGCACCGCAATTGGAGGAAACAATCCCATTCGCATACAATCGATGACCACGACAGACACAATGGATACAGCAGGTTCTGTTGAACAATCCATTCGAATGATAGATGCTGGTTGTGAATTGGTACGATTAACGGCTCCAAGTAAAAAAGAAGCGGAAAATTTAGGTGTCATCAAACAAGAATTGGTAAAAAGAGGCTACAACACGCCACTTGTAGCTGACATCCATTTTACACCCAATGCAGCAGAGATTGCAGCTCGATTGATTGAAAAGGTTCGCGTGAATCCGGGAAACTATGCTGATAAAAAGAAATTTGAAGAAATAGAATACAACGATGAAAGTTATGCTGCAGAGTTAAAACGCATCGAAGAAAAATTCACGCCACTGGTTTTACTTTGTAAAGCACAAGGAACGGCCATGCGTATTGGAACCAATCACGGATCCCTTTCAGACCGCATTTTAAGTCGATATGGCGACACGCCAGAAGGAATGGTAGCCAGTGCTATGGAATTCTTAGAAATTTGCCGTAAAAACGATTATCACGACTTGGTAATATCCATGAAAGCAAGTAATACGATTGTGATGGTACAAGCCTATCGTTTGTTGGTTGCAACAATGAAAGCAAACGGCATGAATTATCCATTGCATTTGGGAGTAACTGAAGCAGGAGATGGCGAAGATGGTCGTGTCAAATCAGCTGTTGGAATTGGCGCTTTGTTAGAAGACGGAATTGGAGATACCATACGCGTTTCACTGACAGAAGATCCAGAATTTGAAATTCCAGTTGCACAAAAATTGGCAAATAAATTCAATGAAACAAATCGTTTAAACTTAAATGTTAATTCTAGTTACAAAAAAGATTATTTTCACTATGATAGAAGAGAATCACTTGATTTTCTGAACATTGGTCACAGACACCATCCTGTTGTTTTTGCTGATTTATCTCAAAAAGAGCAAATAAATCCAGCTAACTTTTTTGGTTTTGGTTATGCCTATTCCGTTGAACTTGACAAATGGAACATCATGGATTTGGCTGCAGATTATGTGTATGTAGGCAAACAAAGTATTGATTTTGAAGTACCAGGAACCATTCGTTTGGTTCAAGATTTTGCTACATGGAATGAAAATAAAAGAGAAAAATATGTACCTCTGTGTACGATTGAAGAAGCAAAAGCAATTCCTTCATGTGCAAAAATGGTGGTAGTTGATTTAGACAAATCGTTTGAAGTAAATCAACTACCAACCGAAAATTGCTGTTACATCATTAAAACAAATCAAGCACAAAAAACACAGTTAATTCGCAAGTTTCAATATGAATTAGCGGATACTAACAATCACACACCTGTTATACTTGCTTTTGAATACAAGCTTGAAGAAGAAGAAACCGTTCAATTACACGCTGGTTCTGATGCAGGTATCCACTTCATAGACGGATTCGGTGACGGCATTTGGATCACAGCACCGTTGAGCAACAAAAGTATCAATTCCCTGTCTTTTGGAATATTACAAGCGACAAGAACGCGTATCAGCAAAACAGAATACATTTCTTGTCCATCTTGTGGAAGAACCTTGTTTGACTTACAAGAAACAACAGCTAAGATCCGTGAGAAAACATCTCATTTGAAAGGCATCAAAATTGGTATCATGGGTTGCATTGTAAACGGTCCAGGTGAAATGGCGGATGCTGATTATGGATACGTTGGAACTGGTCCAGGAAAAATCAATTTGTACAAAGAGAAAACGGTTGTGAAGAAAAATGTATCCGAAGAGGAAGCTGTTGATGCTTTGATCGATTTGATCAAAGAATACGGCGATTGGGTGGAGTTACCAGTTTAAAACCACCAAAACCGTATTCCGTACTAATTTTATGAAAAACCGTTAAATATTTCACTTGATTTCCTGATACATCTATTCTAACGGAATGTGTTTCCCTTCCAAGCATAAAAAAAGCCCTTTAGAGGGCTTAAAAACGCTATTTCTTGCGAAAAACATAGATCTTCGAACTACATTTACCGTTCTTAGACCGCATATTGGATAACCACCCAATTCGAATAGCATTGAACAGTGATCCGCCTTTGTATTTTTCACTCAACATCGACACATAGTAACTATCGAATTTCATCGGTAACATTTTCTCAAAAGTGAAACCATTTTTCTCTATCAAAGGAATGATGGAGTTGGGTTCAAAATGATACAAGTGTCGTGGAACATCATAAGCTGCCCAATAAGAACCGTAGTAAGTTGCATCGAAAGAAGTATAATTTGGAACAGCAATCACCCAAACACCATTGGTTTGAATCAACGAAGCTATTTGTTTCACGTCATCCGATAAATTGTAAACATGTTCTAACACATGCCACATCGTTACGACATCATAAGTTGCAGGTGTTAATTCATACAAACGATCCAAGTTATCCAAATCAACATCATTCAATTCTTTAGCAACCTTTCTAGCGTCTGCATCTGGTTCTAAACCCAAAACAGTATAACCAGCAGTTTTGGCTCTTCCAACAAAGTGTCCGGAACCAGCACCAATGTCTAATAATTGTCTACCAGACACCAACGAAGAAATTAGTTTCACCTTCTTGTTTAGTGTATAATTACGCACCCAATTGTAAACACTGTTTACTAGACCTTTTTTAGTCGAACTGTGCGAAACATAATCTTCCGATTTGTAGTAATCACCAATCTTTTCTAAAGACGGACGAGGAGTTGTAAAAACCAATTGACAAGCATTACAACGCAATAATTCAAAAGATTCTTTGCTCAAAAAATGATCTTCAACTTTTAAATGTTGAGTATGTTCTAGGTGTCCACATGCTGGACAAATTACTTCTTGCATAGTTTCACGTGAAACGTTTAACGTCCTAAATGTATTAATAAAACAGAAATATCACTTGGAGAAACCCCACTAACACGTGAAGCTTGACCAATAGTTACTGGTCGAATAGTAGACAATTTATCTTTAGCTTCAGAACTCAATGATTTCATCAAGCTATAATCAATAGCATCAGGAATCTTTAAATCATCCATACGAGACAATTTTAAAGCAACCTCTTCCTCACGAGCTATATATCCTTCGTATTTCAATAAAATCTCAGCTTGTTCTACAGCATCAGCATGTTCCACGTGTAATGAAGCAGCTAAATCTTTTACTCGATCAGACATTTCTAGAACATGGTCCATTGTAATATGAGGACGCGTAATCAAGGAAGACAACTTTACTTGTTGTGAAAGAGGAGAACTACCAACCGTCTCTAAAACAGGATTTGCAACTTCAGGAGTCACACCTTCTTTACGCAAAGCTGACATTAACTCTTTCGCAGCAGAAACTTTCTTATTTACTAATTCCATTGCTAAATCATCTTGTAAACCTAATTCATATGCAATAGGAGTGAGACGAACATCCGCATTGTCTTGACGTAATAAAATACGATATTCAGCTCTAGAAGTAAACATACGATAAGGTTCTTGCGTCCCTTTGGTAATCAAATCATCAATTAAAACACCAATGTAAGCATCTGAACGACCAAGAATAAAAGGATCGCGTTCTTGTACTTTTAAAGCTGCATTGATACCTGCCATCAAACCTTGACAAGCAGCTTCTTCGTAACCTGTTGTACCATTAATTTGACCAGCAAAATACAAACCTTCAACCAATTTAGTTTCCAACGTATGTTTTAGTTGAGTAGGAGGGAAGTAATCGTATTCAATTGCATAACCAGGTCTGAACATTTTAGCATTTTCAAACCCAGGAATAGATCGCAAAGCTTTTTGTTGTACTTCTTCAGGTAAAGAAGTTGAAAATCCATTCACATAGATTTCAATGGTATTCCAGCCTTCAGGTTCCACAAATATCTGATGACGATCACGATCAGCAAAACGATTGATTTTATCTTCTATACTAGGACAATATCTAGGACCAGAACTTTTAATGGAACCATTGAACATAGGAGAACGATCAAAACCCTCCTTTAATTTTTCATGCGTTTCCGTATTGGTATATGTAATATGACAAGGGCGCTGAACAGCTAAAGGCTTCGTTGATCCAAAAGAAAACTTGGATGGACTTTCATCTCCTTCTTGAATTTCCATTTTAGAATAATCCAAAGAGCGGCCATCTATGCGAGGAGGAGTTCCTGTTTTCATACGTCCAGCTTCAAAACCAAACTGAACTAAATCTTCCGTGATTCCCGTTGCAGCTTTTTCACCAACACGACCACCACCAAATTGTTTTTCACCAAGATGAATCAAACCATTCAAAAAGGTACCGTTTGTCAAAACAACTGACTTTCCATAAATCGGCAAACCAATACCCGTTTTAACACCAACAACACGATTATTTTCAACAATCAAACCGTTGCACATGTCCTGCCAGAAATCAACATTCGGATTTCGTTCCAACAACAAACGCCACTCTTCAGCAAATTTCATTCGATCATTTTGAGTGCGGGGTGACCACATAGCTGGTCCTTTTGATCGATTCAACATTCGAAACTGAATGGCTGACAAATCAGACACAATACCTGAACCACCACCAAGCGCATCAATTTCTCGAACAATTTGACCTTTTGCCACACCTCCCATTGCAGGATTGCAACTCATTTGAGCAATTGTATTCATATTCATGGTGACCAACAAAACGGACGAACCCAATTTTGCAGCTGCATTCGCAGCCTCGCAACCAGCATGACCACCACCAACAACAATCACATCATATTCTTTCAACATACACTTTAATGTTTCACGTGGAACAAAATTACAACGAGCATTTCACGAGTTCAAATGTTCCACGTGAAACACACGAAGGTTTAACATTTCATCTTCCTTTTGTCGCATCAACTGTTCATCTTCTACAGATTTATCTTTATAACCGCATAAATGCAAAAGCCCATGAACACAAACACGATGTAATTCATCTTTAACAGATGATGAAAAAGAAGTAGCATTGTCAACTACACGGTCATAACTAATAAACAAATCACCAGAAACAATGTTGTCTTCTGAATAATCAAAAGTGATAATGTCTGTATAATAATCATGATTGAGGTGTGTAAGATTCATTTCCAATAAATAATCATCTGAACAAAAAATTAGAGTGACATCACCTAACACTTTTGATTCCACACTGCAAACTTGTGTATACCATGAAAACAAAAATTCCGAGTTTACACCCGGAACTTCATCAATATCTTCAAAATGAATTTCTACCATTACTTTGTAAAATAAACAGATACTTGATTACCACTTTCATTGAACTCAACTTCATCTGCCAGATTGCGCATTAGAAAAATTCCACGACCATTTTCTTTCTCAATATTTTCAGGAGCAGTAGGGTCTGGCAAATTCATGTGATCAAATCCTTTTCCTTGATCTATAATTGTAAAACCAAAGCTTTGATCTTCATCATAGACATTCACATCTACAGTAATGTCTTTGTTTTCGTCATTCCCATGAATAATAGCATTATTCACAGCTTCAGTTACAGCAATTAAAACATTACCATACAAATCTTCATTGACACCGATAGATTGACAAGTCTTATCGATTAATGCTTCAACAACAGGTAAATTCTTTAATTCCGAAGGAATGGTTAACGAATCAATCAATGTATAACCTTCTTTCATCATAGTCTTTTAATCATTTAACAGTTACATCGACCTGTTGAAATATTGACTTGCTTTATCCTTATAATACCTCGAGAGGGTAGGGTCCACAGTTCTGAATAATTCAATTTGACCGAGCTTTTGACGATTATACTCATCAAATCGAATAAGGTTACTGTTATTTTGATCTTTTGCAGATTTAGATTCTCTTTTTTCTTCAAAGCCTCTTTCCTTCAATGCTTTTTCACTTTCCAACAAACGTGTCAAAATTTCTTGTTGACGTTTCACCATTTGAGGTGAAAAGTTTTTATTAATTAAATCACGTTCTTGTTGTTCCAACTCTTTGATCAATGGATTTAATTGATTGCCCTTACCATTGCCTTCCTTATTCATCTCATTACGCATTTGCTCGAGACGTTGACGAATTGCAGTTTGTTGTGCAGCCATTTTAGCAATTTCTTTATTCCCCAATCCAGGCATTCCTTGATTGCCCGGTTTGTCACCAGGTTCTTTACCGCCCGGATTCTGACCTTTCTTCATTTGATCCAATTGTTTCTTCAGCATTTCCTTCATGTCTTCAGAACCCATTTGTCCATCAGAAGGTTTTTTACCACTACCACCGGGATTATCACAACTACCACTGCCAGGTTTTTGACTTTGAGCTTGCTGTTGCATGGATTGTAAACTTTCATTCAATAACAAAGCTAAATTGTTGTAAGATGTCATCACCAGCTGTTGATGCTGTGTTAACTCTCTTCTTCTATGCTCGTCGATTTCATCAACAATGTAACTGTAGTTTGAACGAATTTCTTTTAGTTCCTTATCAATAAATGCAGCAACTTTTGTTTGACGTTTCGCCAAAGCAATCAAAGAATCTTCGACAGGTTTTGAGTCATCAATAATTTTACGTTGCTTTCTTCCTAAACGACGGTAATTCGGATCATTATCTTTCACCTTAGAAAAACCATTCAAATTTTGCTCTTGATCAAAGCTCAAAGTCATTAAATTTTCAAGTAACAAACGAATCAATCCCATGTCTTCTTCGTTTTGCTTTTTATTAGCATCTTCTTGTTGCTTATTCAATTGTTCAGACATTTCCTTCATTTGATCAGCAGCAGACTTTTGATTTTGACCAGCCTTTGAAGGTTTACCCGAATCGATCTTTTCTTTCGACTCATTTAATTCATTGGAAATAGACTCTTGTTGTTCTTTAAAATCATTGATATCCATCGGACGTTCAAGAGCATCGTTCATCTCTTTCATTTCCTTCATATCCTTTTTAATATCATCAAACTTCTTATTGATCTCTTCTTGTTGTTTGAGAGCATCTTCTTTTGAAACTTTGTTCTCTTGAATAGCTTCTTTCAAATCCTCTTGTTCTTTTGATAGGGCATCTAATTCTTTTTCTAAATCATCAATCTTTTCATTCACTTGTAATTTCTTAAGCATTTCAAGTGTACGATCCAATTGCTTTTTCATTTGATCAGTCGATTGTTCCAAATTTTCAGATTGTTTTTCTAAACCATTCTGATCATTCTTCTTCATCATTTCTTCTAACTGTTCTAACAACTTTTTCAATTCATCATCCATTACTTCGTTGAGTAATTGTTCGATTAATTCTTGTTGTTTTAAAAGTTCTTCATCTTGTTCAGATAACTGATTTTTTTCTTCATTACTTTGCTCCAACTTTTCTTGTAGTTCTTGCAAATCATTTTGAAGGGACTGTTGTTCTTGCTTCAACTGTTGAACCTGTTCAATGCTTTTAAAATCACTTTTCGATTTATTCAACATCGATTTTTGTAAACGATTTACATCCTTCTGAAAATCCTCAGTTCTTTTCAAAATATCAGATAGTGAAGATTGCAATTCTTTTTGCGTTTCATCACGTTTCTCATTCAAATCTTGAAGAGTAGGCAATTCGTAAACAAAAGATTGGGACATCGTAGATTTTGAACCATTGACACCATCGTTATCAGAAATCACAAAATGGTAAGCGATTTTATCTTCTACATCTAAATCTTCACGACTAAAATCAACTGCAAAATTGAATTTATCATTGGTACCGTTTGGATTGGAAACATTCATTTGACGTTTCAATTGTTTTCCATTTTTCTTTGTAATGGTATAAACAAAAGACAAACGGTTCAATCCATAATCATCAGAAACAATACCAGCAAACGAGCGAATAGCTGGCTTGATACTATCAATGAATTCATTCACTAAAATAGAAGGATAGGCATCTTTAATAACCTTAACCGGAATAAAAGAGGTGTCCAAATCTTTCGTAACAGTATTTCGCAATACAACCCGTAATAAACCTGAATTTGAAAAACGATTGGTAAAACGAGCTTCTTCAGACATAAATGTTCTGCTAGTATCGTTGAAAAAAACTTTTAAAGAAGAAACGTTTTTACCCAGAATACTCCAATTGACTTTTGTCCCTTCTGGTATTTCCAGGTCTGCAACATTTGATAATAATTCATTCTTGCGTTTTAAATAATCAGGGTAATCCAAATCCGCAATAACACGACCTAAACTAGATTTACCGATTACATTCAATTGAAAAGTTTTTGATGAATAACCTTCACTTTCAAAGTGAAAGTCAAAGCCTTCTTTCAAATTTTCAAAAAGATGCATCACTTCATTTTTTCTAGTTCGTTTCATCAAAAAACGACCTTGATCAGATACTATATAAATACGTTCCGGAATATAGTCACCAGTTATAGCAGCTTTCGCTTCAAAAGGTTCTCCTTCGTTTAAGAGTAAATCAGAATTGAGTAAATTGAACTCAAAAGGTGCTTTTTGTGCTTGATTGTAATTGACAACTTGAGAAGAGCCGTCAACAATCAATGAAGGAGCAAAAACCAAAATAGATGCAAAAACCAATAAGACTGGAATCACAAATTTTAAATAACGTTTTGCCTCTTGGTACTTAATTGCGTCAACGAAAGGAACGACAGTTAATTCATTGGAACGTTGAACAACACTTGCACGAATCAATTCAAAACTTCTATCATCAGGATTGGCCAATTCATTTAACTGTAACGTATTTAAAAGTCGATCTGAAATAGAAGGGAAAAAATCTCCAATAATCTTAGAGGCTTGCGTTCGATTGATGCGTGATCCAAAAGAATACAAACGCAATAATGGTTTGATAAAATAGTTTCCTAGAATAAAAACATTCCCTAGAATAAATGAAAGAAGTAAAACAAAACGAACATTGGAACTGAATCGTCCAAAGTATTCAAGAATACTTACAACCAACCAAGACGAAAATAGAAAGCCTACAAAAACCAACAAGCCTTTTAACATTTCATGCTTGTAGTATTTGCGAATAAACGCATCAATCTGTTGAATCAAACGATCAAAAGCCGACATATAAACACCTTATTAACCAATAATCTACTAAGTTATGAAAGTAGACGTACACCAAATGCATTTTTTCGTTCATAAGTGTTAATAAACCCTCAAAAAAGGTGAATAAATGGTTACTTTTGCAATCTAAATTTCAACAAATGAGTACTAACGACGTACGTGTTCGATTTGCACCGTCTCCAACTGGACCATTACACATGGGAGGTGTAAGAACGGCGCTTTACAATTACCTCTTTGCAAAACACAACAAGGGAACATTTATTATTCGAATTGAAGATACAGATCAAACACGATTTGTACCAGGAGCACAAGATTACATCATGGATTCACTTCAATGGTGTGGCATCATTCCGGATGAAGGTCCTGGGATTGGAGGAGAATATGGTCCATATGTCCAAAGTGAACGCAAAGCAATGTATCGTCCGTATGCAGAACAATTGGTTGAAACGGAAAAAGCCTATTATGCATTTGATACACCAGAAGAGTTAGACGCTGTTCGTGAACAAGCAAAACAAATGGGAATGCCTAATTGGCAATACAATAGTGTTACACGTGTATCACTAAAAAACTCATTGACATTACCAGCTGACGAAGTAAAAAGACGTTTGGATGCTGGTGATCCGTATGTTATTCGAATGAAAATGCCTCGTAATCAAGATGTTAGATTCGAAGATACGATTAGAGGATGGGTAGTTGTAAACACGAACAACCTGGATGACAAGGTGTTATTCAAAAGTGATGGCATGCCAACCTACCATTTAGCAAACATTGTAGATGATCATTTAATGAAAATTACACATGTGATCCGTGGAGAAGAATGGTTACCATCCGCTCCATTACATGTTTTATTGTATGATGCTTTTGGATGGGACGCACCAAAATTTGCGCATTTGCCTTTGTTATTACGTCCTGATGGTAATGGTAAACTTTCAAAAAGAGATGGAGATCGTTTAGGATTCCCTGTGTTTCCAGCAAACTGGACCACTTCTGAAGGTGAATTGTACTCAGGTTACAGAGAAAATGGGTACTTCGCTGGAGCATTCATTAATATGTTAGCATTCTTAGGTTGGAATCCTGGAACCACACAAGAAATCTTTTCAATGGATGAATTAATCGCTGCGTTTTCACTGGATCGTGTTGGAAAAGCTGGGGCAAAATTTGATCCCGATAAGACAAAATGGTTCCAACAACAATATTTAAAACACACTTCAGACGAAGAACTAGCTGCTTTATTGAAGCAAGAATTTGATTTGAAAGTTGAAGATAGTAGAGTAGTTGCTTTCTGCAAATTGATGAAAGAAAGAGCAACGTTTGTGAAGGACATGATGACAGAAGGTGCCTATTTATTCAATGCGCCAACAAATTATGACGAACAAACTGTTTCTAAAAAATGGAAAGCAGAATCTCCAGCTTTGATGACAGAATGGAAAGAACAATTAGAAGCAATTGCTGATTTTAATACTGCAAATATAGAATCCGCTTTTAAAGCATTTTTAGAAGCAAAAGGATTAGGAATTGGTGCTGTGCTTCCTTTGTTCCGTTTATTAATTACAGGAGCAGGAATGGGACCATCCATGTTTGAAATAGCAGCATACCTTGGAAAAGAAGAATGTATGTTACGTATGAACAACGGGCTTTCTGCATTGCAATGAAACATTTGATTGAAGTAAACAACATCAAGCTATACGCTTACCACGGATGTTTAGAAGAAGAAGGAAAAATTGGTGGTAACTATAGTGTGGATGTTCACATGCGAACAGATTTTAGTGCAGCTGCAGTTTCAGATGAATTGAGTCAAACAATCGATTACGTGCTTGTCAACAAAATCGTAGCTGAAGAAATGGCTATCCGTTCGAAGTTGATTGAGCATGTAGGACAACGCATTGTTTCACGTTTACAACAAGAGATCAAAAACTTAGATGCTTTTCGCGTTAAGGTTACAAAAATATGTCCGCCAATAAATGGAGATGTAGAAAATGTAGCAATAATTATTGAGGGCGGTAATTGGTAAGATATTAGAAAATATTACTATTTTTGTCGCCCGATGAATACTAATCATCAATAGATGAAAAAGTAGAATCGATAAAAGGTCTCGTGGCCGAGCGGCTAGGCACCGGTCTGCAAAACCGTCTACTCCGGTTCGAATCCGGACGAGACCTCAGAAAAGCTTTCACAATGCGTGGAAGCTTTTTTTGTGTTGTGTAATTAGCAAAACTGTCTATTCGGTTTCCCGTACATACGGGAGACGAGACCTCAGAAAAGCTTTCACA
>JADLGD010000071.1 GCA_020849495.1 Fluviicola sp.
AAAGTAGTAAATGTCACAGTTCCGAATTCAACAGCAACATATTCTGCAACTTCAACACTTGTTTCTTGTCCTGGAGGTTCTGATGGAACTGCTACAGCGACGATGACTCCAGTTTTAGGTACAGTGACTTACAATTGGTATGATGCGGGTGGTCAAACAACTCAAACAGCAACTGGTTTATCTGCTGGACAATATCATTGTGAAGTTGTTTCAAGTACAGGTTGTATCGATACTGTAGATGTAACTGTAACAGAGATCCCTGGAATGGTTGCACAAATTGTCAACTTTGTTGATGCAACTTGTAACAGTGGGTCTGATGGTATTGTGACTGTTTCTGTTGCAAATGGAACTCCACTATACACTTATGCATGGGATAATTCATCTTCTACATCTGCTTCTGCGAATGATTTACCAGCTGGTACTCATACAGTAACTATTACAGATGCTAACAACTGTGTCATTACTGCAACTCAAACGATTGGAGAACCAAGTCCTTTAAACATTGTATCATTAACTCCAGATTTAGTTATTTGTCCTGAAAACTCTACTAATTTAACAGTACAAGGTGCTGGAGGAAGTTCTCCTTATATCTTTACATGGAAAGAGAATGGTACAGTAATCGGAACAGGTTCAACAATTACTGTTGATCCAGTTAACTCTGGAACTCAATATTGTGTGACAATCTCAGAACAATGTGGATCACCTACGAAAGATTCTTGTTTGACAATTACATTCCCAACTCCAATCGTTCCAAATTTCACGACTGATATTCAAAGTTCTTGTCAACCTGGAACATTCAACTATTTCAATAATTCAAATAACATCAATGAAATTGCAACAGTTGAAATGAGTTATGGTGATACCGAATTAGATACATTGATTGGTGGAGCTTCTGCTTCGCATACCTTCCCTAATCCTGGAAAATATTCTCTTGATGTAGTTGTAACTTCTATTTATGGTTGTGTTTACACAGGTTCATTCCCGGATATTGTTGAAGTCATTGAAATTCCAACTGCTGAATTCAATATGAGCGCGAACCCGACTACGATTTTTGAAACAACTGTAAAAATGCAAGATAATTCATCTGCATCGGTTGTAAATTGGCAATGGTCATCTCCAGGTTCAATTCCAAATCAAAGTTCTACACAGAATCCAGTATTTAATTTCCCTGAAGGTGTAGTTGCTTCTTATGATATTCAATTAATTGTAAGAACAGCTGAAGGATGTATTGACACAGTTTACCACACGTTATTTGTAAACAGTGATATCTTATTCTTTGCTCCAAATGCATTCACACCAGACGGTGATGAATTCAATCAAACTTGGGCGTTCTCAGTAAGTGGAATTGATGTGTACAACTTTGAATTATTGATCTATAACCGTTGGGGTGAATTGATTTGGGAAACACATGATCCAACTTCTGAATGGGATGGAACTTATCATGGTAAAATTGTACCTGCAGGTTCTTATACATGGATTGCACGTGTAAAAGATGTTTATACTGACAAAAAGAAAGAATTCAAAGGTGATATTAATATCCTTCGCTAAATAAAACTCAATTTGAGATTAAACGGCATCAATTTTTTTGATGCCGTTTTTTATTTAACAAGCTTTTAAGCTTTACTTGTTGATGTTCGCTTAAATTTGTCCTGTGAAAAGTTGTAAAGATTGTTTACGATACATAACTGCACTTTTGTTAGTGCTTTTTCTTTATCTTGAATCCAATAAATGGAGCTCATTTATTGTAGATGAAGATCAGACATCTATTGAACAGCTTGTACTAGAAGAAGATCTATCAGACAATTCTGTTTTTTTACTTGATTTTTTTATTCCAACTTATGGTTTTGATCTAGTCCTAGCACATAGAGATTATCTTCCATTAACTACCAAAGGATTAAAAAACTACCAGGCTTCATTTTTTAAACAGCCACTTTTTATTCAATTCAGTCAATTAAAATTGGGCGATTTTATCTGATTTCAATATCGATAATTACCCTTTTAATAAATAAATTGAACGAGATGAAAAAAACTAGAATGCTACTGCTTTTTATAGTAGCTGTAAATAGCCTTTTGTATGGGCAAAAAAAAACATGGAGAGACACAACTAAACTGGTCATTCCTGAATTAAAATACAATCTAAACAAAACGGGCTCTCATTATTTAAAAGCGACTGTTGTTGGTCAAATTTGGTTGAGAAACACGGAGATGAATCCTGGAACAACAATCGATAATGTTCCTGTGACTAATTATACAGATATCGGAATTCGTCGTTTACGCATTTCTGCATGGGGACAAATAACTGACCGTTTGTATTTTTACACGCAGTTTGGACAAAACAATTTTAATTTTCTTTCTAAACGCTATATAGGAGCCTTTTTTCATGATGCTGTAACTGAATTTAAATTTGCACCGCAATTGCAAATTGGAGGAGGTTTAACGGGTTGGAGTGGATTGTCGCGTTATGCATCACCTGCAGTGGGTTCTTTACTAACTCTAGATGCGCCCTTGTATCAGCAAGTAACCAATGGCATCAATGATCAGTTTTTAAGAAAACTTTCGGTATATGCTAAAGGTCAAATTGGACGATTGGATTACCGAATTGCAGCATCATCTCCAATGACTGTTACTAATTCAGCCACACCAATTCCTGCCATTTCACACGATGCTAATTTTTCTTTGAATCCACCAAAATGGCAAACCCAAGGTTATTTAATGTGGCAGTTTTTTGAAAAAGAAAACAATGTGAATCCCTACACAACAGGAACCTATCTCGGCAAAAAGAAAGTGTTAAATGTTGGGGCTGGTTGGATCCATCAAAAAGATGCAATGTGGTCGTTGAATCAACAAAATGATACGGTGAGTCATGATCTTTTATTGTTGAATGCTGATGTGTTTTTGGATTTGCCTTTATCTGATAAAGGAAATGCTATAACTGCTTATGTGGCTGGATCATCTTATCAAATGGGACCCAATTATTACCGAGATATTGCAGTAATGAATCCAGCAAATGGCACCAAAAACGGCACATTAAATGGTTCAGGAAATGGTGTGCCCATGATTGGCTCAGGGACTACTTTGTATGGTCAAATA
>JADLGD010000072.1 GCA_020849495.1 Fluviicola sp.
AAAGCGAAATATCCATTCCGTCTTTCACAGAACGTGATTCTTTGGTCAAGGTACGCACCACTTTTTCTCTAACTGAATCAAGGAATTCTCCTGTTTCTGTGATGGCAGTTTCAAAGAGTGTTTGGTTCATAGCATTGACACACAATACGGATACCATCGCTCCTGGAACACCGTGTCCTGTACAATCAGCAACAGCAAACCAAATTTCATCTTTTCGTTGTTCGAACCAATAAAAATCGCCTGCAATTATGTCTTTTGGTGCGTAATAGATCATTGAATGTGGCAAGGCAGCTTTGATTTCAGCTTTACTTGGTAACAAGGCTTCTTGAATGAACTTAGCGTATTGGATACTATCGACAATCTCTTCGTTTTTGTTTTCTACCAAGCGTTTTTGTTGTTCTAGTTCAGCAGTTCGTTCAATGACTTTTTCTTCCAAAGTTTCATACGAATCTCTTAAGTTATCCATCATGTCGTTGAAACTAGTTGAAAGTTCTTCGATCTCTTTGCTTCCGCTGATGTTGATGTGTTTGCCAAGGTTTTCTGCATTTATTCCTTGTGCTTCTATAGCTAATTGACTAATAGGTTTTGTAATTTTTTTGGATCGGATGTAAACGATGATTGAAAGAATGATGAGTACTCCAATGAACAGTAGAATGAAATTGAAGAATAAATCTGCTAACATTTCTCGATGTTTCAGGTCGTTCGTTTGTACTTCCAATACATAACCTGTGTAGAGTGTCGCATCTAAAACAGGTAAAAAGATGTATTCTTTTTGTTCTTTACCAGGAGTATTTGGATTATCACAGTCAATAATTACTGTTTTTTTCTCATTGAGACATTCTAGGTATGCTTTTGCGCTAATACTGTCTTTAATGGAAACATCTACGATGTTTTCAACTCCAAGAAAAAGCGTCACATTATGGATGGAAGGGTAACGTTTGCTTAAACCTTTAATTTTTTCTAATAACAGTGCTTTAAATTGATCTGCTGTTTCTGAGTAAAGTCCTATTTCAATGATGTAGTCTCCCGTTTTTACTGGAAAGTAGCTGTATTTTCGCATGCGACCAGTTTTCAGTTCTAAGCCAAAACGATCATCTTTGAACTTTCCATTTTTTTTGATGTTCTCAAAAAATTGTTCAAACTCAGGATCCAATTTTTTAAAGTCTAATCCAAGATCCGGTTGAAAAGTGGTGTTGACAATTTTCGAGTTATTATCGATGAGGTAAATATCCTCATTAATGGTATCCATTCCGATTTCAGCTTCCAATTGTTTTAGTGGTGCTTTATCAATTGGATAGTGTTGTAATTTTTTTTCGAGTTGACTTGATTTTTGTTGCATGTATGCAATCAACGATTCTTCGTGTTGATGGATTGCAAAATCATAATAGGAGATGAGGTTTTTGGTTTCAGCGACGATGTTGCTTTTTCTTCGTGCAATGGAAGCCTCCACCGTGTTTTGTTGGTATTTGTAAACGAATAGAAAGGCAAGTGTGAACAACACCAACACAGGCAATAGAATATTGATCATCAATTGCTGAAGGATGCTTTGTTTCTTTTTCACTTGCTTCGTTTTCAAACTTTTGTTTTTAAGTGGATTAAATTACAGAAAACTTAGCTATTTGAAACAAAATTCCCCGACTAACGAGTTAACCGGGGAATTTCTATTTGATATTCTTTTATCTTAAAACTCGAACGTTTCCATGAACTTCGTAGTGAAGTTTCCAGCGCGGAATTGAGGATCATCCATCAATTTTTGGTGGAAAGGAATAGTTGTTTTAACACCTTCGATGATGTATTCATCCAAAGCGCGTTTCATTTTTAGAATTGCTTCCTCACGTGTTTGTGCTACAACGATTAATTTTCCAATCATTGAATCATAATTCGAAGGAATCACATATCCAGCGTAAGCATGTGTATCGATACGTACTCCGTGTCCTCCTGGTGAGTGGTAACTCGTAATTTTTCCTGGAGAAGGGCGGAAGTCATTGTAAGGATCTTCAGCGTTGATACGACATTGGATTGCATGCAAGTGTGGGTAATAATTTTTACCAGAGATTTTCTCTCCTGCAGCAATTTTGATTTGTTCTTTGATCAAATCGTAATCGATTACTTCCTCTGTGATGGTATGTTCTACCTGAATACGTGTATTCATTTCCATGAAGTAGAAATCGCGGTTTTTGTCAACCAAGAACTCTACTGTACCAACACCTTCGTAACGAACAGCTTTAGCAGCTTTAATTGCCGCTTCACCCATACGCTCACGCAATTCGTCGGTCATGAATGGAGAAGGAGTTTCTTCTACCAATTTTTGGTGACGACGTTGGATCGAACAATCGCGTTCTGATAAGTGACAAGCGTTTCCGTATTGGTCACCTGCAATTTGGATTTCGATGTGACGTGGTTCTTCAATGTATTTCTCCATGTAGATACCGTCGTTACCGAAAGCAGCACCAGCTTCCTGGCGAGCAGAATCCCAAGCAGCTTCCAAATCTTCTTCTTTCCAAACGATGCGCATTCCTTTTCCACCACCTCCAGCAGTTGCTTTCAAG
>JADLGD010000073.1 GCA_020849495.1 Fluviicola sp.
AATTCGACAGTTATGAGTTTGATGATTTAGTGTCTATTGAAAACTTCAAATCTTCAGTAACAGAGTTAAAAATTGCAGGAGTAACAAAAACTTTTATTCACCAAGACAACAGAGTAATAGTAAAACCTCCTGTCAAAAAGATCTCAACCAATTTTGTATTTTATGATGGTTCAATGGTAGTAAATTATATGTATCCAAATTTAAACATTGGGTCAATCATTGAAACGTCATATACAATGATAATTAAAGAACAGAGTTTCCCAAATCGAGAATTAATCGGTCAATTTGAGCCTATTCTGAACAAAGAAATAATAATCAATATACCTAATAACATTAAAGTCAATTGTTTAAGCTACAACCTAACCCCTTCTATAAAAAGAGATACGGTTGTAAAAAGCAATAAAAAATCGATCATTATTAGTAGTACTAACTGTCCGAAAATTGCATTTGAAAAAAATTCTATTGGCCTTTTTCATTATGCTCCTCATATTGTATTAATCGTTGATGAATTTACGACAACATCAGGAAGTCAAAAAGTACTATCTGATCTATCATCTTTACACCATTTATACTTAAAAAACCTTTCAGAAATTGAAAAAGAAACTGCATCTAATGAATTAATACAATTATCGAAACAAATAACAGATACAATTCCATTAGAGTTGGATAAAGTAAAAGCTATTTATTATTGGATACAGGACAACATAAAATACATAGCCTTTGAAGAAGGAAAATATGGATATGTTCCCAGAAATGGAAATGATACCTATCGTAAAAGATATGGTGATTGTAAGGATATGGCAAGCTTGGTTTATTTAATGACAAAAGCGATAAACATACCAGTCTATTTAACTTGGGTTGGTACTAGAGAACTACCCTATGACTATAGCACTAGTCACAATCCAACAGTAGACAATCACATGATTTCTACTTATATCAGTGACGGACAGCATTATATTTTAGATGCTACCAATAGTATTCAGGACATTCATTTTCCAACAGCATTTATTCAAGGTAAAGAGCTTTTGATTCATAAAGACACATCAACGTACGAAGTTTTCCGTGTGCCAATAATAAACGAAAGTCTAAATACAATTAGCGATTCAGTGCACATCGAGATAGTTGAAAACGTCCTTTATATAAATAAAAAAATACATTTGACAGGTTATGAAAAAACCAACCACACTTATGCATTATTAGATCTAAAAGAAAGTGAAACTACAACTATCATACAAGATCTTTTCTTCAATTCTAATCAAAACATTGAAATACAAAAAACGAACATCGAAAACTTGAAAGAAAGAGAAAAGGATTTGAATATTTCTATTGAAAGTACAATGAAACTTCAAGAATCAAATTCAAAGTTATTTGTTCCTGCTTTTCAAATTACGAATCCAATTGAATTGTTTGATTTATCGAAACGAAAAACACCCGTTTCTTTAAACAATACTGGTTCCTATAATTTTGTCACAACGTTTAAAATTCCTGAAAATCAAGAAGTTTTATCATTACCATCAAATGATCAATTTAGTTCCGATTTTTTTGAAATTGAGTCAAATTTCACTCAAGAAAACAATCAGGTTATCTGCAAATTATCATTTAAAATCAAAACATTAGAAATCCCCACATCTGCATTTACAGATTTAAATGCTTTCCAATCAATCGTGAAAAAAGAACTAAAAAAATTAATCATATTAATCAAAAAATAATGACCAAAATTGTTTACTCCTTAATTATTTTATTTCCATTTTTTGCTTTTTGTCAAACCAATTCAGGTTATGATAAAAATTACCGATGGGATAACATTCCTGTTTATGATGAAACAACAATAACTACTTCTGAAAACGCTATTTATTTAAAAGATGTCGATATCATTGATCATCCATCACCGTCTTTAATGGATTGGTTTCGAATCAAACATTTTAAAATAAAAATACTGACTCAAAATGGGATTGAAGAAAACAACAAAATATATTTGCCAATAAACAACTCTCGTGAACAAAAAGCAACTGATTCTTTAATAATTAAAGCGCGTATTATTAATCCAAATGGAACTGTTATTAATATATCAAAAGATAGTATTTTAATTGGAGAACACAATGGTGAAAAATACCATTACTTTGCATGCGAGGGTCTCCAAATAGCTTCTATCATTGAAGTATTCGCTTTATATGAAGAAAGTATCTTCAGAAGTAATGTGATCCCCTACTATTTCGACTTTAACAATAATTATACGACGCTTGAAAAAGTAGTTTCGTTGATTTATCATAGAGAAGTATCCATTGTTACAGATTTTACTCGCACAAAATACGAACACGAAATCATCCAACATTTTAATGAATATGAAATACATGACGCAAACAACATGTTGTTTAAATTGAAAAATGTTGAGCGAATATTAAAAGAACCTTTAACCAGTCCTATTGATGAATTGGATCGCATGTATTTTTATTTTACAAAGAATAACATCAACAATAGAAACGAAAGGCAATTCGAAATTTTCGCCTTAGATTTAAACCATGAACGTCAAGTTAATCAAAGAGTTGAATTATTAAGAGATGAATTAATCAGTACTTCTGAATTTAAGTCCAACACATCCGAATTTGCCTCTCTTCGTATTTATGAAATGGCTCAAAAATCAAACGATAAAACTCAGTTTTCCAATCAAAAAAGAATAAGCACGATTAGAGGTATAAAAAATTATTTCATGAATATGTATGCTGCAGCTTCCAATTTACATTTAAAACCTATCATAATCTATGCGGGAAACAGAGAATATAACAAACTCCCTTATGGAATTTATTCAAGCGATGTTTTTTATGAACCCCTCCTCTATTTTCCCGGTATAAAAAAATATTATTCACTTAGGGATGATCATCGAATCGGTTTACCACCATTGGAATATATTAATACAAACGCAGTTCAATATATTGCTAAAGCCAATTCATTTAATTTCAATCAAGCCTATTTTAAAGGTTTTAAAATTGAAGCACCATACTATAAAGAATCCATCGATTCTACATCCATTATTATCCAATTTGATTTGAATAATTCGAAAACAAACGCTACTTTTTTCAGTAAGCAAACGGGATACTTTACAACAAATTCTCAAGGCGGTGTTTCATTATTAGATAAAGTTCAACAATATGAAAATCTAAGCAAAAAATTGAGCTATCATTTAAAAGACTTTACCATAGAAAATAAAGAATTCATCAACGCTAAAACGGATGTATACAATTACCTTCCCCTTTATTCAAAATGTACCGCTACATCAGAAAGTTTCCTAACTGAAAACGGAACGATTTATATTGCACCAATTGGAAATTTAACTGGTGAACAAACACAACTTCCAATATTAGATCCTAGTAAAAGAGTCAATCCTGTTAGTATTAATTTCCCAAAAAAATACATTAAAACAATTATTATCAATATCCCAGATGGCTATCTTGTAGATAACTTGAGCCAATTCAATAGAAACGTTGGTGTTGACACTATTTGTAAATTTGAATCTAGAGCCGTATTAACAGAACAGACACTTACTATTTCGATAGAAGAATGGTACACAAAATGTCATTTCCCAAAAGAAGCATTCTCTCCAATATATAAAACATATAAAGAAGCTGTAGATTTTTACAACTTGAATTTGGTATTGATAAAAGATGAGTAATGTTGAATTGTTACCTTTCGTTTTAATTCAACGATTAATTCACTCTATTCTTTACGTATTTTTCCAAAAACTGGTCTTGTTCCCATAACAAATGCAAGATGGATTCTTTTGCTGCGTAGCCATGGCTTTCTTTTGGTAAAACCACATAGCGAACAGGTGCACCAAAACCTTTCAATGCTTGGAAATAGCGTTCACTTTGAATCGGGAACGTTCCAGGATTGTTGTCGTTTTCACCATGCACCAACAACATCGGCGTTTTCATCTTATCAGCATAATTGAATGGCGACATTTCGTTGTAAGTTTTTTGGGCTTCCCAATAATTGCGTTCTTCTCCTTGGAAACCAAACGGTGTCAATGTTCTGTTGTAAGCACCACTTCGTGCAATTCCAGCAGCAAACAAATCGGAATGGGTCAATAAATTTGCTGTCATGAAAGCGCCATAAGAATGACCACCGATTGCTACTTTCTTGCGATCAATGTAACCCAAACTATCCACCGCATCAATTGCAGCTTTTGCATTAGCTACCAATTGCTCCATGAAGGTATCGTTTGGTTCTGCATCACCTTCACCTACAATTGGAAAAGCGGCATCATCCAAAACAGCATAGCCGCACATCACCCAATAAATCGGAGAACCGTAGTTCGGAAAAATGAATTCATTTGGGTTCTTCGTATTTTGAGCTGCACTGTTCTTGTCTTTAAACTCTTGCGGATAAGCCCACATCACCATTGGTAATTTTTGTGAAGCTCCCGTTGGTTTCTTCTTTTTATCATAACCTGCAGGTAAATACAATGTTGCCGACAATTCCAAACCATCTGCACGTTTGTACTTGATCACTTCTTTCGATACGCCATTCATTGCCGCAAAAGGATTCTTGAAAGCTGTAATCGCTACTGGTGCCGACTTTCCTCCCATTTTACGGATGTAATAATTCGGATATTCCGTTGGCGATTCAATGCGTACTAACAACTCTCCTTTTTTGATATCAATGATTCCACTGATGGCTTCCAATTTGTTCGTATACGTTGAACGATACAAGTTTTTGGTCGTTTTTGTACTTAAGTTGAATTGGTTTACAAAAGGAAATTGACCTTTTTCCGTATAACCTTCACCAATCATGTAGGTTTCCATTCCATTCAACTGTAAAACATAGCGATTGTATTGGTTGCGAATCGTTTCAAAATTCCCTGGATTGCTGTATTCATCTTGCGAATTGCGATCAAACAACACCACCAAGCCTTTTGAAGGATTTGCAGGATTGAACAAATACGTCTTCTCATTTCGCGTATTGTACCAAGAATCATAAACGATACACACATCAGCTCTTCCCCAAATAATTCCTCCAAAACGTTGAGGTGTTTTCACAAATGAAGTAGCAGAACCGGATGTAAATGGCGCTTTCCAAGTAAAGATCTCATCACGGAAATCAACTTTCACTTCTGGATCACCACCATCTAATGCAAGAACATAAGTCAATGTTGCTGGTTCGTCTGAACGCCAAGCAATCGAACGTTTATTGCTTTCAACCGCCATGAATCCTTTTGGTAACTTATCTAACACGGGTCTGTTTTCAATGGTTTGAACCAATTTCCCACTCATGTCATACACTTCTGTTTTCATTGCAAAACGACTCCAAGGAACAGCATAAGAAAACGGTTTTTGAATCGTATTGATCAATACGTATTTTCCATCAGGAGAAAAAGACTCGCGTGTGTATAAATCGGCACTTTTCCACTGTTTTCTTGTACCATCTAATCCAATCAATACCAATTCAGATGTTGCCATCAATTCAAAGTTCTTCTCATCGATTTTATTGCGCAATAAATCGGGATAAGTTCTGTTTTGTGCTTTTGATCCATCACTGACAGAAACAGATGGTCCTGTTGGAACAGCAGTCACTACGTCCGTGTAGACAGGTTTTTGAGGCAACACATGCACCAATAAGGATTGACTATCATTCAACCAAGTAAACATAGTTCCCAAATTTCCATTCAAAACGGCATCTGATATTTTACTCGCTTTTTGTGTCGAAACACGAATCATCCACAACTCTACTCCATTTGCAACAATGTTCCCACAAGCAATGTATTGATCATCCGGTGACCAAGCAAAATTGACCAACTTCGCATTTGCAGGCAATCCACTTACTTCTTTCGGTTCACCAGATCGATTCAATTGAACGGTAACACGTGTAAAATAACGAGCACCTGAAGTCATGTTTGTCAAGGGATTGATGCGTTGTCCTGCCAATTTCATTTCTGGTTCAGAAACCTCATCAATCGTTTTGTACATCGGGCTGTAAGCATACACCAAGTTTTGTTTCTTGCTGTCCATGAATACAGAAGGCGCACGTTCAACGTCCACTAATTCCAAAATTTCTTTCGGTGGCTTTTGATAGGTTAACGCTTCTTGAGAAAAGGCAAAAGTTGCACAAACTAGTGCTGCAAAAGTGAAGATCCAATTTTTCATAACCTGAAATTAATGAAATTTACTTGGAATCGCTTGTCATTTTCTGCTGTTTTTAAATATCAACTACCAAATCAACTGTTTTAGGTAATAGAGAGGACCAAATCAAGTAAACCATGTTACACAAGATCTATGGCATTGTTTTCGTAAACGCAAAAGCCTTATTTTTACAAAAAACAAATCTATGAAAACCCTTTTACAATTATCATTCGCGCTTGTAGCTAGTCTATTCAGTTTCAGTTATGCGCAAGAAGTTTTGAGTCCAAAAGAATTTAATAAGGCCATTCAATCTGAGGGCATTCAATTATTGGACGTACGAACAGCTGGCGAATTTGAATCTGGACACATCAAAGGTGCATTGCAAGCAGATTGGACCAATAAAACACAATTCCAAGAACGTGTTGTGGCTTTGGATCATTCAAAAACGGTATACGTGTATTGTTTGAGTGGTGGAAGAAGCGGTGCCGCAATGGAATGGATGTTGGCAAATGGTTTCACGAAAGTGGTGAACATGAAAGGTGGAGTGAATGCTTGGGGACAAGCCAACTTACCTTTAGAAGGAACGACTTCTGTTCCACAAATATCTATGAAGCAATTTTTAGCATCGATCCCAGCAGACAAAACGGTTTTGGTAGATATTGGTGCAGAATGGTGTCCGCCGTGTAAAAAAATGGAACCAATTGTTGGTCAATTAGAAGCTGAAGGAACAACGGTTATTAAAGTAGATGGTGGTGCTCAAAAAGACTTGTGCAAAGAAATGCAAATCAGTGCTTTTCCGACCTTCATCGTATACAAAAACGGCGTTGAAACCTTCCGTGAAACGGGCTTGATGACTGAAGAGGCCTTGAAGGAAGCGTTGAAGTAATGAAAAGATTTGAATTATAGAAAGACTGCCTCGGTGGTCTTTTTTCATTTATAGAAGTGCGATTGCTGCCTCTCGCTGCGCCCAAACTTCATCCAACGTCAGATTCAATTCAGGTTGACGATTCAACCAACGTTGCAAATAATCTTTGTGGATCACCACTTTCCAGTCGCGCACTTGGTTGGGTTCAATGCGTTGTTCTCTGACGATTTTTGCTGCAATGCGTTCCATTGCGTTAGTCGTATCGGTGAAATCATAACGTCGTTTGGTACGCGATGCATCGCGTACCATCAAGTAACAATGGCATTCTGGTAAAGAAGTATAGGGTTTATCGGCAAAGAATTCGGTCAATTGAGGATGCGTTTCAGGGCTCATCAGAAAAATTCCTGCGATCAATTCCACATCTGCAACGGCATTTTCTTCTGCTAATTCTGTCAGTAAGGCATGTTTAGAAGAACAGGTTCCTTTTTGTTCTGTGATGACCAATGAAAAATCTTCTCTATTGGAATTTCTACCATAAGGCAAAGCTTCAATGTATGCACAAGCAGATTGAAAATCGTTGATTCCTAAATTTCGGAATAAAGATGATTTGTTTTCCTCTGATGTTAGTTGGAAGTTTATCATTATCTTAATATTGGTTCGCGATGCATCGCGAACTTACTTGATTTTTCGCGATGTTTTATGGATATGTAGGTACGCGATGCATCGCGTACCTACATATCCATATCGCGAACCTACATACCCGGCATTCCGCCACGCATACCTTTCATCTGTTTCATCATGCCCATCATGTTTTTCGGATTGGACATCATTTTCATCATTTTCTTCGTGTCTTCAAACTGTTTCAACAATTTGTTGACTTCAACGATATTGGTACCAGAACCTTTAGCGATTCTATTTTTACGTGAACCGTTGATTAAAGAAGGATTTGCGCGTTCTTTTGGTGTCATGGAATAGATAATCGCTTCAATGTGCTTGAATGCATCGTCTTGGATATCTACGTCTTTCACTGCTTTCCCCATTCCTGGGATCATTCCCATCAAGTCTTTCACGTTCCCCATTTTCTTGATTTGCTGAATTTGGCTCAAGAAATCGTTGAAATCGAATTGGTCTTTTTGGATGCGTTTTTGCAATTTTCGCGCTTCCTCTTCGTTGAACTGCTCTTGTGCACGTTCTACCAAGGAAACAACGTCACCCATTCCAAGAATACGATCGGCCATACGTTTCGGATAGAACACATCCAATGCGTCCATCTTCTCACCTGTACCTACAAACTTGATTGGTTTATCAACTACTGCTTTAATGGAAAGCGCAGCTCCACCTCGTGTATCACCGTCTAATTTTGTTAAAACAACTCCGTCAAAATCAATGCGATCGTTGAAGGCTTTTGCTGTATTGACTGCATCTTGTCCGGTCATGGAATCGACCACAAACAAAGTTTCAGAAGGATTCAAAGCTTTTTTAACGCGCTCAATTTCATCCATCATGGCTTCGTCAACAGCCAAACGACCAGCAGTATCGACAATCACCACATTGAAACCGTTACTTCTTGCGTAAATAACCGCATCAGTAGCAATTTTAACGGGATCTTTTTCTTCTTTGTTCGAATAAACTTCAATTCCTAATTGTTCTCCCAATACATGTAATTGGTCAATCGCTGCAGGACGGTAAACGTCACACGCAACCAATAAAGGCTTTTTGTTTTTCTTTGTTTTCAAGTAGCTCGCTAACTTTCCAGAGAAAGTCGTTTTACCCGAACCTTGCAAACCAGACATCAACACAATTCCAGGATTTCCTTGGATTTGGATTTCGGTCTCGTTTCCTCCCATTAAATCCACCAACTCTTCGTGACAGATTTTCACCATCAATTGACTTGGAGAAATAGCAGTCAACACGTTTTGACCCATCGCTTTGTCTTTCACGCGAGTGGTAAAATCTTTTGCCGTTTTAAAGTTCACATCGGCATCAAGAAGTGCACGACGTACTTCTTTCAACGTTTCAGCAACGTTGATTTCAGTGATTTGTCCTTGTCCTTTTAAGACCTTAAAGGCGCGTTCAAACTTATCGGTAAGATTTTCAAACATGGTATTGACCGTTTATTATTGGATTGCAAAGATACATTTATAATGGAAAATGGAGAATTGAAAAAGTATGAAAGCTACAAAATTTAGAATTAATGTAAAAATCAAGACTTCTCAATTTAAAGAATGAAAATTTAATCAGCAGATTCTTTAACCGTATTCAATTTCGAATGGCGTTTGCTGTAGAGGAAGTAAATCACCAAACCTACAGCCAACCAAATCACAAAAGCAATCCAATTACGCAATTCAACCTGACTCATCATGTACAAACACGATAGCAAGCCCAATAATGGAATAAGAGATAAATTCTTGCGAATAGTCACAAAAGTTATGAAAAGCGTAAACAACAAGAAAATCCAAGTTGGTATTTTGTGCGCAAAATGATTGAATCCGTATTTGTACAATTCGGTTTCTTTAAAACCAATCGCTTTTACATCCGAAGCAAAAACACCAAACCCAAAATCCGTGTAATAAGCTGATAAATCACCTTTAACTTGAGTCATTTCTGAACGGTGTTCTTTATTCAAATAAGCTTTCAATTGACTCGATTGTTGCTTACTTAACTTGGCAGACAGATCATCAACCGATTCAATTCCCTTGAT
>JADLGD010000074.1 GCA_020849495.1 Fluviicola sp.
ACGGAGCTTTTTAACGTCTTCCGACTCTTCTCTTTTCATGTTTTTATTTTAAAAGATTTTAATCCTTTAAAATAGAACTTCATGAATTACCGATTTGATAGAATCGGTTTAGTTCAACTTACTTATACCCACTACAAACCTGTCTAAAACATTCCAATTTGGCTGTATAGGCGCAGGTTTGTTGTGCATAGCTAAAATACTACTTTTTCCCAACCAAAAACAAAAGGCAACCCTTTCGGACTGCCCTTGCTGAAATTATTCTGGATTTGAAAGGATGCTTAACTGGTGCGTTGCAAGACCACTTTTCCGCTGACCCAACTTTTGCCAACTGGATAACGGATGAGGTAAATGCCCGTTGCGTATTGCGAAAGGTCCACTTGTATCACGCGGTCTTTTTCCAAATTGGTGAGCACTTGTAGTACTTTTCCAGTCAAATCGGTGATGTACAATTCACTGATCGCAACGTCTGGTACAATGTTCACAATGCCGTTCGTTGGGTTGGGGTAGTAGTTCCAACGAATCGTCGCTGGTGTGTTTTGTGTATTGGTATCCACTGAATCTCTCGGCGGGTAAGCCACAATGGAATCCGGGTAATCCAAAGCCAAATCTGGGATTTGTTGATCGCAATCAGGCATGTAGGTATAGCTTTTCAAAATGCGCACCATCAATTTGTTCAAGGTTTCCACATCAAATTTGTCGGTGCTTGGTTGGATGTGTGAATTGCCAATGCCACTGTGGTCGGTCAAGAAAGTGTACGTTCCGTTGGTTCCCAATGCAATGCTGCGCATCAAGTATTCGGTGCTTTTATTGATCCCGCTTGCGCCAATGGGTACAATGCGAATGCCTTTTTCAGCCGCTTGACGGATCAAACGCTCCAATTTTTCTTGAATAGCTGGTGTGTTGTGTGGCGGTGCATCTAAAATCAAGAACAATACGCGCGTGCGTGCTTGCTCACTCCATGACAATTTATTGATCGCTGAATCCAAAGCTATTTCAACGGCTTCTTCGTAATCGCCACCGCCACCAGCACTTTGATCGGTGATGTAAGCAGTGCTTTCGGTCAAGACGCGGTTGAAATCCATTTGCTTGGTTGAATACAGTTCGTTTGCGCCCAAATCGCGGTAAAATACATTGGCAAAACGGAAATTCAGTTTCGAAGAAATTTGTTTGGATTGGAAAACGATGTCGTTCATTTCTGCTTGTAAATAACTCAATTCGTCGCCCATAGAACCTGTAGCATCTACCACAAAAGCAATGTCAACATTTTCTATGGCTTCACAACTCACATTCAATGTCAGGTGGTTCATGGATGCTTCAAAAGCTTTCGCATGATTGATTTTGGTAACTTTTCCCATGTATTCCACTTCCATGGATAATTTACCCGTTACTTGTGGTGTTTCATTGCGAATGGTCAACCAACATTCTGCTTTTCCGGTATTGTCGCTTCTAGTAGAGAACAACACTTTTCGGTTGCCATCCAATAAACGCACAATGGCATCGGCCAAAGGCAATCCGCTTTGACTTTGAAGCATCACCGTATATCGACCTTTTGGAGCAATGTTCCATTGAGCTTGATACGCATTCAATTCACTAGCAACAATGTCTTGCCACAGTTTCCATTTCGAAAAATCATTGATTTCTCCCGCTGTTAATGAGCCGCTGGTGCCTCCCAAATTGGGTTTAGCAGTACTTGGAAAGATGCCTTCGTAGTCAATGGTCGTTTCTCCACCGCTTTCACGCAAAGTCTCATAAGCAATCATACGTTTGGTGGGAATATGTTCTTCTATGTAAACACCGTCAATCACCGATTTGTTTTCAACTGGTGCTACTAAACCCAAACTATTTTTTTGAGCTACTGGTTTTTTGGGATCTTCTTTGATCGAAAAATCTACTTTTTCATCTTTCTTCACATGGATTTCTTTGGTTTCTGATTCAAAACCCGCATAATTGATGACACATTTGTAGATGCCGGTATCCAAAGCAACGTTGAAATTTCCCATTTTATCGGTCAAAACAGATGCAACCAATTTGTCACCTTTGTAGATGTCAACATTGCCGTATTTCAAGGCTTTTTTAGAACTTTCAGCGTTCAAATTTCCACTGATGGATTGCGACCAAGCACTAACACTTAGCATGAGGCCTGCGAGAAGGATGATAAAACGATTCATGATCAATTGTTTTTGGATAACGGATGGAAAGGTTTACAACCGTTTGGACAATTGGTTCAATGATGGATGGAATTAGTCGATGGTAAACTCAAGCTCTTTTTCCTTTTCGTTTTCCTGTTTCAATTTTTCGCCAAACTTCGTGAGTTTGTTTTGCTTTTTCTGTTTTTCCTTTTTCTGTTCAACAGGATCTACCGTTTCTTCTTTTCCAAATTCAATCCGCAATTCTTCGCGTTGTTGCACTTTGGGTTGATAAGCCTTGATGGTGGTATCGTTTTTAAACAAACCAAATTCTGATTTCAAAATGGAAATCGCCTCTTGTTTAGCTGCTTCTCTGTTTTCACGTGCTTGTTCTTTGCGCGAATTTTTATCCCATTCAATGATCGGCTTGTCCAAAGAACCGTGCATGCGGACATAGATGCGCATTCCAGTTTCATCATCAATCACCTCACCAAATTCAGATTCGTCTTTTTGGAGTTTTAAGTCGCGCAAACGGAAAGAGAATTTATAGTCAATGAGATTATTGAAGGTGTGCGTTCCTTCTGTTGTAATATCTATGGCAGTCGATTTAATTTCCATTTTCGGAATGATGATCGTGCTGTTTTTGATGTAAATCGTGTTTTCCAAAGTAGCAAATGAGATGTTTTCCAACTTGCCTTCCAAAGCTGCAACTTCATTTGGTTTCAATATCATACGCGTTTTAGGCGTCTTTAAATCTGCTGTCAATTGCTTGAAGGTGCTTACGTTTTTCAAGTTTCCGTTCACAATTCGCAATTGAATTTGCGCTAAAATCTTCTCTTTTTCAATGCCTTTTCCAACATCAAAAGGAGCTTTTAAATCCAGAACTACTTCGGCTTTTCCTGAAATATTATCAGCTGTGATGACTTGCTGATCAAAATTGTTCCATTCTTTGAAAAGTGGTTTGAAATAGATGTTGTTGGAAGAAAGCGAAGTGGCCAATTCAAAATGTTCAGGAGCTGTTTCCGAAACGGTTAATGCACCTGAAACGGTTGCTTCCGCATTGCTTCCAGTCAATTGATTAATAGTTATGGTTCGATTCCCAACAGCCATGTTTCCATGAATGTTATTGAAACGATGCGCGTCCAATATAATGGTTCCAACATCCAAGGTCACATCGCCGTCAATGTGATTGGGCAACAACCAATCGGTTAGTTTTGCTTCATTGCTTTCAAGTACCACTTGATTGGTGAAGTCGGCCAAATCCACTTTTTTACTATCGGCAGTTACTTCTACAAGCAAGTCGTTTTTATCTTGTAAAAATCCTTCAATCTGATCAAACATACCATTGAGTTGCAAATCAGAATTGCCTAAGCGAACCCGTAAATTCTCCAAAGCCGCTTGGTGGCGATTCAATATCAACAAACCATTGATTCCGTTAAAGTTTCGACTGTCTTTTTCCATTTGGAATTGAACATTGCGCAAATCGGCCGATCCACCTCCTTCGTTGACATAGATGAAATTCCCAACGGGAGTAATTTCTGTCATCAATTGAAATTTGGCATCAACACCCACTTTACCACTGATCTTGTCCATTTTTGGAATTTTGAACAAGGCATGTATCATCGCTAAATCAATCGATCCTGCTGCATTTCCGGTGTAAATGGGTTGACTGAATTGGTGAATTTTCAAATTACCTCTAAACGGACCACTAAAGGTGTGGAAGGAGACATTTTTCAAACGCAATTCTTCGTTTCCTTTTCCTTTCAAGGTGGAATAATTTCCCTCCAAATTGATCGAACTCAACACCAATCCTTGACTTGGCTCTGTCAGTTTTCCGTTGTTGATGCTGAACTTACAATCTACCATTGGGAAAGCTTCTGGCCCCAATTCTGTATCCAGTTTTAAATCAAAACTAGCAGTTCCACTTCCTTTGAATTTATCGATGTTGTCGACTTCTTTCAGGGCTAATTTGTTCGCCACATCTGTTAAAGCGAGTTGTTTGGCATGCAATTTCAAATGCAAGGAATTACTATCCACCAATAAATTCACATTGAACGGCAAACCGGCTAAATTGACAATCCCATTGGGCAAAGAAATCGTGTTTTTGATTTTGTCAATGTTTACATCTACGCTGGTGTTGGCAGATTGATTCAACACAAAAGGAATCAACCCATTTTGAATGCGATGAATTTTAAATCCAGCTTCTGTGCGCATCGTGAATGACTTATCGGAAAAGTTCCCCGATAAATTGGCCGAATGTATGGTGGCGCTGTACAGCTGTTCCAGTTTTTGATTGTGATACTTGAATTCCAATTCAGAAATGCCAATTTTCTTGAGTTGTAATTTGAACGCAGATTGCTCTTTGTTTTTGGAAGGTTTTAGGATGTCGTAATTGACTTCACCTGCTTTGTTGACTTTTAAATTTAATTTCCCTGGAGCGATATCAATGCGTTTGACATTGTAATTTTCCTCCCAAATATCAATGGGGTTGAAGCGCAAACGTATTTTCTCTGAATAGAGTAAAGTATCCGAGCTTTTACTCTCAGGCAAAGCATCTTGAACGTAAACGTGCTTGAAATCGATGGATAAATCAGGGAAAGTTTTCCAAAACGTCAAATCCACACTACCCACATCTACACGAACTTTGAGGTATTGATTGATTTCACTGATGGCGTAATTGATGATGTTGTCTTTGAAAAAGTACAAACCGAGCGTAATGAGCAATGCAATCGTCAACATAGTGCCCGTAAGCCATTTGAGTAAACGTTTGGTCCATTTCCAGAGTTGCTCCATATTACAAATTTACACCGACAATCCAGCTAAAAACGGGGAAGGAAGTAAAGTAATTAACGTTTGATTTTTAATTCGTCACATTTGAGCAAAAAAAAGGGAATCAGTTGTGTTGATTCCCTTTTCGTTATTGGTTGTATGACGTCAATTAAGGTCGTCCGATTTTAGCAGGTGGATTCACTTTTCCACCGGAATTTGGGGTTGTTGCAGGTTGTTTTGCTGGAGTTGAACTTGGCTGTTTTGCAGGAGTTGAACTCGGTTGCTTAACAGGTGTTGGTGTTGAGCTTGGAGTAGAACTTGATTGTCTAACAGGAGTTGGGTTCGAACTCGGTGTTGAAGTTGTTGGTTTCGTATTACCTGAGTTGAAAATGGTTGTTCTTGGTTTTTCTTCTTCAACTGGAGGGTAGTAGATTGTTGGTTTTTCAACCGGTTTAACTACTTCACCGTTTGATCCATTATTGGTTGTTGGTGTAACAGTTGTTGGATCTTTTTCCGTTCTTGGCAAACCATTTTTTGTTGGAGTGGTTTCATCTGTCACGCCTCTTGTCGCTGTTCCTTCTGTTCCGTTTTCTGGATTTTTGATCAAGGGTTGAGCTGTACCATTTCCAGCATCATTTGTATTTGGAATTTTAACAGGATCATTGATTGTATTTGTTTGTCTAACAGGTCTTCTTCCTGGATTTACATTTGGAGTTGGACCAGTTAATGGTTTAATGACCATGTTGTCGGTGTGTCTTGGAATAACTGGTTTTGGTGTTGGAGGAATGCGCAAGAAACCACCATCATAAATACAAGCATTCAATTCTGCACCACTCAAACCTTGGCGTTCACATTCTCTTCTTGCTCTGTCACGATCTCTTCCATCCATATCAGCAAGTGTGTGGTGAACTCGTGGAAATGATTCATCTGTAAAAGTTAATGTACTTTGTCCCCAACCATAATCAAACAAGGATTCAGGTTGAGAAATACGCCAGCTTCTTCCAAAATCTTTCGCGATGTATGCCAAGTATTCTTTTTCCATTGCTTGAGAAGCTGCATCATTGGAACCAAATACTCCAAAATTCATGTTAGCGGAACGACCACCATTTCCTGGAATATCAAAATCATCATTGGATCTTCCATTCGCATTTCCTAAAATCCCAACGTATTCATCGGTACAAGGGAAAATTTCCACGGCTACGTTCATGAAACCTGTTGTATTGAATCCGCGCATGTCTAATTTTACGCGTTCACCTGTTGGCCAAGTAACAATGTAATCATCTTTTTCTTTGCGAATGATTCCACCGTGTTCTAAGAAATATGGTCTGTCTTCCACATAAACCGCTTCTCCATCGATGCGAAGTGGAGTGGTGTTGTTTCCATCTGGGCGTTCGTTTGCATACATACACACACGGTCACCTGCAACCCACATTGCAACTGCAGAATTCAAAGAAAAATTATCGCCTTCATTGCGTTGGCGAACTTGTACATTCATGTGTCCAGATTGCGATTTTACCAAGGTAAATTCACCAACAGTTTGGAACGAATAACTTGCACCATCAAACGATTGTAAATGTGGATCACCATACGAACGACCCATAACTGGTTTACAAGAAGGGCGTTGAGCAAATTGATTCATATTGTTCCAACGTTGACGCGAAGTGCTATCCGAATTGGTCGCATTTGTTTGAATGGCAGTGCGAACATTCGTTCTAGTTGCTTCTGGAAGTACGCTAAACATTTCAGCAGGCGTGAAATTTTCAGGGAACTGACGATCTGGAACTGGTTCTTGATTCGCCATCGCAACCATGCTGCTTGCTAACCATTCACCTCTGATGGGATCCCATGTAACCAAATCTTTACGAACGGATTCAAAATCACGAGAAAATGCATCACGTGTTTGTCCTAGTGCTGATGCCGACCATAAAAGTCCGCATAAACCGATTGAAAGTATGTGTCTAGTCATAATTGTTCGATTTGTGTTAAATCGGAGTTTACAATAAGCGTACCAAAAGTTAAAAACTGGTTAAGTGTTAAAAATAAAACAATTGATTGCTTTCAAAGTATGAAATATCCTCAAACATTCCCTGTGATGTTAGTCTGAAATTCAATTATTGCGTACATTTGCACCATAAATTTTACGAGAAAATGAGTCTATTGACAGTTGGTAGTGTGGCTTTTGATGCCATTGAAACTCCGTTTGGAAAAACAGATAAAATCGTTGGTGGTGCAGGAACATTCATTGCATTATCTGCATCTAACTTTGTGAAAGATCAGCGCATTGTTTCAGTGGTTGGTGAAGATTTCCCTCAAGAAACCTTGGATATTTTGTCTTCAAAAGGGGTTGCTTTGGATGGTTTGCAAATCAAAAAAGGGGAGAAAACCTTCTTTTGGTCAGGTCGCTATCACAATGACATGAACTCTCGTGATACGTTAGTAACGGAATTAAACGTGTTGGAAAATTTTGATCCAATCATTCCTGAAAGTTACCAAGGTGCTGATTATTTAATGTTGGGTAATTTAGCTCCTGCTGTTCAACGTCAGGTAATTGAGCGTTTGAACACACGTCCGAAATTAATTGCAATGGATACCATGAATTTCTGGATGGATATTGCAATGGACGATTTGAAACAAACATTAGGAATGGTTGATGTGTTAATCATCAATGATGAAGAAGCACGTCAATTGTCAGGTGAATATGCATTGGTAAAAGCAGCAAAAGTGATTCGTGCAATGGGACCTAAAACCTTGATCATTAAAAAAGGGGAACATGGTGCATTGTTATTCCATGGAGAAAACATCTTCTTTGCTCCAGCTTTACCGTTGGAAGAAGTATTTGATCCAACAGGAGCTGGTGATACTTTCGCAGGTGGATTTATCGGTTATTTAGCTGCAACAGATGACATCTCTTTTGATAACATGAAAAGGGCAATCATCGCTGGTTCAGCTTTGGCTTCCTTCTGTGTTGAGAAATTTGGAACGCAACGTTTGTTGGAAATTTCTCGTGCAGACATCGATGCTCGAATTGAAGAATTCGTTCATTTAACAAATTTTGAAATGACTACAGTTATCGGATAAGATAACTTGGATACTTATTATGCAATCGCTTAAGCAATGGATAAAGCAACTCTATTAGACGGATTAAAAGCACTGGTTTCACAAGAAGATGCATTGGCAGTTTCTCGTGAAGTAAACGAATTACGCAGTCAATTTGAAGATGTGGTATTGGAAGAAGATCGCCAATTTCAAATCAAACAATTGGAAGCTCAAGAAGCTGGTGAAACAGTGGAAGAACGACCAGAAGATTTAGTTCGAAAAGAATTTTACGAGTTAGTAGCTGCATTTCGTGAGCGTAGAAACGAGCAACAACGTGTTAAAAAAGAAAGCGAGGAAGCAAATCTTCGAAGAAAAAAAGCGTTGATTGAGCGTTTGCGTGGTGTGATTGATAGCGAAGAAAACATTGGCGCTGCATTGACTGCATACAAAGAAATCCATGAAGCATGGAAAGAAGTAGGAGATATTCCTAGAGACAAACGTCAGGATATTCAATCGGATTATTCACGTTTGTTGGAAACCTTCTTCTACCACATCAAGATTTACCGTGATTTGCGTGAACATGATTTGAAACGCAATACACAGTTGAAACAAGAAGTGATTCGCAAAATTCAAGAATTGCAAAACGTTTCATCCATCAAAGACATTGAACAAGCCATTAAAGGACTTCAAAACGAATGGGATGAAATTGGTCCTGTTTTGAACGAAGAATGGGAGCAATTGAAAACCTTATACTGGGAAGCTGTAAAAGCAATCTATGCTCGCATTCAGGTGTTTTACGATGAGCGCAGAAATGAATTGACGGCTAATCTGGAGAAGAAAAAAGCTTTGGCTAATCAAGCACTAGAATTGGTGCAGCAATTATCAGCAACTTCTACAAAGGATTGGGAAGCTGCAACTGCTCAGTTGTTGGCAATTCAAGAAAGCTGGAAGACAATTGGTTTTGGACCTAAAAAAGAAAACGAAGAAGTTTGGAAAGCATTTCGTGCGACTTGTGACGAGTTCTTTGCGGCTAAGAAAACGTATTTTGACAGTCTTCGTTCACAATTTGATGAGATAGCTCAAAAGAAACAAGCCTTGGTTGAAAAAGTAGAGGCTTTGAAAACAACTACAAGCTGGAAAGATACAACTGAAAAAATATTGGCTGTTCAAAAAGAATGGAAAAGCCTAGGGAATGCTGGACATCGTTTTGAGCAACGTCTTTGGAAAGATTTCAGATCTGCTTGTGATCATTTCTTTGAAGCAAAACAAGCCTTTTTTGCTGCTCAAGATGAAGCCTTAAGTGGGAATTTGGATTTGAAACTTCAATTGATTGAACGAATCAAAACAACCAATTTACCAGAGGATAAAAAAGAAGCGCTCGCATTGTTGAGAGATTTTGCAACTGAATTCAATGCAATTGGTAAAGTTCCTTTAAAAGAGAAAGACACGGTATATAACAACTATCGTGAGGCTTTGAATGCGCATTACGGCAAATTGAAATTGGAAGGTGAAGAACAAGAAAAAGTGCAATTCCAAGCGCGATTAGATACTTTGAAAGCTAGTCCAAATGCGGATAAAGCTTTGGCTCGCGAACGTTTTGATTTGAATGAAAAAATCAAACAATTGAAAGCTGATATTCTTCAATACGAAAACAATTTAGGCTTCTTTGCGAAATCAAAAGGAGCAGATGCGTTGCGTAAAGAAGTGGAAGGTAAAATTGCTGCTGCTAATCGCAAGATTGAAGAGCATCAACGAAAAATCAAACAACTAGGACAAACAGCATGAATCGTGCGATAAACATTTTATTACTGGTCTTTTCTATGCCAGCAATGGCATTTACCATTTTTGTGGCTTTTGATCTACCAATTGATTTTCTCAATACATCAGCTGGTTTATTGGAATACCGTGATAAAGTGTTTTTGGTATTGGCTTTATTGCTCTTACTGTTGGTCATTCGCCGTTCTGTAAGTCGGTGGGTAGGTGTAAGTATGACACGTAAACCCGAGCGATTTATTTGGTGCGCTCCCATTGGTAAAGAACGCAAAAAACAAGTGCGATTGTTTCTAATTCTTGAAGCAGTTGTGGCTTTTGTGTTTGCTGGTGTGAGTTATGAATTGACCCATGAAGCATGGCCCATTGCTGGTGCTTATGGCTTGCTTTTTTTAGATCAAATCATTTTCATGCTTGTTGCACCAACTTGGTTTAGAGTAGGAGTGACTCAAAAAGCAGTTGTAGTAGCTGATCGTGAGTTAAAAGTGCTTTATTTTTCAGGTTTGAGAAGAGTTGAAGTGCATCAACAGACGCTTTATTTTGAATACATCGAAGATTTGCAGTTGTTTTTTCCCATCAATTGTATTGCCGAAGGTGATTATACAAATTTCCGAAACGCTGTAGAAAGCAGAGTTAACCGCGATAAAGTATTCTTCTCTGAGAAGTTTAAAGATTTGAAATAAGCGATTTCTGTTAGGAAAAGCTGTTCAATCGTTCTTCGACCAACTGTAATACGTGTGAGTGCTCAAATTTGGCAACTCCTTTTTGTAGCGCTGTTTTTTGAAATTTCCCTGGTTGGTCTAAAAACTCATTGATTTTTTCTGCTAAAGAGTTGGCATTTAAGGTTTCAAACAAGTATCCCAATTCCCCGTTTTGTAAGATTTCAACAGTTCCACCCGCATTACTTCCAATAACAGGAGTGCCTGAAGCCATGGCTTCAAGAGTTACCATTCCTACCGTTTCTGCTTTACTTGCCATTACAAATGCATCGATTGCTTTGTAGAAAACTTCAATATCTGATCTAAACGGACGCACAAACACACGATCCTTCAAACCGTTTGCTGCTATTGTTTGTAACATTTGTTGATGGTAATCTGAACCCTCGTGAGCAGTAGGTTCGCCTAAAAATAACACCCCAACTTCTTTGTTTTCCAATTTGGAAATGGCATCTAACAACAAAAGTTGCCCTTTTTGCGGATCAAATCGTCCTGCTAAACCGATGATGATTTTGTGTTCTGGAAGTTCAAGTAGTTGTCGCGCTTCCTTTTTTGAAAGAGCAGTTTGAAAAGGAGTCACATCCAATGCGCTTGGGATCATCACAATGCGATTTTTCGGCATTTTGGTCATGGTTTCCACTTGCTGTTTCAACCAATTCAACGGACATGACCAAGTATCAAGCAACTTGAATCGAAGTGTGTGCAAGGGGTTCGTTTTCTTGACACCCAATTGCATTTCCATGAAGTAATGCACTTTGAAAGGATGTTTTTTGGATCGGTATTTTGCTGCAACAGCGATACTCATATCCCGCACATCGCGAATGATGAGGTGATCAATCTGGTGCTTCGTTAAAAGCGTGTTGAGTTGTTTTGCTTGTTTGAAATCGTAGTATTTCTTGTGGGGTTCAATCGCCTCAAAGTCCAATTGATGATTTGAACAAAATGCGTCTAATTTACTTTTTGCTCTTCCTAAAACGAGTACTTGATGACCGCGCTCTTTCATCCAAAGCGCATTTTTAGCTTGATTCATTTCCAAACCTCCCCAACTATCTGTTCCTACTAAATAAGCAATGCGCATGCTCAAATATACTAAGAAAGCAAAAAGAACTTGTGTTAATCCCTCTTAAATGCAAGGATAATTCAACCATGGTGTTGCTAATTTTCGCAATTTTGTAACATGAAACGACATTTAACATCGCCCCTTGCTTTTGGTGTGTTTACAGCACTTGGTATTTTATTGATTTGTGTTTTTATAAATGTACCGATGTATGATGCTGTTTTCAATTACAAACGTGAATTGGTTGATTTTCAAGCTGAAGGTAAAGCCTCTTTGCGTTATTTGTTGGGAATGGATTTAGAACAAGCAAAAATGATGGATTTAGAACCAACAAGTTTGCAGTTAAAACCAATTGGTTATGTGTTGTTTATCTTGATACATTTAGGTTTACCACTTTTAGTTATGCTGCGTTTTCGATTTGCGAATGCACGAAAAGACCAACAAAATCGCGATTAGCATGAGTCGTGATTTGAAAAGTTGGTTACTCCTTATTTTGTTGGCTTGTATTTGGGGAAGTTCATTCATTCTGATGAAACGCGGAATGATTTCTTTGGATGGTTCTCCTATTTTCTCCGATACGCAAGTAGGTGCATTACGCATGAGCATTGCTGGACTAGTGATGTTGCCTTTCGGTTGGATGGCTCGAAAAAAAATCACATCTATGAAACAGGTGTTGAGTTTGTTGGTAGTTGGTATCTTCGGTAATTTCTTTCCAGCATTCTTGTTCACCTTTGCTGAGACTAAATTATCCTCTGGTTTAGCTGGTATGCTCAATAGTTTTACTCCCTTTTTTACTTTGTTAATCGGTTGGATGATTTTCAAACAAGGATTGAAATGGCAACAAGTAATCGGTTTGGTGATTGCATTTGGAGGCATTGTGCTTTTAGTTGGCTTAGGTGATACCACTACGAGCCAAGAAGATTTCATCTACATCGGTGCAATCATGTTGGCAACAGTGATGTATGGAACGAGCTTAAATACCATCAAACATATTTTAAGTGCGTTTAAATCTTGGGAAATAACCGCATTGGCTTTTTCATTGGTAGCCATTCCAGCGTGGTTGAGTAGTTATTTTACAGGAACATTTGAGGTCATTTCAACGAATAAATATGCCTTAGAAGGTTTGGGATTCATCACCATTTTGAGTGTAGTAGGAACCTGTTTGGCTTTAGTGATTTTCAATCGCATCATCGCTTTGAAATCTGCTGTTTTTGCAAGTTCTGTTACCTATGTGATACCCATTGTAGCGGTTTTGATGGGTGTCATGTTTTTGAAAGAAACATTCCATCTACTTCAATTAGCGGGAATGTTGGTAGTAATTAGTGGCGTTTTTATTGCAAATACAGCTCGTTCTAAGTAATTAATTCAAGTACTTACTGGCTTCTTTTAGAGCAATGCCTTTCAATGGATGACGGGCTAATATTCCTTTCACTGTATCGGGTTCGAATTTGGATAATTGCCGCAAACTCCAACCGATTGCTTTTTGAATGAAAAACTCTTTGTTGGGCAGCAGTTGTTGAATTAAGTCTTCCAAGTAAGCGGTATCTACTGTTTTTGCGTATTTCAATTGGTAAATCAAACAAGAACGTTGCAACCAAAATGAGGATTCGTAACGCCACTCTTCGAAGGTTTCACGAGCCGTTTCAGGGAATAATTTGGCCCATTTTCCGAGTACATTGGAGGCGATACTATCCACGGAATCCCACCAAGATTTCTGACTAATGATCCATTTGAATTCATCTGCATCTTCAGGTTGAAGCCATTTTTTGGGCCAAGTATTCATCCAATCGATGGCTACATATTGAAATTCGCGCTCTTCTTTTTCCCACAAGATGCGCACAAGTTCCCAACGTTCTGCTCGATCAGAGATTTGTTTAACTTCTTCTAACCATGCTTTTTGAACCGATCTGCGAATACTTGTTTCCATTCCGAAAAAGCTAAAATGGTGCTTCATATACGCTTCAGCTTGCGGGGCACGAGTTGGATTGCGAGCGTTTGAAAGCATTGTTGCAAGTTGCTCTACTAATTCAATCAAACGCTCATTAATCATGTTCTTATTTTTTTAAAATATCCTCATTGATTTGGTAAACAGGTCGCATATTCGCAATGGTATTAATAGAGCTATCCAAGTCTTTTAAAACACCATCTTTTAAACTGTAAACCAAGCCGTGAATTTGTGGGTATTCACCATTTTTCCATTCTTTTTGGATGAATGAAATCTTTGCTAAGTTACGCACTTGTTCAATGACATTTAATTCCACCAACATATCACCGCGTTTTTCAAGATCATCAATCATATCAAGCGTGTCTTGGTATTTGCTGTACACATTTTTAATAGCAACCAACCAGTTGTCAAGAAATCCGAAACTATTGTTGCTCATAGCTGCAAGAACACCACCACATCCGTAATGTCCAACTACTAAAATGTGTTTTACTTTCAGGTATTTTACAGCATAATAAACCACACTTAACAAGTTCATATCTGTGTTTCCAACTTGGTTGGCAATGTTACGTTGAACGAAAATACTTCCTGGAGGAAGGTTAACGATTTCATTTGCAGGAACACGGCTATCTGAACAGCCAATCCACAAATATTCTGGACTTTGGCCTTCGGATAAGTTATTGAAAAAGTTAGGATCTTTATCCAAAGTGTTTTTGATCCATTCTTTGTTTCCTTCGAATATTGCTTTCATAATAGATGTTTAATATATTAATTATTTCGTTCAATGACTGTAATTGTCACTTTCAATTCTTCTGCTTTTGATTTAAAATCGTTAATTAATTCCTCTACGTCATTGGAGAAATAAACCACTTTTGATTTATTGATGATCAGGTTTGAATTAGCGGATATTTTATTCAGAATTTTTGCAATAGGTGCTTTACTAAGAAATGATACTTGTTCTTTGAATTCAATTTCATAGACATTTTCTGATTTTTTTACATGAAATGCTTTTTTAAAGAATGATGGTCTTTTTGCAACATTGCTTTCGACGAAAATAATGATGAATGAAACGAGCATTCCAATCAAAATCCCGATCAATAAATCACTGAACAATATGGCAATGATCGTAGCAGCAAACATGATGAATTCTTTCTTATTGGCTTTCCATATACCAATAAATAATTTCGGTTTAGCTAGTTTGTATCCGACTAAAATTAGAATTGCTGCTAACGAAGCATAGGGAACATAACTAAACACCTTTGGAAATGTAAGTGTAGCAACCGCAATGAGTAAACCATGAATGATTGCTGAGAGTTTGGAAATTCCACCAGAATTGACATTGGCAGAAGTGCGAACAACAACTTGAGTAACAGGTAAACCACCAATCATTCCAGAGGCCATATTTCCAATACCTTGCGCTAATAATTCTCGGTTTCCAGAAGTCACTCTTTTCTTTGGATCCAACTTGTCTGCAGCATCAACACTCAATAAGGTTTCTAAACTGGCTACAATAGCAATTGTTGCGGCAATAATGTACAGTTTGCTATTGCCAAGTTGTGTGAAATCGGGGTAGGTAAATAACTCATTGAATTTTTTACCATCAATGCCTAAATTGACACGATGTGCTTCAACCAATTCCCAAGAAGTTCCTTCAAAAGCAAGTGTTGCAACAATACCTAAAATCACGACTAAAAGTGGACCAGGTATAAAACGTAATACCGTTTTTTGGATGGTTTTTGTTTCCCAAACGAGCATTAATAGGATAGACACCACACAAATAGCTACTGCTGAGAATGTGACGTAATTCAAACTGTAGTAAATTTCAGAAAAAGTATTGTGTCCATCTGCTTGAAAGAAAGCTTCATCTCCTTCAAACTCGGCATCGTAACCAATAGCATGGGGGTAATTGTTTGAATATGATTAACAAACCAATGGCTGCTAACATGCCTTTGATAACTGCATTAGGGAAAAACGCAGAAATGATTCCCAATCTGACTAAACCTAATATTATTTGAATCAAACCTGCAATTACAACGGCTGCAAGAAACAATTCAAACGAACCCAAATCGTGGATGGATGTTGCAACGATTGCTGCTAAACCAGCTGCGGGACCTGAAACACCAACGGATGAACCCGAGAAAAAGCCAACGATAACACCACCCATGATTCCAGCAATTAAACCGGAGAAAACAGGTGCTTCTGAAGCTAATGCGATTCCAAGACACAATGGAACTGCAACTAAAAATACAACAAGGCCAGCAGGTAAATCCTGCTTCCAAGTCTTAAAAAATTGAGACATGAATTTTTTGTTAGAATGTAAAACGGTATTACGGACGTTCTAACAAATTTCTGGTGGGTTGTCGATGATGTAGTGGTGTGAGCGCGTTTTAAATGCTAAGTAATTGGATTCAAAAACGCGTTTTGTTTTATTGGTTTTTTGGAAAAATTCGATGGAAATGAAATGTTCATTTAATTCCATTTCTTCTTCTAATAGATCGAATCTCTTTTCTGATTCAGGGTTCGAATCGTTTTCTGTTTCACTATCGCCTTCTGTTTCTTCTTCTGTTAAAGAAAGGGAAAGCTCTTTGTAATCATCTGATAAACTAACTAGAATGGTGCATACAAGATTGCCTGTAAGCGCCAAAAGGCTGATAAACGTAAATAACCTTAGTTTTCTAGTCATGAAACAAAAATAATTTTTCTTACTTAACTTTATAAACTTAAGTATATGTTTTTTATAAACAAAGCTTTATGTTTAACTCTAAACACTTGATACTTGGCAATTTCATTGATATTATATTAATTTAGCGTAAAATATTGCTTTCATGTTTGGTCCAGAATTTTTGCAACAGTTAGCTCAATTGAAAAACGCTACTGATTCAGGTATGTCTAAACTTCCAGAAATTGTCGTTGAAGGCAATGCTGGAAATGGTTTAGTTCGTATTAAGTTGGATGGTCAATATCAGTTGAAAGATTTGAGTATTGCGATTGATTTACAGTTAATTGAAAAAGACGATCTGGAAGATTTTCTTGCAGTAGCATTAAAACAAGCCATTGATCAAGTGACAGCAATTCGCGAAAAAGAATTATACAATTCACTCACTGATATGCTCGGTAAAAAATAAGCTTATGGATAAATCTGCCTTACGTGAAAAGTACCGTCAATTGCGTTTACAACTTCCCCCAGGTGAGTTAGAACGTCTTTCAGAAGTGATTGTGGAGCAAACCTTGACTCATTTTCAATTATCGGAGAAAACGATATCACTGTTTTTGCCCATTGAACTCCAAAAAGAAATCAATACCTATTTGCTTTGGGAGCGTGCTCGTAATGTAGGTGCAACTGTCGCTATACCAAAATCCAATTTTGACACAATGGAAATGCGTCATTACTTGTTTGAACATACGGATCAATTGGAAATCAACGATAAAGGCATTCCTGAACCTAAAAAAGGGAAAATCATAGCTGCTGATCGCTTTGATATCGTGTTTGTTCCTCTTTTAGCTGCAGATAAACAAGGAAATCGCGTAGGTTATGGAAAAGGTTTTTACGATCGTTTTTTACGCAAATGTTCACCAAGTTGTCAGTTCATTGGCTTGCATTATTTTGATTTAGAAGATAAAATTGAAGATGTACTCCCAACTGATATTCGTTTAAACGCAATCGTTACTCCAGAAAAAGTCATTCGTTTTGAGTAAACAACCACAGCATCAAGGAAAATTTCATCTATTAGCCATTTTTGCCATCCCTGTTACCTTAGTGCTTGCTTTTGTGGTGCAAAATTGGTGGATACTATCCGCTTATTTATTGCTTTTACTCATTGCTATTTACCTTTTGTTTCGTAAAAAAGACATTTCCTCCAAGTAGTATAACTAATTTCTAAAAAATCCGTTTACTTAGTGCTATAAGTATGCGTTGGTTTTTTGTCATAGTGTTTTTCATTCTCTTCAGTTTCAAGCCTAAACCTGTTGAGGAATACCGTGTGGTGTTTGGTGTGAAAATAGCCATGACCGTCAATTCTCAAATGACAAGTTTTATAGCCATGCGTTATTCCAGTGAAGGTGTCTTGAGAGAAAAGCGCGTTTTAAGCAAAGACGATTTCATTCGCATTGTTTCAGGTGATTGGCCTTCTACTTTTAATCCTAAACGTGTCAATTTGTTTCAGGAACACGGTGTGTTTGGTGGTGTTTATCACAATGATACCATTAAAAAATCGTTTCCGTTTTGTCCTGTTTTAGACAGTTTGTGGAAATTGCGTTTTTCAGATTATCCTTTTAGAGGTGGAAATGAAGTAGGGTGGAGCTTGGGCTTGTATAAACCTTCTTACAAACAAGAAAAATACTTGTCAGATCGCTATCATTACAAACAAATGGATTTCGAATACATAGTAGATACTAACTTTTGGAAATTACTTCAAGATGTTTCGGATACCAACTGGGTGTTTCAGTACAAAGCAATGAGTGATTAAAACAAAAAAGCCCAGCATTCCTGCCAGGCTTTCCAATCAAATAGTTATTATTTAAGCGCCTTGACGCAATTCTTTTAACGTGTTGAAGAATACCAATCCGTATCCTGTTGCTAACATCAAATGGAAAGGAACCATTCCGAAGTCACCATAGATGGCTCTATTTACAGCCGTAAATCCAAATACAACCATTAAGATTCCTTCACCAATCGTAATCAATGAAATGCTTTTTTTGTCGTATTTATTTCCTTTGAATTCCGTTTTCTTAGCAACCGCAAATTTTGGTGTTCGAACAAATGAACTTTTAATTCCCATATAGCCTTCTAATACGGCGATGGTATTGCTTAATGACAATCCTAAAGAAACAGTAAGGAATTGGAAGAAACGTCCCACAAAACGGAAGAAAGACCCCACTTTGTTTTCTGTTTTATCGCGGTATGCCAACCAATAGTAATACATTAAGAAAACGGTACTAGAGATAAAGAACGAACCTAACTGGATAACCATGTTCAAATCCGAGAAACTATCTTTGATATGTAAAACGGCTAAACTCATGAATGACATGATCAAAATGAACATGAAGACAGAGGAGTTGAACAAGTGTGCCATTCCGTGAATACGATCCGACAATTTAACACCTTTGTAAGTTAAAATTGTTTTGCGCATTTTGATGAAACACTCAGCTCCACCTTTCATCCAACGGTGTTGTTGTGCTTTTAATGCAGACATGGTAATTGGCAACTCAGCTGGAGCCACTACATCTTCTAAGTACTTGAATTTCCAACCACGCAATTGTGCACGGTAACTCAAATCCAAATCTTCTGTCAATGTATCGTGTTCCCAACCTCCTGCACTTTCAATACATGCTTTGCGCCAAACACCACCAGTACCATTGAAGTTAATGAAGTGTCCTGAAGCATTTCTACCACCTTGCTCAGCAGCAAAGTGACCATTCAATCCAAATGCTTGTAATTCGGTGAGTAATGAATAGCTTTTATTCAAATGTCCCCAACGTGTTTGAACAACCCCCACATTATCATTATCAAAATTAGGCATGGTACGTTGCAACCAATCCGGTTCAGGAACAAAATCGGCATCAAAAATAGCAATGAATTCTCCTTTAACACGGTCCATCGCTGCATCTAGAGCTCCTGCTTTGTAACCTGTTCTATCTACACGGTGGATGTGTTCAATTTGAACTCCACGAGCAGCAACTTCAGCTACTTTTTTAGCAATGACATCTTTCGTTTCATCGGTTGAATCATCCAATACTTGAATGTCGAATTTATCGCGAGGATAATCAAATTGTGCACATGCTTCGATGATACGATCTGCCACATACATTTCATTGTACATTGGTAATTGTATCGTCACGCGTTTAGCAGTTGCAGGATCGAAAACAGGTCTTACTTCATTCGCTTTTTTCTTGCGGTTTTTTGCATAAGCAATAGAAAGTGACAATTGTAAAATAGAGTAGAAGAACACTAAAACCAAGCAGATACCATAGATCCACAAGATGATTTTAGCGGTTAAATGCGACCAATAATGTTCTTTTCCTTTCCAATCTCCCCAATTGAACAACCATGTTACTTTCAAAGAAATCATAAATGGTTGCATGTTGTAATCACCTGTGTGATCAGCATCCACATTTACTTCAAACGATTTCGCTTCGTAATCTTTGTCTGTAATTTTCAGTTGATAGACAGCAGGTTTTACATTGTTAAATGTGTAATTTCCTTCTTCATCGGTTTCTGTGGTATAAATTTTCCCTGAAGCTTTGTCTTTCAGTTCTAATTTCACCTCCTCTGCAGGATTTTCAGTACGCTGGTCCAACAATTGACCTTTTACGTCACGTGCAGTCTGAGCACTTGCGTAGTAGGAAAAAACGGAGCAAACTAAAGCAAGAAGTAAACTTCTCATATCGTCTAATGGGTTAAAAATTAAATGAATAACTCCCTTTGACACAAGTCGGGATGAATTCAAAAACGCAAAGATAATTTTATTCCTTCAAAGAAATTGTTTTTTCGACGAATCGGTTAATCATTCGACAAAAAAAAACCGACTCAAAGAGAATCGGTTCATTTGTAAATCAATCAGTTGATCAACCTTTAACAATGCGTTTTATTTGTCCATTGAAGCGTACAAGGTAAACTCCTTTTGGTAAATCACTTGTGTTAATTGTTAACGTTTTATCGTGTGTGTTTTTACGGTAAACAACCATTCCTAGTGTGTTTACAATCGTTAATTCATTGATGCTTTCACTTGCATTTACCTCAATTTCATTGGTAAATGGATTTGGTTTCACAGTAATTTGATTGCTAACTGTTTCATCAATACTAGCAGACGAAGCTGTAACAGTAATGTCTACACAAAATTCAGCGTTACAAGATGCTGTATCCAATAAATCAAAATATAAAGCACAAACGGTATAAGTTCCAGCAGCTGCAAATGTGTGATTGGCTGTTTGACCAGTTCCAATGCCTCCATCTCCCCAATCCCATCCATATATTGGAACTGTTGCAGTACCTGTTCATACAGCACTTGTTGAAATACTCAATGCATTTTCAGTATGAGTATACGTGACACTACACTGTGCATTTGCACCTGTAATAAATCCAATTGTTAACCCAAGTAAAAGCGTAATTTTTTTAATCATAGTATAGATTTTGGTCATTATTAATACCAAATATAAATTATTTTTTGATATTACTCAATCACTTTCAATTCTTTACCAACTTTTATGAATGCTGCAATTGCTTTATCTAAATCTGCTTCTGTATGTGCTGCAGAGATTTGTGTGCGAATTCTAGCAGCTCCTTTTGCAACAACAGGGTAGAAGAAACCAATAGCATAAACACCTTCTTCCAATAATTTGTCAGCAAACTGCTGTGATAATGCAGCATCGTATAACATGATTGGAACAATTGGTGAATCGCCCGGTTTGATATCGAAGCCAGCAGCGATGATACGTTCTTTGAAATACTTGGTGTTGTGCTCTAAAGTATCACGTAATGCTGTTGTTGAACTCAAGATGTCAAACACTTTATTGGATGCACCAACAATTGCTGGAGCCAATGAATTCGAAAATAAATAAGGACGTGAACGTTGACGTAACAATTCGATGATTTCTTTTTTGCCTGTAGTGTAACCACCCATCGCTCCACCAAGTGCTTTTCCTAAAGTCCCTGTGATGATATCTACACGATCCATGCAATTATGGTATTCTGGTACTCCACGACCTGTTTTACCAATGAATCCAGCTGAGTGACATTCGTCTGTCATCACCAAAGCGTCGTATTTATCTGCTAAATCACAGATTTCATTCATTTTTGCAATGTCACCATCCATCGAGAAAACGCCATCCGTTACAATGATTTTGAAACGTTGTGCTTGTGCTTTTTTCAATTGTTCTTCCAAATCAGCCATGTCGCTGTGTTTGTAACGATAACGTTGCGCTTTACACAAACGCACACCATCAATGATAGAAGCGTGGTTCAATTCATCAGAGATAATTGCATCTTCTTCAGAAAATAAGGGTTCAAAAACACCACCATTTGCATCAAATGCAGCAGCGTACAAAATCGTATCTTCTGTTCCGTAAAACTTCGCGATTTTTGCTTCTAATTCTTTGTGAATGTCTTGCGTTCCACAAATGAAACGAACAGATGACATTCCGTAACCATGTGTATCTAAAGTATCTTTTGCAGCTTGAACTACCTCAGGATGAGAAGACAATCCCAAGTAATTGTTAGCACACATGATGACAACTTCATCTCCTGATTTCACCTTTACACGAGCTCCTTGTGGAGTTGTAATGATGCGTTCGCGCTTGAAGATACCACCATCTTGTATTGCTTGTAATTCAGCCGACAAATGATCTTTGATTTTTCCGTACATGATTTTCGATTTTTGTTGAGCAAAGATAATCTAATTGATAATTGAAAAGAAATTATGAAGATGTAGATTTAAAAACTTGATAATTCAATCATTCAGAATTGATAATTACATCAATTCATCTCATCACTCTACCCACACTTTCGCTCCTTCAGAACAATTGGTACAAATGTCGATGGCATTGCGATCCTTCAAAACGGCTTTTCGAAATTGGGAATACGATTCATTCTTCCAAATCGAAACAAAAGATTGTTCTTTCAAATTGCCCAACGTATGCTGCGCATCTTTATCAAAACAACAAGGAACGAGTTGACCATCAAAAGTGATGACACTAGATGACCACATGCGCCAACAATGATTTCCACCAATGTATTTGATACGATAAGTCCCATCTTTTTGTTTGATATACCGGGAATACGCATCATTTTCAGGAATCAATTCATTGCCATTTTCATAATCATACACCTGAGCAGATTTAAAGCGCACTTCATCAATGCCGATTTCATCTGCTAAGGCTTGTACGGCTTCAATTTGATGTTCATTGGCCTTTACCACAAGAAATTGAAAAATCAAAAAGGGTGTTGCACTGTTCGCTGCTTTTTTGGCTTCTACCAAGTGTTTTGAAGCAGTTATGACTTTGTCTAATTGACCGTTTACTCGGTAGGATTCGTAGGTTTCTTGTGTTAGTCCATCAATGGAAATGATCAAACGATCTAATCCACTTTCTACAATTGCCTTCGCTTTCTGTTGATCGATGAAATGTGCATTGGTTGAAGTAGCGGTGTAAATGCGATGCTTTTTTGCCGATTTTACCAAGTCTAAAAATTGTGGATGCAAAAATGGTTCGCCTTGAAAGTAATAATTGATGTAAAACACCGATTTACGCACTTGGGTTAACCATTGTTCGTGTTCGTTTAAATCCAATTTACCAGTAGGTCGAGTAAATGATTTCAACCCACTTGGGCAAGCAGGACATGCCAAATTACAGGCGGTGGTAGGTTCAATACTTAAAGCAAATGGCAAACCTCGATGAAAAGGTTTTTTACACATTTTTGTAACAACAAAAGAAAAACGCAAGACCATCAAGTTCCAAAGTCGAAACATGGAAAGATGTCGAAGAATGTTGCTGTAATCTTTAAATTGTTGCCTGCGCATGACTACGAAAATAGCGAAGAAGCAGCAACTTTAGCTCTTTTTTTTAAATCAACTGTAACTAATTCTCTCGTTTATAGTCTAATTTCTAACTTTGAACTATGAAAATTGCTACAATCCTTACTTGTTTACTTTTTGGTTTTAATCTCTTTGCACAGCAAGTACAAATTTTAGATCTCGAAACAAAAGAATCCATTCCCTTTGTAAAAGTGGACCCGAATGAAGGAACCGGTTTCTTTGCTGATATTGACGGGTATTTTACACCACCAAAAAATGCAACAACAGTAACTTTACATATGACTTTGTATGCCGATACAACTGTTGCATTGACTGGTCAAACTGTGATTTACCTTCGATCTTTGGATAATGCAATTGATGAAATTGTCATTTTACCTGGAGTGAATAAGGCGGAACGCATCATGGAAAAAGCTATTGAAAATCGTAAAATCAATCATCCCAAAAGTGATGTTTCCTATAAATTCAGAAGCTATAGTAAGTTCATGTTTACCATGAATCAAGATGCTTTAGCTGCAATTCCTGATAATACCTCGGATACCAATTTGAGGGATTTAAAGTCGTTTTTTGATAAACAACATTTGATGGTCTTGGAAAATACCACCGAAAAATATTTCAAACCACCCTTTAGAGAAAAGGAAATCATCACCGCATACAAAGTATCTGGTTTCACAGACCCCGCTTTTTCGACTTTTGCAAGTGAGTTGCAGACTTTTAATTTTTATGAAAACAATTTTGATTTATTAGGGACTTCTTATATCAATCCATTGGCATTTGGAGGAATTAGAAGGTACTTGTTTATATTGGAAGATTCAACGGTGAATGCACCAGGTGATACTACCTATGTGATACGCTTTCAACCCCGAAGAGATAAAAATTTCAATGGGATGAAAGGAACGATGTACATTAATACGAAAGGTTATGCTTTGGAAAAAGTGATTGCTCAACCAGCTGATACAGTGAATAACTTACAAGCAAAAATCATTCAAGAATACGCTTATTTAGATGGCAAGAAATGGTTTCCCTATAAATTATCAACAGAAGCATTATTCCCCGGTTTGAATTTAAGTTCCTCCTTAAAGGATGGTTATTTGGTCGGTAAAGGTTCTACTTACATAGAAGATGTACAATTAGG
>JADLGD010000075.1 GCA_020849495.1 Fluviicola sp.
AGGGGTAGAACCTTTTTCATTCCAAGTATTCAGGAGCATATTCAACATCAAATGTTTCCAACATTTCAATCATTTCATCTTTTGATTGCTTTTTAGCATGATGTTTCTCTTGATTTTCAACGTATTTTTTCAAATTCTCAAGAGCATCCATTGAATAAGTAAACGCTCCATAACCAATTTGCCAACATTCAAAATCTGGAAAAATCCCTTCCTCTTTGATCCATTTTGAACTGGATATTTTGATGGATTTCACCAATTCTGATACCGATTGGCTTTGATGTAGATAACAAATGATATGTAAATGATCTTCTACCCCATTTACAATTACGGGCCAACATTTTTTATTCACCAAAATTCCTGTTATGTGGTCATACAATGCATCTCGACCAGGTTTTATCATGATTTTCTTTCGGTGTTTTGTTGCAAAAACAATTTGATATAAGGCTTTCGTGTAAGAACTCATCGTTGGTTTTTATTTTCGTTCTCCATTTAAGTTAGGTGAAAAGTTCGTTTCAAACAAGATAAAAGTTATGTTTTTTTTAATTGAAATTCTGTTTTTAAATCATCTTTTTGTTCAACCCCTTCGGGGTTGGTTAGAGACATTTATTGCCTTCAACTGCGAATTGCATTCGCAGTTGAGCGGTTGAACCCCGCTGGAGTTCCAAAGAGAATTTAACTTGACTAGGTTATCATAAATATTTTTGATTTTAAAACCAATCTAGAGATAATTAGAGATGTTATACCACGTAAGGGAAGCGAATCCGTAATTGAGTGGTTGAACCCACTGGGGTTCCAAAGGTGATTTAAACTTTACCCTGAAAGGGTAAAACAATCTCAGCTGCGAGTTGCACTCGCAGCTGAATGATACAAACGAACAACTACCCCGAAGGGGTAGAACAAAAAAACGGACACTCTTTCGAACATCCGTTTCCATCTATTTAGAGAGAAGTTATTCTCCTTTTTTCTTTTTCTCTTTTTTAGGCTTTTTTTCTTTCTTTGTTTTGCCACCTTTTGCTGGCATTTCATCGTCTTCTTTGCCATTGCTAGCCTGACCTCCAAATGTTTTGATTTCGGTTCCTTGTTCATCAAATACGTGTTCTTCAATCAGCACATCTTTTTTATAAAAAGCTCTTCTTCTAGATTTTCCATTCGGAAAGCGTTCTTCAAACCACCCTTCTTTTAAATCCTTTTTGTAAATCTCCATCGATTGAAGCGATTGATCATAGTACAACATCTTGAACTCGCCATTTTTCTGACCGTTCAACCAGTTTTCTGTACGCAATAAAGTACCATCATCATAGTAATAGCGGAAAACTCCGTTTTTCTTTCCTTCTTTATACGACGTCTCTTCAATGATTTTCCCCTCTCCGTTATACACCAAAAAAGGACCTTCCAACAAACCGTTCACATAAGTTACTTGCTTGGTGCGAATGCCTTTTACGTTGTAAGTGACTTTTGGACCTTGTAATACACCGTTATTGTAATTCTCCCAACGTAAAGTATCCCCTTTTCTAGAAAAGGTCACTTGAGAGCCGTGCAATTGACCCATGGAATAATTTTTTTCCCAAGCTGGAATACCAGTAGAATCATTAAAATACGTCCATTTTCCATTTTCAACCCCTTGAATGTGCGAACGAATCACCATTGGACAGCCAGATTTGTAATTGGTGGTATCAATACCGTTTGTTTTACCATTGACGAAAGTGACACGTCGCTCTAAGATTCCATTCATGTGACAAGTTTCACACATACCAGAAAACGGTTGTTTATTTCCTGAAGTGATTACCGTGTTTGAACCTGGATCCAATTCCAATTTTTCATTGCAATCAACAACACCAGCGATTTTACCACATTCCCATTCCGCAAAACGTTGTTTGGATTTCGCTTCACCACGCTTATAGCAACTGTCTTTTTTCTCAATTCCAAATTTTGGTTGTGCAAAAGCGGCTAAACTCATCACACAAAAAAGTGCTGTTAAAAATTTCATCTATTCTGATTTAAAAAGGCAACTAATGATATTCTACTTGAATAAAATTCAATTGATGAAACAGTTACAATTAAAACTGTCCAATCCGGTGTGCGATACCAATTATTGTTCCAACATCAATTTCAATCGACCTAACGATTCACGCATTCTTGGTGGAATAGTAATGGAACATTTGTTCACACTGTCATAACAAACCAAAACAGAAGAGCCAATCGTACGCAATTCACCTAAAACACGAACTTCGTATGACAATGAAAAACTTTTATCTCCTAAATGTCTCAGGAATAATTCAATTTCAACTGGATCGTGCAAAAACACTGGACGTAAATATTCCAATTCGTTTTTACGCAATAAAATTCCATTCTTTTTCCAATCCCAATCAGCACCAAGCAAATGTCTGAAGTAGTGAATACGCGCTTCTTCGAAGTAATTTAAGTAAACGGCGTTGTTTACGTGTTGCATCATATCGCAATCAGAAAAACGCACCTGAAGTCTGTAAGAATCAATCATTTTTTCTATTTTTTATCTAAAACACCGAACGCTGAATTATTTGAAATGTATTCAGGAACGATGGCTTTCATTTGTTCTACTAAAGCAAAATTGTCTTTTGTACCTATTGCATGTAACAAGCCTTCCACTTTTTCCATGACATCTTCATTCAACGGTCGTTCTAAGGCCTTTAAAATTTTTGGATGATGTGTTGGCAACGTATTTTCGGCTTCATTCAATAATTCTTCGTACAATTTTTCACCTGGACGTAAGCCAGTAAACACGATTTGAATGTCTTTTCCTAATTCCAAACCAGATAAGCGGATCATGTTTTTAGCCAAATCAACAATCTTTACCGATTCACCCATATCGAATACGAAAATTTCGCCTCCATTCCCCATTACTCCTGCTTCCAAAACCAATTGACAAGCTTCGGGAATGGTCATGAAATAACGGGTGATTCGTTCATCAGTCACGGTAATTGGACCTCCCGCATCTATTTGTCGTTTAAACAAAGGAATTACGGAGCCGTTTGAACCCAAGACATTACCAAAGCGTGTTGTAATGAACTGCGTTTTGCCATTTAAATTGGCATTTTGAGCAATGATTTCAGCAATGCGTTTACTTGCTCCCATCACA
>JADLGD010000076.1 GCA_020849495.1 Fluviicola sp.
AGTTCCTGCGTACTTCAGTGATTCTCAACGCCAAGCTACCAAAGAGGCTGGTGAAATTGCCGGCTTAAAAGTGGCTCGTATTATCAACGAACCAACTGCTGCAGCTTTGGCCTACGGTTTGGATAAAAAACACACCGATCAAAAAATAGCTGTTTACGATTTAGGTGGAGGTACTTTTGACATCTCTATTCTCGAATTGGGTGATGGTGTATTTGAAGTGCTTTCTACCAATGGAGATACTCACTTGGGTGGAGATGATTTTGACCAAGTTATCATCGACTGGTTAGCCGATGAATTCAAAGCCGAAGAAAACATGGATTTACGTCAAGATCCAATGGCTTTACAACGTTTGAAAGAAGCAGCCGAAAAAGCAAAAATCGAATTGTCCAGTGGTGCTCAAACGGAAATCAACTTACCTTATGTAACTGCTACAGCCACAGGTCCAAAACACTTGGTGCGTAAATTGACAAGAGCTAAATTTGAACAATTAGCCGATTCTTTATTCCGTCGTTCTATGGAACCAGTGAAAGCTGCTCTAAAAGATGCCGGTTTAAATCCAAGTGATATTGATGAAGTTATTTTAGTAGGTGGATCAACCCGTATGCCTAGAGTAGAGGAAGAGGTTGAGAAATTCTTTGGTAGAAAACCACACAAAGGAGTCAATCCTGATGAAGTTGTTGCCATAGGTGCTGCCATTCAAGGTGGTGTTTTGACGGGTGATGTAAAAGATGTATTATTATTGGATGTGACACCACTTTCTCTAGGTATCGAAACAATGGGAAATGTGTTTACCAAATTAATAGAATCCAATACAACCATCCCAACCAAGAAATCGCAAGTGTTCTCAACAGCTGCCGATAATCAACCATCTGTTGAAATTCATGTACTTCAAGGTGAACGAGCCATGGCTAAAGATAATAAAACCATCGGACGTTTCCACTTAGACGGAATTCCACCAGCACCCAGAGGTGTGCCTCAAATTGAAGTGGTTTTTGATATTGATGCCAATGGGATTATACATGTAACGGCAATTGACAAGCAAACCAATAAATCTCAAAATATCCGTATCGAAGCATCATCAGGATTGAGCGAAGCCGATATTCAGAAAATGAAAGCCGATGCAGAAGCACATGCAGAAGAGGATAGAAAATACAAAGAGGAAGCTGAAAAAGTTAATGCTGCCGATTCCATGATTTTCCAAAGTGAAAAACAATTGAAAGATAATGCAGATAAACTTCCGGATGCTGTTAAAAAACCAATAGAAGACGCTTTAGTTGAATTGAAAGCTGCTCATGCTTCGCGAAATGTAAGTGCTATTGATACAGCCATGGAAAAAATTAACAAAGCATGGGAAGCTGCAGCACCAGAAATGCAAAAAGCAGCTCAGGATGCTCAAGGAACTCCACATCAAGATGCGCAAACTTCAGAAGAACAACCGACTCAAGGTGATGCTGCACAAGACATCGACTTTGAAGAAGTAAAATAACTGTTGTAATAGTATAATTTTAAAACCCTTTCCATTTGAAAGGGTTTTTTTTATGAAAAATACCTACTTTTGATAAATTTTTATCTATGCAAAAATTTCTGATAGTAGTACTTTTAATCACTACTTTGGTTGGTTGTGGCAGTTTATCCCAAACCCAAACGGATCAAAATATTTTTTCAAAGTCTGAACAAGATCTAATTCTTTCCGGGCAAATTTCAGAACCCATGCGCATTTTGCAAATTACCCAGCCATCCGATTCTTTGATTTTGCGTATGCCGAGTTTGAGTTTTAAGGTGCAGGCTGATGACCAAGTTCTCAATTATTTTGTGGATAGAATGTTGGTCACTTTACAAAATAGCAAAGGTGTTGGCATTGCAGCACCACAAGTAGGAATTTTAAAACGCATCATTTGGGTACAAAGATTGGATTTGGAAAATGAGCCATTTGAAGTCTATTACAATCCCGAAATCAAAAAATATTCAGAAATGAAGCAGGAAGTTCGCGAAGGCTGTCTTTCCATCCCCGATTATCGAGGTACAACTCAAGATCGAGCCTATGCAGTTTTTGTTGAATACGAAAACAGAAAAGGCCAACACAAGTGTGAAATGGTTGAAGCTTTCACAGCGGCTATTTTCCAACATGAAATCGATCATCTCAATGGAATCATGTTCATAGATCATCTCATCAAAGAAAGAAATAATTCCATTCAACATCCCATCGAATGATGAAGATTACTTTTGTAATATTAATTAAATGATAAAATGGGTAGTATCCAACATTCATCATCCAAAATATCAACACTTTGAAACTAAAAATCATAACCATTCTAGGAGCCAGACCTCAATTTGTCAAGGCTGCAGTTTTAAGTAGAATTATTGCTCTTCATGGCGAAATAGAAGAAATCATAGTTCATACCGGTCAACATTACGATGCCAATATGAGTAAGGTTTTTTTTACGGAAATGGAAATTCCAAAACCAAAGTATTTTTTAAATATCAATGGATTGGGACATGGCGCAATGACTGGACAAATGCTTGAAAAAATCGAGGAATTATTAATGGTTGAAAAACCTCAAGCTGTAGTGGTGTTTGGAGATACCAATTCCACGTTGGCAGGTGCTTTAGCTGCCAAAAAATTAGGAATTAAATTGATACATATTGAAGCGGGTTTGCGTTCTTTTAATATGTCAATGCCCGAAGAAATCAATCGCATTCTCACCGATCGAATCTCCGATTTGTTATTGTGTCCTACTGAAACTGCAATGAAAAATTTGCAAAAAGAAGGTTTTTCTCTATATCAAACCAGGATGATTAATACTGGAGATATCATGTTGGATGCGGTTCGTTATTATTCAAAAGTGTCAGAGGAAAAATCTTCAGTCTTTAGTAATTTGAATTTGGAAAAAGGGGAATTCGTACTTGCTACCATTCATCGTCAGGAAAACACGGATGATTTGGATAACTTGAGAGGTGTTTTTCAAGGGTTGGAGCAAATCAATAAGAAGCAGCAAGTCATTTTACCCTTACATCCTCGAACTCGAAAAATTTTAGAAAATCAAAATTTGAAATATAACCTAACGATTATAGATCCTGTAGGTTATTTCGATATGCTGGAATTGCTAAAAAACTGTTCTATGGTTGTCACAGATAGTGGCGGACTTCAAAAAGAAGCTTTTTTCAATCAAAAGCCGGTTATTATTGCCCGCACCGAAACGGAATGGATTGAATTAGTTGATCATGGTTTTGCTAGAATCGTTGCAACAGATCCCAAAAAAATGCTTGAAGCGTTTGAATTTTTTAATCAAAAAAAATTAGATTACAATATGACTTTGTATGGCAATGATGTTGGTGAAAAAATATATCAAGAAATTTTAAGTTTGATTAACAATTAAACATAAAAAAAACCGACAATTAAGTCGGTTTTTTTATTGTTTTCATTTGCTACAGTTAATCTATTTGTCTTCTGGTTTCATTACGAGTACTCAAATTTTCCTTTTTACGTTTGATGATTTGAGCATCATTTTTACCTGAATCTTTACTTTTGAAATAGTAGTATTGATCATCTTCATTGAAACTTTCATAATCATTATAAAAATCATGAGTATTGAAGAAAGAATCGTAATAACCATATTCCCAAGTTACATAATGTCCATCATTGAATGAAGTCCAGTTGGAACTATAATGAGGATTGTAAGATGAATAGTAACCTTTTACACTTCCCATAAAACTAATTCCGTATCTTCCGTAAATGATGCTCAAGTTTCCAACTTTGTCCATTCTATCTCGGAAGTAACTAATAAATACACTACCGATTCTCTTTACTTGACCGTCAAAAGTGTAACTGATAAAAACATTTCCAATTCTTCTGATTCTACCTTGTGCATCTCTTTCAATCCTGATACCCCTTGGTGCAGCTTGATGTTGATTGCCTCGTCTGTATACGTAATCAACTTGTACAGTAGGTTCGGTGTTGAAATCAAAGTCTCCATTGAGAAAAACATAGAACATTATGTTTCGTTCTTCAAATTGAATAGGCTCATCATAATAATCAACACTTGATGTATTTATGAATCCGCCGGTGTGAGTGGTTCTTTGGGCTTGCATGTTGAACATGGCTAAAAGTCCTAATCCTGCTAAAAGTAATCTTGTTTTCATGATATTCCGGCTTTAAAATTTTGCCTACTCTATAAGATTTTCGGCTTCCTCTTGATGCGCATCTTTCAAGCATCGTGCCAAAAAAATGCAATAAGTAAATAAACTTTATTTATATTTGATAAAATGCAGATAATTAAGCGATTGTATTGCGATAAATATATTTAAACACACTTCAAATAATTTTAAAAATTTTTATTTTCTTTTCATTATTTTGTATTTAAAGATTAGTTTTGACTTAGATTTAAAAGATATCTTTATATGTTCAACAAGTATGTATTTTATAGTTTAGTTTTTTTGGTAATGATTTACCATACAAATGTATTGCCACAAGAAGTAGTATTA
>JADLGD010000077.1 GCA_020849495.1 Fluviicola sp.
ACATACGGGAGACGAGACCTCAGAAAAGCTTTCACAATGCGTGGAAGCTTTTTTTGTGTTGTGTAATTAGCAAAACTGTCTATTCGGTTTCCCGTACATACGGGAGACGAGACCTCAGAAAAGCTTTGAATTATGGTCAAAATGCAATTTGACCAACAACACCCATGGTAACTTTTTGGAATAAAAAAATCCACTTCCATATAAACGAAAGTGGATCATTGTGTAGTAGGTAATCTCTTATTTTCTAGCTTCTATGAGCTGTTTATCTTTAATCACTTTACCAGAAGCATCAACAATCGTCACCAAGCAGAAATACATTCCTTCTTTGATGGTATTATTGTATTCTCCGTTCCATTCAAAATCCGGATTGTTCGATTCGAAAACGACTTTATTCTCCACATTGAAAATCTGAACCAAGAACGATTTGATCATTTCTTTGTTTTCAATTTCAATCGCATAAACATCATTATTACCATCACCATTTGGACTGAAAACGTTCGGGAATTTGGTCATTTTTGATTCCAAAACAGTATGAACAGGTTCTTCATTTTCCTCAACGTGAGGAGGTGTTGAAGAAAGATCTTGAGGAATTTTTGGTTCAACAACAGGTTCTTTAACAATCGGATTTTCATCCACTTTGTTAATTACCATAGGATCTGGATTTGATGGATTATTTGGTAAATCAATAATCGCATTTCTATAAGCACAAGGTGAATTAGAAGCAGGTGGAAAATCAACATCTAAAATAATTGTTTCATTTTGATCTTGATTTATTGAACCTTCTTTACTTGTTTGCTCAATCGTCGATTTATCTTCGTTTTTATCCTTAACTTGTGTAATAACGGGTTGTTTGGTGTTGTTTTCTGGCTGTTTTGTTTCTGATGAATTCAACACTGCAACCGTTGTAATCACACCAACAGTTCCAATCGCAGCTGAACCTAAAATCCATTTGGTCAAAGCCGAAACACCTTTTACCGCAGCAGTGGTACCACCAACTCCTGCAGCAGCCATTTTCGCTTGCACACCAGACCACAGCTCAGGTTTTACCGGAGCGGTTTGGTTTTCAAAGGCTTTCGAAAACAGTTCTTGTATGTTATCTTTTTCAATCACGTTCTACTTTCTCTAATTGATTGCGTAAAAAAGCTCGTGCACGCGAGTATTGCGATTTTGACGTATTTTCGCTCACTCCCAATGTATCCGCTATTTCTTTGTGTGAATAACCTTCAATGGCAAACATGTTGAATACAACACGGTAACCATCTGGTAATTCGTTGATGAGTTTCATTAAATGATTCACATCCATTTCATCAAAACTGTTGTCTTCAAATGATACTTTATAAGAAACATCATCAATGCTGACATCACCCAACAGTTTTTTGTTTTTCCGAAGCATATCCAAAGCTGTATTCACTACAATTCTTCGGATCCAACCTTCAAGAGAACCTTCCATTTTGAATTCTCCAATTTTTTGAAAAACTTTTACAAATCCATCTTGCAGTACGTCTTCAGCTTCATCTATACTTTTCATATAGCGCTGACAAACGACTAACATTTTAGGAGCAAACTTGTCAAACAACGCTCGCTGTGCCCGTGAATTTCCCTTGGCGCATTCTGTAACCAATGTTAAATCATCCATAGCACTTGCTGTTTCTTAAGACTTGAAACTAATTAAAAAGGTTGCACGGTCAATAACTTTAAAGTAAAAAAACGTAAATTCGGGCCACTCAATATTTCTGATGAACGTTAATTTTTTAGGTACACTGGCCTTTTTGAGCTGTATCTCTGTTTCCTTTTCTCAATCATTGCCCCTTAAAACAGGCATTTATGATGCGGCATTACGATTGAATCAAACAACTTCTTTACCCGTACATTTAAGTATTGAGAAAAAAGAAAAAACCATTTTTGCTGTCATTCATAACGCGGAAGAACGTATTGAATGTGTATTAAAAGAAAAAATAGGAGATACTTTAATCATTCCTTTTCCAAATTTTGATTCAGAATTGCGTGTTGTTGCAACCAAAAAAGAACAATTAAATGGATTTTGGGTCAATTACAATAAAGCGGGATATTATCGCATCCCTTTTACTGCTAAACGTAAAACTTCTTCTTCAAAAACGGATCAAGCTGCGGTAAATCTCTCAGGTAGATGGGAAACTTATTTTTCACCATCTGAAACAGACAAAGAAGCAGCTGTTGGAATCATTGAACAAAAAGGAAATGAATTGTCAGGAACCGTATTAACTGAAACAGGTGATTATCGTTACTTGCAAGGAACTGTTGAAGGAAGTAAATTTTATCTTGCTGCCTTTGATGGAACACATGCTTTTTTATTGAATGGAACCTATGATGGTAAAACTTTAACGGGAAACTTCTTTAGCGGTAAACATTACCAAACAGATTTTAAAGCAACGCTCAACCCTTCCTTTGAATTACGTCATGCTGATTCGTTGACTTATTTAAAAGAACAACATTCACGTATCAATTTCCAATTGAAAGATATCAATGGTGGAGAATATTCTTTTCCCAATTCTGAAACCGAAGGGAAGGTTGTTATCATTCAAATCATGGGAACGTGGTGTCCGAATTGCATGGATGAAACTAAATATTACAAAGAACTCTATGCAAAATACCATACTCAAGGATTAGAGATCATTTCCATAGGATATGAAGCAGCAGAAACCTTTGACGAACAAGCAGAGAAAATCAAACGATTAAAAGAACGACACAACTTGGATTTTACTTTTCTAGTTGGTGGAAAAGCAAACAAAACATTAGCTTCTGAACAGTTTAAAATGTTGAACGAAGTAATTTCTTTCCCAACATCTATATATATAGGAAGAGATGGGATGGTCAAACGCATTCATACCGGTTTTAATGGACCGGGTACGGGTGAATACTACATTGAATACGTAGAGAAAACAAATGCTTTGATTGAGTCTTTGTTAGCTCAATAAACAAATTCGATAGAAACAAAAAAGCGCTAATTCCTTAGCGCTTTTTTTATTACATTTTTAATGCTGGTCGTTCTGTTTTGTTGGCTAAAATCCAAGCGGTGTGAAAAACCAAGCGACTTACTTTTTCAACCTTAGAGAAAATGATCTTTTCAATATCATCTGTTGGTTGATGGTAATCATCGTGTACACCTGAAAAGTAAAACACGGATGGAATACCATTTTTCGCAAAATTATAATGATCTGAGCGATAATAGAATTGATTCGGGTCATTTAAGTCGTTGAATTTGTAATCCAATTTCAACTGCGTGTATTTAGTATTTGCCGTTTCATTCGCATTGTGCAAATCATCAGAAATCATATTTGATCCAATAACATAGATGTAGTCATTCGTTTTTTCATGAGCGATATCGTTTCTACCAATCATATCAATGTTCAAATCTGCAATGGTATTTTCCAATGGAATGATTGGATGAGCAGCATAATAAGCAGAACCCAATAATCCTTTTTCTTCACCAGAAACGGGCATGATTAAAATAGATCTGCGAGGAGCATTTCCTTCTTTCTTTGCTTGCATAAAAGCTTCCGCAATTTCTAACAAAGCGACAGTACCTGTTCCATCATCGTCAGCTCCGTTGTATACCACACCATTGTCGATTCCAATGTGATCATAATGTGCTGTAATAACAACGATTTCTTTTGATAAAATAGGATCACTTCCAGGAATGTAAGCCAAAACATTTGAACTAGTCAATTTCGTTTCATTGCTATTAAAATTAGCAGACAACAGACCTACGCTCTTTTTATGAGCAGCTTTTTTGTTTTTCCCTTTACCAACTAAAAATAAGTGTTTTTTCAGAAGTACTTTTTCAAATGCCACCGAATTCATGACAATTGTTGGCGTTTCTTCTTTACTTGCAGTTTCATCTGCTAAGCGCATTGTTTTTTGAGTCGTGTAATGTTCCAAGTATTCATACAACTGCGCATAATTCGTTGTAACCAATAAAATGGATTTGTATCCCGCGGGTGCATCTTTCTTAATAGCTGTAACTTCAGCTCTAACATCCATTCCACTCAAGCTTGCTACTAAAATATAAGCACTAGGCTTGATTTTCTTCGCTGCTTCTAAGGTATAAATAGGAAGTTTTTCTGCATTCCATTTGCGTTTAGCACCGAAATAAATGAAATCTGTTTTAAACTCAAAAGATTGAGCACCTATACTAAGATTTCCTCCTGGTGTACTCTCAATCACATCAAAAAACTGTTCATAAACAGTCATTCCAGGAGCAAGTGAACAACCATCTTGTTTGAAAGAAGCAATTAAATACTCAGCTGTCATTTGCTGACCTTTCTTACCTGTTTCTCTACCTTCATAGGCATCAGAAGCTAATACTGTAAGGTGTTTTTTTAAATCAACCGAATCAATATAAGCGCTGTATTTTAAAGACAAGTCTTGCTTTTGTGCAAAGGAGTTACTAGCGAATAAACCAACTAGTAAATAAATAAAGGACTGTTTCATCTTATTTACAACAAGGAATTTTATCAATTCGGTTCTGATGTCTTCCACCTTCAAATGCAGTAGAAAAGAAGATTTCAACCATTGCTAAAGCTTCTTCAGTGCTGATAAAACGAGCTGGCATCGTCAGAATATTTGCATCATTGTGTTCACGTGCTAATTGCGCAATTTCCTTTTTCCAACACAATGCACCACGAATACCTTGATGTTTATTGACCGTCATATTGATACCATTTCCACTTCCACAAATAACTATACCAAATGTACCAGGGTTGGCTTCAACATGGTCGGCAACAGGGTGACCATAATCTGCATAATCGATACTTTCTTCACTGTAACAACCGTAATCTTTTACTGTGTATCCTTTTTGTTCTAAAAAAGTAATTACTTCTTTTTTCAATTGGAAACCCGCATGATCAGCGCCAATAGGTATAATTTGAGTCATAAATAAGAGTTTTTTTCAAAAGTAGGTCTTATTAACATATTGAACAACATATACACATTCATACTTTTCAGCATTTCTTAAACACTTGATAATGTGGATACATGATTCTTAACTTATAAACAGCTTAAGGATAGAAATTGTTGATAGCCGTTTGTAACTATCCATAACTATTGCTTGCACAATTCAATATTCTGTTCTATATGTCAAAAAATATGGATTAAGCACCAAGAGTTAGCTTTAGTTTTAAGTCATTTTCACACAAGTTACACAACGAATTCACATCCGTTTTAAAAAGAAAGTATCAACAATCAGGTTTATTAACAACAATGTTGAAAGCTTGTATAAATGAAAGAATAACAAAGGTTTAAGCCAATATTAAATTGTTAAGAAGTGAGTTGAATTTGTTTACAAGTGATAAAAGCAAAAGAAAGCAGTAAAAGTTCTACACGTATTAACAGTCCTAATAGATATAATAAATATTCTTTAAAATTTAAATCTTTAATTATTATAATAAGTTGGAAAGGGGTAGGTAGTAGAAATTTGCATTATTGATTGGTAAACAGTACATTCGATAAAGCTTACAAACAAAACTTCATGCAAAAACTATATTTTAATAGGTGAGAAACATGATTTTTTGACTACTTTTGAACCCAAAGCAAAAATGCACATGACAAAGGCAAACGTACTGGTTGTCGAGGACGAATTTATCGTTTCCAAAGATATTCAATCTAGCTTAAAAAAGCTGGGTTACAATGTTATTGGTGCGGCACCTTCTGGCGAAAAAGCACTTGAGTTATTGGCTCAAGAGCAACCGGATATTGTCTTGATGGATATCATGCTCAAAGGCGAAATGAATGGAATTGAAACAGCAGAAATTGTTAGAAATGAGTATGCTATTCCTGTCATTTACCTAACTGCTTATGCTGATGAAGCGACTTTGGCTAAAGCTAAAGTAACAGAACCTTACGGCTATATTCTGAAACCATTTAAAGAAATCGATTTACACACATCGATTGAAATGGCTTTGTATAAACACAAAAAAGAGCAAGAAGTAGAACGTGAAAGAGATATGTTGTATTCTTTGGTTGAAAACAAAGAAAAAGAAACGCATCACGATTTTATCTTCGTTAAATCCAATAGTAAATTGGTAAAGCTCAACATGGGTGATATCTATTTTATTGAAGCGTTGAAAGATTATGTAGTGATCAATACCAACGAATCACGCTATACCATTCACTCAACAATGAAAGACATTGAAACGAAGTTAGGTAACGAACAATTCATTCGTGTACACCGTTCGTTCATCGTTCGTTTGGATAAAATTGCTTCTATTGATTTCCCGAATTTACAATTAGAAAACGATCGTAAATTAATTCCAATTGGTGGTTCATACAGAGATGATCTAACGAACCGTATCAAAATGTTGTAAGTTGATTCAAGTAATGAATCGTACTTTATCTCGTTTTGTATTCCTATTATTTTTAAGTGTATGCCATTATACTGTTGCACAACAAACGTCAACCTTTGAGTTGAGGTATATTATCTGTGGAATGGGTTCCAACTTAGGTAATCGTTTTCCAGTCGTTCAAGTGAGCAACAATCAACTCTATCTTACGAATGAACAGAATAGTTGGATAGGTGAAAAAAGTCTATTAAACGATACCATACATGTGAAATTGTTTAGAGCTTCTTCAATCGATTCGATACAAAGGATTTTAAGTCCTTTAACAGATAGTTCGTTTTATGATACTGATCCGATGATCATGAGTGGAACTATTAATTACTTGACAGTAACAAGTGATGAACGCACTTGGAAATTTACACTGCACAACGGATTTGATGAAAATGCAAAAAAGATAGTGTCCATTTTAAATACCTATATCGAAAAAAAGGAAAATCAGCTTTGGTAAACACTTTTTGAACTAAAAACACCACTTTTTCGATCAATTTTCAAAATTTGCTCATCTGTACCGAAAACTAGATTGAAATTTTTTAGAGCAGTATAGCGAATAATGTTATGTTAAATAGAATAAACTATTTATAGATATAATTGATGTTTATATAATTAAAATCAATTATAATTATATGATAGTTGGAACTACTTTCGTAAAGAGGAATGATGTAAATTAAAATCTACGAAAGTTATGAGAAAAATAGTATTAACCGTTTGTTTGGCTGGAAGTAGCATAGTCAACGGACAATCAACAACAGAATCGATGAGTAAATGTCCTGTAAATCATGGAAGTACTACTAGTACAGCCACAACAACAAATAAAAATACTGCCACAACAAATAAAGATTGGTGGCCAAATCAATTGGATTTAAGTGTTTTACGTCAACAATCTGCATTATCTAATCCAATGGGAGAATCGTTTGATTATCGATTTGCATTTACAACATTGGAATATGATTCTTTGAAAAAAGACATTAAAAAAGTTTTAACTGATTCGCAAGATTGGTGGCCTGCAGATTATGGAAATTACGGACCATTATTTATTCGAATGGCTTGGCACAGTGCTGGAACTTATAGAACTTCAGATGGAAGAGGTGGAGCTTCTGAAGGACAACAACGTTTCGCCCCATTGAACAGTTGGCCGGATAATGCCAATTTAGATAAAGCAAGAAGACTTTTATGGCCAATAAAACAAAAGTATGGGAATAAAATTTCTTGGGCTGATTTGATGATTCTTACAGGAAATGTTGCCCTTGAATCTATGGGCTTTGAAACAATTGGTTTTGCTGGAGGTAGAGCAGATGTATGGGAACCTCAAAGTAATATTTATTGGGGTAAAGAAACTAAATGGTTAGATGATATGCGGTATTCCGGTGATAGAGAACTGGAAAATCCTCTTGCAGCCGTTCAAATGGGATTAATATATGTAAACCCAGAAGGACCAAATGGAAATCCAGATCCAAAATTAGCAGCAAAAGATATTCGTGAAACTTTTGCTAGAATGGGTATGAATGATGAGGAAACAGTTGCACTTATTGCTGGTGGTCATACATTAGGAAAAACGCACGGCGCTGGTCCAGCTACGCATGTAAGCCATGAACCTGAAGCTGCAGGAATGGAAGAGCAAGGACTAGGTTGGAAAAGTGATTATAAATCTGGAAAAGGACAAGATGCGATTACATCTGGATTAGAAGTTACTTGGACATCAACTCCAACTGAATGGAGCCACCAGTTCTTTAAATTATTGTTTGAAAATGAATGGGAATTGACAAAAAGTCCAGCCGGTGCACATCAATGGGTTGCGAAAAATGGTGAATTAATCATCCCTGACGCATTTGATCCGAAGAAAAGTCATAAACCAACAATGTTAACAACGGATTTATCATTACGATTTGATCCTGTTTATGAGAAAATTTCCCGTTCTTTTTTAGAGAATCCTGCTGCTTTTGACAAAGCTTTTGCTAATGCTTGGTTTAAATTAACGCACCGTGATTTAGGTCCTAAAGCATTGTATCTAGGACCAGAGGCACCAAAAAATGATTTCCTTTGGCAAGATCCTATCCCTGTTGTAAATCATGTTTTGATAGATGCAAAAGATATTAAAGAACTCAAAAAAAGTATTTTATCTGCTGGTTTAACGGAAAACGAATTGATTGAAACTGCATGGGCATCTGCTTCAACTTTCAGAAGTTCTGATAAAAGAGGTGGTGCAAATGGTGGAAGAATTCGTCTTGAGCCACAACGAAGTTGGGAAGTAAATAACCCAAAACAGTTGGATAAAGTACTTAAAGTGTATGAAAAAATTCAAAAAGAATTCAATGCAAAAGGTGGAAACAAAAAAGTTTCAATCGCAGATTTAATTGTACTTGGTGGAACAGCTGCTATCGAACAAGCTGTAGCAAAATCAGGTTATTCTGTTGAAACACCATTTACGCCTGGAAGAATGGATGCCACTCAGGAACAAACAGATGTTGTGTCAGTAGCATTTTTAGAACCAATGGCTGATGGATTCCGTAACTATACAAAGAAACAATACACCGTTTCAACAGAAGAATTAATGGTAGATAAAGCTCAATTACTTGGTTTAACAGCTCCTGAAATGACCGTTTTAATTGGAGGAATGAGGGTTTTAAATGCAAATTTCGATGATTCAAATTATGGTGTTTTAACCGCAACTCCAGGTAAATTAACCAATGATTTCTTTGTAAATGTATTGAGTATGAATTACGAATGGATAGCCGTAGATCAATTAAAAGAATTATTTGAATTGAAAGATAGAACTTCTGGTAAAGTGATTTGGAAAGCTACTCGTGCAGATTTAATTTTTGGTTCCAATTCTGAATTAAGAGCGTTGGCAGAAGTATATGCAAGTGATGATGCAAAAGAAAAATTTGTACGTGATTTTGTTGCTGCTTGGACTAAAGTAATGAACGCAGATCGCTTCGATTTAATCAAATAATATTAGAATTGATTATTAAAAACCGATGTAACTACTTTTACATCGGTTTTTTTATGAATTGTTTAAACCACCAACTCCAAATCGATCTGACGTTTTCTCGGACTTACTTCAGAAATTCTAACGCGAACTGCATCACCAAAATGGAAGGTTTTGCCTGTTTTTTGTCCAACAATCACCATTTTATTGGCATCAAAAGTAAAGCGATCTCCAGGTAAAGCTTGCATTGCAACCATCCCTTCACAACCGTTTTCAGTCATTTTTACAAACAAACCAAATTCAGCTACACCAGAAACAATTCCATCAAATTCTTCCCCGATTTTGTCATGAACATACACCACTTGGAAGTACTTATTGGATTCACGTTCTGCTTCAACCGCTTTTCGCTCCATGCGTGAAATGCGTTTGCACACATCGTCCAAAGTACTATTGTAAACATGCGGTTTTCCTTCCAAACATTCCAATAAAATACGGTGAACCATCAAATCGGCATAGCGACGAATTGGAGAAGTAAAGTGCGTGTAATACTCAAAAGCTAAACCGTAATGACCAATGTTATCTGTTTCATACGTGGCTTTTGCCATGCTGCGAATGGCCATTTGTTGGATAATTCCATGCTCATTTGTTAAGCGAATATCCGACAATAATTTATTGATACTTTGCGCAATTTTTTCCGGATGTGTAAACTCTAAACTGTAGCCAAATTTATCCAAAAACACATTGAACAAACTGATTTTTTCAGGATCTGGTTTGTCGTGAACGCGGTACACAAACGGTACTGGATCTTTTCCTTTTTTCGGTTCGCCAACATAACAAGCTACTCGTTTATTCGCTAACAACATGAACTCTTCAATGAGCTGATGTGCATCCTTAGAAATCTTGATGGTAACTCCAACAGGTTCTCCTTTTTCATCTATTTGAAAACGTTGCTCTTCCGAGTTAATCATCAAAGCACCTTTTTTAAATCGCTCTTTTCGGTAGATTTTTGCGATTTTATCTAGTAAAAGGACTTCATTGCGGTGTGGACCGTCGGCTCCTTCAATGATTTCTTGAGCTTCCTCATACGTGAATCGGTGATCTGAATGAATGACTGTTTTACCAAACCATTCTTTATAAATTTTTCCCGTTTCATCGATTTCAAAAACAGCTGAAAAAGTAAATTTATCTTCATGAGGTCGCAATGAACACACCATGTTCGACAACTGCTCAGGCAACATAGGAATCACACGATCCACTAAATAAACAGAATTTCCACGTTTCAAAGCTTCTTTGTCCATGGCACTGTTTGGTCGCACATAATGACTCACATCAGCAATGTGAACACCGACTTCTAAATGTCCGTTTTCCAAATGTTGAATGGAAAGCGCATCATCAAAATCTTTGGCATCAAGAGGGTCAATTGTAAAGGTCAAAATATCGCGAAAATCGCGTCGCTTCGCGACTTCTTCTGGATCCAATTCTATGCTCACTTGTTCCGCTTCAGTCATCACATCCGCTTCAAATTGAATGGGAATACCTTGACTCACCAAGATGCTGATCATCTCATTATCGTGCAAGGAGTTTCCTCCTAAAGTTTGCACCACTTCACCAAAAGGATGTTCGGCAGATTTAGGCCAAACGGTGATTTTCACTAAAGCACGATCGGCATGTTTTGCTCCGTTTAATTTTTCTTTCGGTATGTAAATTTGAACACCTGTTCGTGAATTATCAGGTAATAAAAAAGCGTATTTATCGTGCATTTGAATCACACCGACAAACTGCGTGCGTTCACGAGAAACCACTTCTAAAATTCTTCCTTCAATTCGAGAAGTACCACGTTTTGTAATCGCTACTCGAACCGTATCACCGTGAATGGCTTGACCAATCATGTGAGGAGGAATGAAAATGTCTTGGTCTTTTTTACCTGTAATCACAAAGCCAGAACCACGTTGCGTGAGTTCCAAATCTCCAACAATGGATTCAACTTCGTTTTTGTATTGATAGGTAGCATAACCTGTTTGGTGTAGAAAACCTTCCTTAGCCAATTCGCTCAAAATCCCAACCACCAACTTGCGTGTTTCACCATCGCGAATGTTCAACAGTTCACATACTTGTTTGTAGTTCAAGCTTGCGTCTGGATGATTTTGAAACAGTTTGCGAGTGATATGAAAAAGCCCTGTTTTGAGTTTTTTATCTTGCTTGAATTTGGTCTTAATTGGTCGTTTTCTACCCATTGTTGTTGTTATGTTCTTCAAAGGTACAAAATGCGATTGAAGGAAGTTGATTTTAAGCTTCATTGTGAGAAATCAGCAGTAAAAATTGTATTGCTTTTTACGGAATGTTCTCTTCAAAAAATGCGTATCTTGAACGCTAAATACAGCTTTATGAAATCACTATTAACGTCCACTTTACTGGTCTTCTTTTTGGGAGGAATAAGTGTATCACTTACATGGAAGGATACGCCAGCGATTGAAAACCACTATGGTGATAAACAATATTTAGAAATTTATCTCTTTAAAGACCAAACATTTACCTATTCACAACAGCTGAATAAAAAAGAACTTACTGCAAAAGGAAAATGGTCGATAGATCAAAACAACAATTTACATTTAGCACCGACAGAGCAAACTGGAAAAATAATTGAGAAGTGGAAAATAGCTGATCAAAGGATCAAGGGCAAAAAAGGAATGGCTTTTTATACCTTGGTTGGGAAGTGTAAGTAATAGTAAAAGATAAATCTTAATTGATGGATTAAAACTAAACTACAAATTTGATGTCATTTTCAAAGTTACTTTTTATGGTTTTGATGAATAAGAAATACTTACCTTTGTAGAAGGTTATATCTAAATGATATGGATACAAGCATTAAAATAACGCTTAAAAAAACAGTAACAAGATTTGACTTGGCTGATTTTAACAAAAAAGCGAATGAGGTTTTCAATAATCAAGTTAAACCTCAAATTGAGAAAGCAAAGACAAGTCAAAAACCTTTGAATACAATTAAATGCAACAACCCTGTTTAAGGATTTTTGCGGGTTGTAACGGTTCAGGTAAATCTACTTATTCGCATTTGCTTTCAAAAGATGCAATTCCTTTTGATTATGATAAACGTTTTTTGGAACGGTATACTACAATGCCTGATTCTGAGTTGAGAGAAGAAATCGCTAAAAACATTACATCAGAGGAGTTTTTATTTGAATTCAATAATGCATTAATAAATAAGGTGTCTTTTGCTTTTGAAACCAATCTGTTCCCTTATCCAGAAAATTTTGTTTTGGAAGCAAAAAAACACGGTTTCCGATTGGAAATGTACTTTTTCTGTTTAAATACCATTGAATTAGCGAAAGAAAGAGTTGAGATTCGAGTGAAAAACAATGGTCATGATGTAGATAATAAAACAATTGAATTTAAATGGAGAGAAGGGTATAAAAACATCAATTTAAAATTTGGTGATTTTGATTATTTGGTTTTTATTGATAACTCATTAGAACAAGTTCCTACATTTATGTTTGAGATGGAACAAACATCTATTGGCGCTTTCAATTTAACAAAAAATATAGAGCATTTGCCAGAATATACAGAAAGAAGATTGCCTGCAATTTTCAACCTAATTCATAGTAAATAACAAAAAACACCCACACGAAGGATAGTATCTTTCGTCCGACGCCTCCCGACAAGGAGGCGTTTCATTTTTTAAATTAATCTTTTTTTTCGAAGATTTTCTACTAACTGTCAATTTTCGATTTTGCTCTGTTAAAGTGGTCGCTATTTGGCCCATGATTTATACTAATAATTTATTGGAATTTACAGATAAACAACCTTAGGAAATATAATACTCCCCATAATTTTTAAATTTTTCTTTCAATTTATTTACTAGCCTTTCAGCAACAGCATTAAAGTCATTTTCATATCTATAATTTAGATCAACACTATTAGAAATAAAACCCTTTAGATCAGAGGATATGCCTTTTTCAATAATGGGATAAATATTATCCATTTGGATTTTGTTACTACCGAAAGTGTATCCAATTTCTTGATTAACCCATTGATTGTGAATTGAATTAGAAGTAAGTATTGGTAAGAACACTTTACATTTATCAAGGTGTTTTTTAATTTTTTCTGGATTGTATTCTAGATTGGATTGTTCTTCTGGAACCACAATTGCTTCAAGTTTTTCGCAATTATTGATAAGATTTTTCAAGGAATCTTTTTTGTCTGAATCCGCAGTACAATAACTGATAAACACTTTTACTTTATTCATTTGAGACCACTATTTTTTCTTTGATTTAGTCTTCTTCTCCGCCGCAAATAACCCACTCGTATATTTCTCATACAACTCAAACAAAAACTCCATTCGTTTGGCATCTGTGGAAAAATCTTGTTTGCTGTAAGCAGCATCCACCGCTTTATCCAATTCGTTGTGTGCTTTCACCAAAACAGGAGGCATGGTCAAGGGATCATACAAATCTGCAAGTGAACTATTCGGAAACTCTGCACGTGCATCTAATACCTTTTGTGCAGCTTTCTCAATGGATTCTTTTTGTTTGTCTGTTGGGTTTTCCGGCCAGGGGTAGTTGTTGTAGACAAGCTCATTTGAATAACGATAATCACTTTTAATTCTACCACAAACTGTTTTAACCCACGCCATGTGCATAGTTGACATCAGAATTCCAAAGTGATAAAATGTTGAATTTTTGATAAATGAGCAACTATTATTTGCAATATAATTTTTATCAAAAAAACCCATTGGAATATATTTTCGATTTTCAGATGAATGTAGTGGAATTAAAACAAATTCATTGTCTGGTTGTCTGTCTTCTCCGAAAAGAGTAGGAAAATCAGCCAGTTTTTTTGTTGCCTGTCTTGAACTTGCTGAACGCAATTCTTTCACTTTTTCAACTCTTTCAGAAACTAGGTTAAGTTTTTTTAAATCTGAAGGACTAATATCTTTTAACCACAAACACCAACGATTATGTCCATTTAAAAATTCATGTGCACTTAACAACGGACGAAAACAAATTTCTGCCGCTGGTTCTTGTTCTAAAAATTTGTGTTTTTCTTCATCTGTAAACAAGAAATTACCCCCATCATTCGGCATACTTCCGAACGATATTTCAGGAATATTGCAAATTGGTTTTCTTCTTTTTTCTACAAATAGATCTTTCGCATCCACCAAATATGGATTGATGTTTTTTGCAGTGATTTCAATCGGTTCGCCTTTGATATCAGGATATTCGAACAATAATTTTTTAGTGCTATCAAAATTTGCAAAACCAACAATCACACAATAAACGGCTGCATTTCCTTTGGCTTCGTTGCTCCACTTAAATGTTCGGTGGGCAAAGTGAATTTTAATGAAAAATTTATTGAGTAAAGTTCCCCAGAGAATACTTGTTTGTTCGCCTTGTACAATGGAATTAGTTGACACAAAAGCCGTTTTAATGGTTGTTCCATGCATGTACTTGGCTGCTTTTACATACCAGCCTGTTACATAATCCAACACACCACAACCAGCAATATTGTCAAATTCTCTAACAATTTGGTCTCTTTGTGTTTGCGTCATTATTTTCGACCCAATAAACGGTGGATTTCCAATAATATGTGTGAGTTCTTTTTTCGAAACAACCGTTTCCCAATCGGTTTCCAACGCATCTGCATATACAATATTCGCGCTTTTTGTTAAAGGCAAACGTGCAAAATACTGCCCAAACTCCATACTCATTTTTAGGTTCATCTGGTGATCCATCAACCACATAGCTACCTCTGCAATGCGCGCAGGAAATTCTTCGTATTCAATACCCGCCATCATGTCCACATCCAAGAGTGCCACGTCTTTCAACTCCACAACTACGCGGTCATTTCCGTAAATATGACTCAAAACGGCTAATTCCAACAAGCGCAATTCGCGGTAAGTGATCACTAAGAAGTTTCCACAACCGCAAGCAGGATCCAAGAATTTTAGTTTGCTCAAACGCTCGTGAAAAGCATTCAATTTGGCTCTGTTGGTTTTAATGCTTTCAAATTCTGCCCACAATTCATCCAGAAACAAAGGCTTAATGAGTTTGAGAATGTTTTTTTCACTGGTGTAATGCGCCCCCAAGTTTCTACGTTCTTTAGGGTCCATCACACTTTGGAACATGGAACCAAAGATGGCTGGAGAAATTTTACTCCAATCCAAGTAACAACATTCCAACAATGTTTGGCGCATTTTGGAATCAAAGTGAGCAACAGGCAATATTTCTTGAAACAGTTTCCCGCCCACATAAGGAAAAGCGTTTAATTGTTCATCTAGGTTCTTAAAACGTTTATCAAGCGGTGTGTTCAAAACTTGGAAAATCTCTTGAATTTTTGCTGCTAAATCGCTTCCATCTTCACTGGTTCGTTCTTCAATGAAATCTTCAAATTGTTGTTTTTCAAAAATGCTGGTGTCTTCGGCGAATAAACAAAAGAGTAAACGCACCAAATACACTTCAAGTGGGTGTCCTTCGTAACCAATTTCTTTCAAACGGTCATGGAGTTTTCCCATCAATTCGGCCGCTTTCACGTTTACAGGGTCTTCTTCGCGGTACACTTTTTTCTGGTAACCCGCAATGAAACCAAAGAGTTCTACATAATTGACAAATTCACTCAATTGAAATTCGATAAATTCGTCCTCCCCAGTTTCTTCTAAATCATACAAGCGGAACGTTTCAAAATCGCAGACCAAGACATACTTTGGAATATCTAATTTGTGCAATCCATGAATGTAGCCTTTGGCTTGTCCGTAAGCTTTGGTTAAATCTTTTCCCTTGCTTTTCATTTCCACCAAGAGCCAACCTTTCCACAACATATCGATGTAACCATCGCTGTTACCTAGTTTTTTTACTTTGTGTTCAAAAGCAGCAACTTTACGTTGGTTGAGTCCAAACACATTGAAAAAGTCAACTAAAAAAGGTTTTGCATCCGCGTCCTCACTAAAGGTTCCTTCCCATTCTTTTGAAAATGCTACTGCGCGATCTTTGATTTCATTCCAGCTAAGTGCCATACAGGTGATCTAAATTTTTTATGGTTTTAAAAGTACAAAAGTGAATGTAAACTTTGCTACAAAAAAAAACAGAAGTTGTGAACGCCAAATAAACAGGAAATCCATAAAAAACAAATCCCTTTTCAACCAAACAACCATAGAGGTGTAACACCCTTCATGAAATGCATCTTCTTTCTTTTTCTTGGCTTCAGTTTAACCGCTTTTGGACAATCCATCGAGCGCCAATTGTATGTACGTTATTTTAAATCCCTATATCCGTATGAACCGGCTGTGGTGAGGGAACAACAGTTGGAAGAAGTTACTGAATGGCGGACAGACCAATGGCAACACGACACGCTCACGAAGCGCACCAAATTTGCACAATTTCGCTCGGATGGACGGCCAACGTTTTATACCTTAAAACAACCTTATGGTGGCGATTCACTGATCTACACGTTTCAATACGATTCGTTGAATAATTTAGTGGAATACAAACTGTGGTCGTCACATAATGTTTCGAATCGTGGAATCAAATACACCGCACATTACCTCTTCAATTACATAGGAAACCGCTTGCAAAAAGTACAATTGTTTGCTTATGATGAATCTTGGTCTTCAGAACGAATGGTGTACTCGGATACCCTGACGTATTCTGTAGATTTAAAATACGTGACGATTAACAATGGTAAAACCGTCACCAAATTGCAGGAAAATGGTGTTTTTCATGGAAAGTTAAAAGCAGTTGACAATGAACAGGAGTGGAAAACAAGCTGTCACTACAAGGATACCAATTTGCAAATCGTTCGGCGGTTTTTTAAGGCAACTTGTTTGAGTAATGCACTTCAAGCATCGGCTAAAGAGCGGCATTTTTTTTATGAAACAAAAATGGAAAGCGCTTTGGTTTACAATGAAGCTGATTTCAGAAAACAAACGATAGGTTTTTATTTGGACACCGTGAAAAAAGAACTCTTCTCAAAATCTGTTTCTTCGACGTCTGAACCCACTTCGTTAGAAGATCGATTAACAAATACAGCAACCTTGTCGCATTTTACCCCTTCATTGCTGTTGGATTATACCATTACCACAAGAGAAGTGAGTAGAGGAAATCACGAATATAGCAGAGACAGCATACAAACTTTTTATACCTACACACCGTTTGGCTGGAAACAACAAAGCATCGAATACCATTATCCAACACACCAACTGGTGCTTCGAACAAATGGAGCAGTGAGTGAAAACCAGACCTACATTCCTTATTATGTTCTCAAAGAATGGCTGGTTTGGAAGCGAAGGGATTGAAAGGTATCAATTTTTATGGAACGAGAATGAATTGAAGTCATTTTTTGGACTTATTTAA
>JADLGD010000078.1 GCA_020849495.1 Fluviicola sp.
AGTGGATCAAGCAAACAGTGCTCGCGTTCTTCGTGCATTGGAAGCCATTCGCATTACAGGAAAACCGTTTTCAGAATTACGCCTTCAACAACCAACTCCACGGCCTTTTTCAGTGATACGTTTCGTCATCGATCACCAACGAGAAATCTTGTATGACCGCATCAATCGCCGTGTGGATTTAATGATGGAAGCAGGTTTAATAGAAGAAGTAAAAAGTGTTCAACACCTCAAACACTTGGCTTCACTTCAAACCGTGGGCTACAAAGAAGTGTTTGATTATTTCGATGGAACCTATTCACTTGAAACGTGTATTGAAAAAATCAAACAACATACCCGCAATTACGCGAAACGACAATTAACCTGGTTCAGACGTCACCCTGAAGCGCATTGGATTCCTTATACTTCGACGGAAAACATGGCTGAATCTATCTTGCAAATAATTGATTAACAAGTGTTAAAAAACTTGGAACGATTATTGAAATTTGCCGACAAAACCAATAAACCATGAACATACATTTTGAAAACGTCATGCCTCTTCCGCTCGCATCCATTGCGCATAGCAATGATAGTATTTGGGGCGATTCTGTGACTTTAAAAGAAGGGCATAAAATTTTGCTCAATGCTTCAAGTGGTAAAGGAAAATCTACTTTTTCCATGACTGTCTTTGGCATCCGAAATGATTACAATGGTACCATTCGATACAACGATCGTGATATTCGAACATTCTCAGTGGATGAATGGGTCGAAATCAGACAACGAAAAATTTCAACTGTTTTCCAAGATTTACAACTGTTTCACAATTTATCGGTTGCAGAAAACCTCTTGCTGAAGAATTCTTTGAGCGATTTTAAAACTGAAGCTGAAATCAAAGAAATGCTGGCGTTTTTTGAAATAGAACACAAATGGAACGACCGTTGTGGCTTACTTTCCATGGGACAACAACAACGCGTTGCCATCGTCAGAGCGCTTTGTCAACCTTATGAATGGCTAATTCTAGACGAACCGTTTTCTCACTTAGATGAAGCAAACAGTAAAAAATGCTTGGGCTTGATTGCAAGTGAAACCGACAAACAAAAAGCAGGATTTGTATTGACATCCTTAGACGATGACGACAACTTCCCTTATGATTACGAATTGAAACTCTGAGCCATGTTACGCAAATTATTATTCAGACACCAAGATAAACGCCAATTGATCATTGCAATCATTGGATCCTTCTTAGGAATGACATTTTTGATCACTTCCATTCATTACTTAATCAAAGTGAATGAATTTGGTGAAGGAGCAGATATCCTTGGGCCAAATACCATCATTGTTCAAAAGAAAGTTACTTCTTCAAATACCTTGAACATTGCAAAGACCGACTTTTCCCCTCGTGAAATTGAATTGATCAAAGCAGAATCCTTCATCATCGATGTGAAACCTGTCATTACAAACAATTTTGACGTTTCATTGGAAACAGATGATCCGCTGGTTCCTCGTTTCCGTACAGATGTGTTCATTCAAACCTTGGACAAAGATTTCTTAGACGTAAAATCAAAAGAATGGCATTGGGATCCAAATGACACCATTGTTCCTATCATTATGCCGCGTGAGTTTTTAGTCATGCTCAATACTTTTGCAAGCGCATCTGGAATTGGTCAAGTGAGCGATGAAGTGGCAAAAGATATTCGTTTCCGTTTTACTTTGAAAAGTGAAGACAAAAAAGAATGGGTCACTGCGCGTATCATAGGATTCACGAACTCAGTTTCTTCTATTTTAGTTCCAGAAACGTTCATGACTTGGGCGAATAACCGTTATGCACCTGGAAAAGAAAACAAAATCACTCAAATCATGATTTCTGGTCAGGAAAGTGAATTTGGTTTGGTAGAAAACATGTTGAAAACACGTCATTTGGAATCTAAAAACGCACAAATGGTGGCAGGACGTTTGAAAAGCATGGTCGGCACCTTGATTTTGATTGTGTTAGGCATTTCCGTAATTGCAGTTTTCCTTTCCGGATTGGTGTTGATTCAATACTTGCAATTGTTGTTGAGCAAAAACACCTATGAAGTTCGAACATTGCTTCGATTGGGCTTCCATCCTACTTTGTTAACCAAGCACTTCTTTTATTACTTCAGTAAAGTCTTTGGAATCATTGCAGTTTTAAGTTTGAGTGCTTTTTTTGTTGCAAAATTATTTTTAGACTCCTTGTTTGAAGATGGAGGAATCTACATCGGCAGAACTATCACATTGACAAGTATTTGCGCATTGATCTTAGCTTATGTCATCTTTGCAGTTGCTTCCTTTTTAAGTGCTCGCAAGGGAATCCTTCAATCGAATAATGGTTAATATTCTGTTAAACGAGCTACTTTATTATTTTTGTCTACGTTATATTAGAGATCTAATTAAAAACTCATGAAAAAGATACTTTTGTTTACCCTCTTGTGTTGTGCAAGTTTCACTTATGCTCAGAAATTGAGATTCAAAGTGGATGGTTTGAAAGATACTACTGTATTCCTTACAAAATATGTAGGTCAGAAGTTGTTTTATGCCGACACAGCAATCAGTAAAGGAGGTATAGTAGAGTTTACTGCAAAACCAGATTTAAAACCAGGAATGCTGGCTTTATTTATGCCTGGTCAAAAATACTTTGAGTTCATTTACAACAATGAAGAAATCAGTATTGAAGCAACTTATCCGGATTTCATTCCAACCATGAAGGTGAAGAAATCGGAAGAAAACAAGTTGTTCATTTCTTACATTCAATTTTTGCAAAAAGAGCGCACAAAAGCAAATGAAATCCAACGTTTGAGAGAGAAATTCAAACCTGAAGATGCTGAGTACAAAAAATACACGTCTCAATTGGATTCCATTTCAAAAGGTGTTGCAGCATACCAAAACAATTTAATGACTCAAAACCCAACGAAATTGGTTTCTAAGATCATTAAAATGTCGATTGAAGTGAATACTCCAGAAGCTCCACGAAACGACAAAGGTCAAATCATTGATTCCAATTTCCGTTTCAAATACTTTAGAGCTCATTTCTGGGACAACATTGATTTGAAAGATGATCGTTTGGTGAACACACCTGTTTTTGGTCAGAAATTAGAATACTTCTTTGGGAAAAACATGATGATTCCACAGCCGGATACCGTATTGTTTTATGCATTCCAATTCTGTGATCAATTTGACAAAAAATCTGAAATGTTCCGTTTCTCAGTGGATTACATCACCAACTATTTTGCGAAATCAAAAATCATGGGAATGGACAAAGTGTTCGTCATGATGGTGGATCGCTACTACTGTGCTCGAGACGCTGCTGGAAAATCTTATGCACATTGGATGAGTGAAGAAAAATTGAAAGATTTGTGTGAAGACAACAAAGTACAAAAGAACTTAGTCTTTGGTGTGAAACCACCGAATGTGATCTTGTTGGATTCAACGGAAAAAGTTTGGAAAGACTTTTACAGTTTAACTTCTGAGTACACCATCTTGTATTTCTGGGATCCAGAATGTGGGCACTGTAAAAAAACAACTCCGAAATTGCAAAAGTTATACGAAGAGAAATTAAAAGCACGTAACGTTGAAATCTTCGCTGTTGGAAAAGCAAACGGAGAAGACTTTGAAAAGTGGAAAAAATTCATTCGCGATAACAAATTGTCGTTCATCAATGTTGGTTTAACTAAAACCTTGTACGAACAAGCAATGTTGGATGCTCGTCCTTTGTTGAAATACACCACATTGGAATCTTTGAATTATCATGATACGTATGATTTGTATGCAACACCGCGAATTTTCGTATTGGATAAAGACAAAAAAATCATAGGTAAACAATTGACCATTTCTCAATTAGAAGACATGTTAGATCGTTTACAAAAAATACAAAATGCTCCAAAACTCTTCCCTCCTGATCCGGAAGATGAGGCACACTAATTTTTCAAAAGCCATCGGTAAATAACTGATGGCTTTTTTCTTGAAAAAAAGTTAAATCAAAACTCCTCGCTTGAGTTAATTCTAGATTTTAAGAGATTATCCGTATTTTCAAGCAATTCAAAATTCAACGAATGTCTCCAAAAACAAGCTTACGCGAAAACCTCAGACTAGAACGACTTTTATTATTCGACAATTTAAAATCACTTGTTTTTATCATTGCAGGAATTTCAATGGCCACCATTGGATTGAAAGGATTCTTGTTGCCCAATGATTTTCTGGATGGCGGCGTTACAGGAATTTCTTTGATGATCAATCGTTTGTTTGACATCGATATTTCAATCTCCATTCTACTGATCAATGCACCTTTTATTTTCTTGGGAAACAAACAGATTGGTTCAGGTTTCGCTTTAAAGACAGCAGTTGCCGTGGTTGTTTTAGCGATAACGGTTCATTATGTCAATTTTCCAGTCATAACAAAAGATCCGCTTCTCATTTCCATTTTCGGTGGCTTTTTTCTAGGAGCAGGAATTGGGTTAACAATGAGAGGAAGAGCTGTAATTGATGGAACAGAAGTACTCGCTGTTGCCGTAAGTAGAAACAGTAGCTTGTCAGTCGGAGATTTCATTGCCCTTTTCAATGTGTTGTTGTTCATCACTGCCGCTTTTGTTATCAATCTAGAAACGGCTATGTATTCCATGTTGACCTATTTGGCAGCTTCAAAAACGGTTGATTTTATTGTAACTGGAATTGAAGAATACATTGGTGTCACCATTATTTCGGAACATGCAGACCTCATTCACAATGCAATCATTGAAAATCTTGGAATGGCTGTAACGGTTTACAAAGGTGAAGGTGGTTACGGCAAAAAAGGAAAGACAACCGAAGAACGAAAAATCCTCTACTCTGTTGTGACGCGTTTGGAAGTCCAAAAATTGAAACTAGAAATCGAAAAAATAGATCCAGAAGCATTTGTTATCCAACAAACCATCAATGATACGCGTGGCGGAATGATTAAAAAACGTCCACTGCATTGATATTACAATGGACGTTTCGAAGCGTTTAATTGATTGAAGAAAAATAATCCGGCATGTAATCACATGAATGTACCAGTTGATCATAATCATCTGGATATTCTTTCATCAAACGTTTGTAGTATTTATTCAGCTTAAATGCTGCAACTTCTTCATCATCCGAACGCCAATTTGCATCAATGTCAAACAACAAACCGTATTGTTCACATTTTGCTGCCATTGTTAATGCCAAAGCCGAAAACTTCGAATTGGTAGCCGCTTCACTTGCCATCAAGTAATACTTCTGCGCCATGTTCGCATGGTAATACTCTTCATCGTCTTCCAAACCTGATAAGCGAGCGTATCCTGACCAGAAATAACGACGCATCATCCAAGCATTTCCGTAATAGGTCATGTTGCGGTAACAATTCCCCAAACGGAAAGCATATTTTGCTTTTTCATTGCCAGAAGTTTGGTTGATTTTATCCAAACAATGCAGCATTTCTTTTACCAATTGAGGCTTTGTATAAGTTTTCTGAATCTCTTTTTGATGCGATTCTGTATAACGACCATAGAAATCATTGGAGAATGGATCTTTATCCAAGTATTCATTGAAAGAAGTATAATCTGACTTCCACAAGGTATCGTTTACTTGTTCGAAATAATTCAGTGCTTCATTCAATTGATTCTGACGGAAGTATTTTGTTCCAATCAAATCCATGAAACGCATCTCGTCTTTGCGCAAATTCACATAACACCATTGCGTAAAATCATCTGTTGTTTGACGTGTTGTCAA
>JADLGD010000079.1 GCA_020849495.1 Fluviicola sp.
AAGAACAAAAATTGGGTGTAAACGTAAAAGACAAACTAAAAACGATTTCAGCCAATGTGGATACGTTGACTTTAACGGCGACGCCAATTCCAAGAACGTTGCAATTTTCTTTGATGGCTGCTCGTGATTTATCAGTAATTACAACGCCGCCTCCCAATAGATATCCAATTGAAACCCATGTGGTTCGTTTTCACGAAGAGTTAATTCGCGATGCTATTTCGTATGAAATTCAAAGAAACGGACAAGTGTTTTTTATCAATAATAGAATTGAAAACATCAAGGAAGTTGCCGGAATGATTCAACGATTGGTTCCAGATGCAAGAGTTGGAATTGGTCACGGACAATTAGATGGTAAAAAACTAGAAGAATTAATGTTGGCTTTCATGAATGGCGAATTTGATGTTTTAGTAGCCACAACGATTATTGAAAGTGGTTTGGATGTGCCAAATGCTAATACAATTTTCATTAATAATGCCAATAATTTTGGTTTGTCTGATTTGCATCAAATGCGTGGTCGTGTGGGAAGAAGTAATAAAAAAGCGTTTTGTTATTTCATCACGCCACCTTATTCTGCCATGACCGATGATGCAAGAAAACGTATTCATGCTTTAGAACAATTTTCTGAATTAGGAAGCGGATTTAACATTGCCATGAAAGATTTAGAAATTCGTGGTGCCGGAGATTTATTGGGCGGAGAACAAAGTGGATTCATCAATGACATTGGATTTGATACCTATCAAAAAATCATGAACGAAGCCATTGAGGAGTTGAAAGAAAATGAATTCAAAGATTTGTATCCAACAGAAAACGACATCGAAACCAAAGAATACGTAAAAGATTTACAAATCGACACCGATTTTGAATTGCTATTTCCTGACGAATACATCAATAATATTACCGAGCGTTTGAACTTATACAACGAATTGAGTTTGATTAAAAACGAAGAAGCATTACAAGTATTCGAACAGAAATTAATCGACCGATTTGGAGCTTTGCCAAAAGAAGCTAATGCCTTACTAAACAGCATCCGAATTAAATGGAAAGCAACTGCTATCGGAATCGAGAAATTAGTAATGAAACAAGGAAAAATGGTAGGCTATTTTGTAGGCGACCAACAAAGCGACTTCTATCAATCGAATCGTTTTATGAAAATGGTTCAGTTTGTTCAAATGAACAGCAGCCTATGCAAAATGAAAGAAAAAGAAACCAAAAACGGACTGCGTTTATTGTTGACTTTTGAAAATGTGAAATCAATAAACAAAGCTTTGGAATTAATGAACAGAATATAAAAAAAAGCCATCTGATTTAGATGGCTTTTTGTTTGTTTTAAAGATATTGTTATCTTCTTAGTACTTTGAAATTAGCTTCTTTATCGCCATCAAACTTCAATTTGAAGAAATAAGTTACTTGTGCAAAAGCTGAAATATCAACATTAGTTGTAGTTTAATTCAAGTTTTTATCTAACAATAATTGTCCGGTAACATTATAAACTTGGATTTGATTGATAGCTGTTTTTGAATTGATTGTAACCTTTCCATTAGATGGATTTGGATAATAACTAAAATCAATATAATTGTTACTGTTAGTATTTAATCTTGGCGAGCAAGTAATTGTTGCAACAAACCCACTGTCAATTACTCCTTGATCAGAATAAAACTTAACGGTTAAAGAACCATCTGTTGCTGAAGAAACAAACGGACCAGGAATATCTGTTCCAGTAGCACCACCTGGATTCATTAATGGTGCAGCAGTTGAATTTCCATCATAAACATATAAATAATCATAATCTACCTCAAGTGAAAATGCCGAAAAGGTCAATACAATTTCATTGTTTGCAACATCTGGAATAATGGTTCTAACAACAGTTTCCATATTAGTATAATCTCCTGTTGCACCTCCTGAATCAGTAAATTGTATTCCACTACAGAAATTAGCTGCAGTTACAAAAATCAATTCTCTACCTCCAATTTCAAGACCAGCAGAACAACTTGGGCTTATTTCTGCCACATAATATGAATTAGGATTTAAACCATTTACAACATAATTATTTGTTGTAACAGAAACCCAACTTCCAGGTGTTCCTCCAAATGGATAAACTCTAACTTTCCAAGCAGTAAATGTTCCAGAATCAATCCAACTTACAGTTGCTGTATCTGTTCCTACATTATTCACCGATATAGAAGAAATTGTGTTAATACATGTATTGATACAATCTGTACTCAAACAAGGACCATTATTTACAGCTGTTAAAACGGCGTTTTTAGGCTGTGTACCAAATCCGTTACTAAATTTAATTCCCACACCACTAACTAAGTGACAATAACTCATTATAGTCCCTTGTGTAGTTGTTGAAGGAATAGTTAAAGGTGTAGTTCTACAAGAATAACCTTCTGCTGAAGAACCTCATGCAGACGATGCACAATTATCAATAGCTGTATTGTTTCCGTTCCAAGCACAAGAATGAGTGTGTCTAGAACCTAATAAGTGACCAAATTCAGGAGTAATTACTTGAACTGTCCAAGAATAAGTAGGAACAGTTGGATATGGTGCATTTGTATATGAAAAATTAACATCAGAATAACTAAAATTATTTTGTGAACACAATCCGTTTATCCCAACAGCAACTCCTCCCAATCCTCCTGGATCAATTCCAACTAATTGTCCAACATCTCCATCAAAAATAGGTCTCACCTCATTGAACTTATACAAGTAAGATGAAGAAGAAGTTCCTATTCCATCATAAGGGTCTTGAGTTGTCCAAATGAACATTGATTTCAATGAAACTGTTATACCATCTTGCTCATATAATGATTTGACATTGTTAAAAACAGAAGTCATCCAGTTGGTAGTTGTAGTTGTATTATTTCCATTAGATTGATACAAGTTATTATCTATCTCAAAATACATGGTAACACATCTCACACTA
>JADLGD010000080.1 GCA_020849495.1 Fluviicola sp.
AAATACGTTGAAAATCAAGAGAAACATCATGCTAAAAAGCAATCAAAAGATGAAATGATTGAAATGTTGGAAACATTTGATGTTGAATATGCTCCTGAATACTTGGAATGAAAAAGGTTCTACCCCTACGAGGTAGTTGTTCGTTCGTATCATTCAGCTGCGAGTGCAACTCGCAGCTGAGATTGTTTTACCCTTTCAGGGTAAAGGTAGAATTCCTTTGACACCATTGTTGTTGGTTTTGATTTATAAGTAATCAATACACAGCAAGAGATGGTTTTCCCCTTTTTGGGTAAAGTTTAAATCACCTTTGGAACCCCAGCGGGGTTCAACACTTCAACTGTGAATGCAATTCGCAGTTGAAGACAATATATGTCTCTAAGCAACCCCGAAGGGGTTGAACAATAAAAGAGGATTCCTATCTCGAGTGTAAAATTTACTTTGGATGAGTTACTGATAAAAAGTAACAAATTCGTTCTCCTCAAAGAGACGAGGGATCAATCTCAGTTTCAGTTCTCTTTTACAGAGATATCTTCCTTGAATGACAACAATTGCATTTCCTTCCCGTCAAACACACCATAAGTGCAGTAATTGAACCATTCACCTAAGTTGATATAGCGAGAAGTTGGATTCAGTTGAATGTCCATCGGTAAATGGCGGTGACCAAAGATGAAAAAATCTTGGTGTTTTTTTTGAAGGTATTCTTTGCAATAAACAATCAACCATTCGCCGTTTTCTCCTAGAAATACTGAATCTTCATCTCCCGTTGCAGCGCGCGATTTTCGAGAGAAAAAATTAGCTAATCCAATACCGAAATTGGGATGTAAACGTGCAAAACACCATTGCGACCATTTGGCTGCGAAAACGCGTTTGATGAATTTGTATTTGTAATCTCCAGGACCCAATCCATCTCCGTGACCAATGAGTAATTTCTTACCATTCCACTCCACTTCGATGGGTTCTCGATGCATTTGAACTCCTAGTTCCTCACTGAAGTAATCAAACATCCACATGTCGTGATTGCCAGTAAAAAAGTGGACTTTAATTCCTTTGTCAACTAGTGCTGCAATTTTTCCTTGAAAGCGAGCAAAACCTTTTGGAATGGCATGTTTGTATTCAAACCAGAAATCGAAAATATCACCAACTAGGAAAATTTCATGCGCATCGTGTTCGATGACATTCAACCAATCAATGATCAATTGTTCACGGTCGCGAGTTGCTTTTCCTTTCGGAACACCCAAATGGAAATCGGATGAAAAATAAATGCGTTTTCCTTCGGGGATTGTCATGTTAGAATCCAAAAATGGTTTTTAGAGCTTGTTCCAATTCTATTCCACGTAATTTGGTGTCGATGATTTTTCCTTCTCGATCAATTAAAACAGTAAAAGGAATTCCCGAAACTTGATACAATTTAGAGGCTTCATTCGACCATTTTTTTAAATCCGAAACATGATTGGGCCAAATCAACCCATCTTTTTGAATAGCTGCTAACCACGCTGCTTTGTTATCATCTAATGAAACACTCATTACAGTGAATCCAGCATCTTGATACTTTTTGTACAAAGCAACAACGTTTGGATTTTCTTTTCTACACGGTCCGCACCAAGACGCCCAAAAATCCAATAGAACAACTTTTCCTCTTAAATCTGCTAGAGATAAAGGTTTGCCATTGATGTCATTTTGCGTAAAAACAGGAGCCTCTTTTCCAGGAGCCAAGAAATTCATCGACTCCATTCGTTTTTTGTTTTGAACGAATTCATTTTTAACCGCTTCAATATTGGGAGAACCGCTAAAACATTCTGTTAGTTGTTTGACAACTGCTTCGTAAGTAGTAAATTCTTTGTTTAAATCCAAAGTAGAAATTACTGGAAGTAGAGCAGGAGAATTGGGGTTTCTGGCAACAAATGATGTTCTAAAAGAAGTGAATTGTAAGTAAACCTGTTGTAAGCTTTGATTGATAGCCTGACTGTTTTCAGGATTGCGTTTGATCATTGCTGCTGCAGAATCGCGTTTGGCGTTGAAAATCTGTAATTCATTCACGAATTCATTGATCGCAATACTTTCATCTGAACCGGTAATGGTATGGAAAGCAAAAATGCTTTTTCCGTCAGCGTTTAATTTGATATCACTTCCATCTTTCAAAATCACGTGTACGTGTTGACGACCAACTCTCAAGACATAATAATCTTTGTATGGTAATTTCCCTGTCAATGTGTAATTCCCTTTTTTATCAAGTCGACCTCTTAAGAAATCGGTGTAAGTATTGTTATAATACTGTGAAATGTAAACAGAATCACGTTTTGTGTTGAATATATTTCCAGATACTTTGACCGTAATCGGTTGCTGACCAAATGCGATGAATGAGCTAACAAAGAATAAAATGAGTGTAAATGCTTTCATATGTTTTTTTTAGTTCAGGACTTCTTCCAATTTTCGTTCCAACTGTTCTCCACGAAGACTTACACCAATGATCTTTCCTTCGCGATCCAATAACACGGTATAAGGAATACTTTGGAATCCGAATTGTTGAACAAGTGGTGTTTGCCAACCCATCAAATCTGATACATGATTGGGCCATTCTAAACCGTCTTTAGCGATTGCATCTTTCCAAGCTTTTGGATCTTGATCCAATGAAACACTGAATACTTCAAATCCTTTTGACTTGAATTTTTTATACAAACGCACCACATTTGGGTTTTCTTTTCTACAAGGTTGACACCAAGAAGCCCAAAAATCTACCAAAACCACTTTCCCTTTTAAATTGGATAAGCGCATTTCTGTGCCATTTGGATTTTTCAAAGCGATTTCAGGAGCTGACATTGAACCTGAGCTCATTTCAAGGTGTTTTTGGTATTCCGTCTCAATAACTGCTGTTTGATCTAACAATGCACGTGTAATTGGAGACTCAGGATGTTGTTTTTGAAATGCTTGCGACATTTTTTTCAATAAGTCCAAATTCTTGGGGTCCCAATTGTTGAAACCCATATCTGGTGAAGGCAAGATGGTACTCGTGAAAATGATATTCACAGCGTTTCCAGGATCTTTTGCTACTTGCTTTTGAACGTAAGCATCAATTGGTTTCTTCAATTCTAAAAAGAGTGCCATTTGCTTGGATGGATCAGTCTCTTTAGGGATTAAATCCATTTGTTTCTTAGCAAAGTCATTGAATAACTTCATATACGTCATCAATGGTTGAGCCCATTTTGTACCTGAAATAACTGGAGCTACACTGAATGTTTTTACATTTCCATTCACCACAACCTTATCGTTGATGTCCAAAGGCAAAGCGATAGCATTGCGATTGTCTTTTCCAACAGTCATCGTGTATAAGCCCATTCCAGGGATGTTTCCATTGATTTTGTAACGACCATCAATGTCAGTCATTGTTTCAGCAACAGGAATAACACCTTGTTCTGATTGCGCTTCAATCTTGATTTTTAGCATCGAAGCACCTTTGATTTGTCCTTCAATGTGAAAATTTGCATCTAAGCCATCTTCCGTTTTAGTTTCATCGCTTCCGCAAGAAGTAAATCCAACTAAAAGAAGTAGTGCGAATAAATAACGCATAAGTTTAAATTGTTTGAATAAGTTGTCGTAATAAACCGCTAGCAGCTTTCGGATCGGCCTTTCCACCAGAAGCTTTCATGATTTGTCCCATGAAAAATCCTGTCAATTGGTTTTCTCCTGCTTTAAAACGTGAAGTTTCATCCGGATGTTGCTTGAAGACATCCAAAATAATTGATTTCAAGCTGTTTTCATCTGATTCTTGGATGATGTTCAATTCATTCGCTAAGGTCTCAACGTTTTTCTCCGGTTGCTCCAATAATACAGGAAACAATTTTTGAGATGCTGCAGAATGCGATACTTTTCCACTTTCAATCAGGTTAATGACATTCGCTAATTGCAAAGCAGAAATAGGGAATTGCTCCATTTCCAAACCGTTTTGGTTCAAATAAGATTTCACATCTCCCATGACCCAATTGGCTGCTGATTTATAGTTTTTCGTATGTTCAATCACTCCTTCAAAATACAAGGCAATGGCTTTCGTATCGGTTAAAATTCCAGCATCGTAATCCGATAAGCTCAACTCTTTGGTATATTTGTCAAACAATTCACGAGGAAGTGCAGGCATTTTTGCTTTGATCTGTCCGATATAGACTTCATCTACCACAATCGGTTGCAAATCTGGCTCAGGGAAATAACGGTAATCATTTGCGGCTTCTTTCGAACGCATGGAAATGGTAATGCCTTTCAAAGCATCAAAACTGCGTGTTTCTTGGTACAATTTCTCACCCTTTTCCAAAGCTTCAATCTGACGTTCCACTTCAAATTCAATCGCGCGTTGTACGTTGCGAATAGAGTTCATGTTTTTCACCTCTACTTTGGTTCCAAACTCAGCAGCACCAACTAAACGCACAGAAACGTTTGCATCACAACGAAGTGAACCTTCTTCCATGTTTCCATCACACACATCAAGGTAACGCACCAAACGACGTACTTCTGTGAGGTAGTTGTAAGCTTCTTGACTAGAACGTAAATCCGGTTCAGATACGATCTCTAAAAGTGGCGTTCCCGCACGATTCAAATCCACCAAAGTGTCAAAAACATCTACATCATGAATGGATTTTCCAGCATCTTCTTCCATGTGGATTCGTGTCAAACCAATTTTCTTCTCATTACCAGCTTCATCTTTGATGAAAATAGCTCCACCTGTACAAATAGGCGTTGTATCTTGTGTGATCTGATAACCTTTTGGTAAATCCGGATAGAAGTAGTTTTTACGAGCAAAGTGTTGATCTTTTGCAATCGTAGCACCACATGCTAAACCTAATTTAACAGCGTATTCAATGGTTTTTTTGTTCATCACTGGAAGCGTTCCGGGATGACCAAGCGTAATCACACTGATGTTGGTATTGGGATGAGAACCGTATTCATTGATATCAGAAGAATAGGCTTTTGTTTTAGTTAACAATTGCGCATGGACTTCTAAACCAATAACTACCTCGTATTTATCGCGTGTTGACATAGTTGTATTCATGTAAGTGGCAAATTTCGCCATTTTTCGCCGAATATGGAGGTGATTGGACTTCTTTTTTAGAATAATTGGTAAAAGTGTTTTCTAATTCTTTCAAATTAGTTCAATACATTCCACAAAAAAAGCAACCCGAAAGTTGCTTTTTTTAAGTATATCTTGTCTTTATAGCTTACAACTGAGCAATCAATTGACTCATGATCAATGTCATTTTTGGCTCTTGACGGCTAGCTACGTCGATTACGTCTTGTACGCTCACTTTTTGGATTTTTCCATGTACACCTAAATCAGTGATGATAGAGATAGCGAAACAAGGAATTTCCATGTGGCGTGCTACAATTACTTCTGGAATCGTTGACATACCAACAGCGTCTGCCCCAATTGCACGAACATATCCGTATTCTGCTGGAGTTTCCAACGTTGGTCCAGTTAAAGCAGCGTAGGTTCCAACTGAAACTTTGATGTTATTATCTGCAGCAATCTTTTTTGCCAATTCAATCATTCCAGCATCGTATGGATCCGACATGTCTGGGAAACGTGGTCCTAATTCTGGGTAGTTTTTACCAATCAATGGGTGCGCAGGGAACAAGTTGATGTGGTCATCAATGATCATGATTTCACCTACTTCAAAATCCGGGTTCACACCTCCTGAAGCGTTGCTCACAAACAATTGGTGAATGCCTAAAGATTTGAACACACGAACTGGGAATGTAACTTGTTGCATCGTGTAGCCTTCGTAGTAATGAAAACGACCTTGCATTGCTACAACTGATTTTCCACCCAATTTACCAAAAATCAATTTTCCAGAATGGCTTTCCACTGTTGAAACTGGGAAATGAGGAATGTCTTGGTAAGGAATCTCGTCAATGACTTCAATTTCTTTTACCAATCCGCCCAATCCTGTTCCTAGGATGATACCGATACTTGGTTTAACTTGTGTGCGTGAGTTGATAAACTCAACGGCTTCCTTCATTTGTTGTAGTAACATACGTTCTAAGTAAATCGTTAAAATCTTGTTCTCTATCAAAGTGCAAACTCATGTGTTGTACAAAGATTGGGACACCTATTTTGCTCAATTCCTGTTTCCATTCCATCAAGCGCACAGCATCTTTTTCTGTTGTGACAATTGCCGTTTGCAGCGCAGCAAAAGTAGCAACTTTTTGCTGAATGTGTTGAATATCTGTTGCAGTAAAATCGTGGTGATCTGGAAAAGAAATGCTTTCTACTGCTGCATTTCCTTGTAAAAAACGTTTTAGTGGCTCGGGTTGTGCAATCCCTGTAACAAGGATTATTTGTTGAAAATTTTTCCATTCTTCACCAAAAAGCCCTTTTTTGTCGCCATATACAATCGAAGTGAAGAAAATTTGTGCTTTTGGAAGTGGTATATTGTTGTAAAATTTCGATTTATCAGCTTCGGTTAGCTGTTCAGGACATTTCGTTACCACACAAATCTGTGCGCGTTTCATGCCTGCTCTGGGTTCACGAAGATTGCCAGCTGGGAATGTGAAATCATTGAATACAGGTCGATTGTAGGTCATCAAAACGATGTTTAAACCTGCTTTTACGGCTCGGTGTTGAAAGGCATCGTCGAGCAAAATCAAGGAGTTGGGATGGTTTTGATAGATATGTTCTACACCAATCAACCGTTTTTCTGCTACAACAACTGGTACTTGTTCTGAAAATTGTTTCCAATACATGAAGGGTTCGTCACCTAATTCATTCACTGTTGTTTTGGGGTTGGCTTCCAATAAACCTTTTGTTTTTCTACCGTAACCTCTTGAAAGAATAACGGGCTTAAAATCTTTTAATTGAGTTGCAATGTAAGCTGTTAAAGGCGATTTTCCTGTTCCACCAACAGTTATGTTTCCAATGCAAATGGATTTTCCTTGAATAGAAGTAGTGGTTTTCCAGTTCCAATCATACATCAAATTGCGTATCCAAAGGACGATGCTGTAGATCCATGAAAAGGGGAGAAGCAAAATGCGGAACTGTTCCATGGTCTAAAAATAGAAAAAATCAGTCAAGAGAACTGTGTCGACTTATGCATTTCAACAACCACTTCCGCTCTCACGAGCATAAGTCGGCTAGTTCCTTGACTGATTTCTAAACTAAACTGCAAACTAACATTGCCATTTAAACAAACGAGCAATGCGAACCTAAAAATTTAAATAGTGGTACTAAAAATGTTTTTTACATCCACTTAGCAGAGAAGCGATTGAATTCGTCTCTCATATCATTAAAGTTTTTCTCAAAACTTTCAACTAAATCTTTTTCTTCAGCATGGTATTCCGTCTTGCGATGGTCTACCGCTACAGGATTGCTTTTAATTTCATTGATCAAGGATTGCTCATTTTCTTTCACTTTGTGAGAAATCTCATCAATGTTATTACGTTGAATAATGAATCTGTTTTGGTAGGATTCAACAAAAGCTAAGACCTCTTTGTCATTGTTTTTAGAAGCTAATTCCTCTAAACGTCCTTTCAAAATAGTGATCTCATCTTTGTAAAAATCCAATTTCTTGATCCATTCCGTATTCTCTTCGTGTTGCTTGTAAATTGTTTCGTTCGTTGACATACTCATTCGGTTTTTGTTACTTGTTTTGATTGTAAAATCTTACAGTACAAATGTACTTGAAAATGACGGTTAAAAACATGATGTAAATCAGTTATCCATGTGATAAAAATCAGGTGCGATAGTTTTTACGATAATTGCTTAAAAAGGCTAACTTTACCATCAAAGTTTACAAGCATGGCTCGCGTACAAGATATTGTGGATTATTTACAAGAAACCGCACCTTTTCAATACCAAGAATCGTATGATAATTCTGGTTTGTTGGTGGGGAATCCCAATTGGGAAGTGACAGGTGTACTCGTAGCTTTGGATTGTATTGAAAGCATTGTGGATGAGGCCATCGATCAAGGAGCCAATGTTATTGTAACACATCATCCAATCATTTTTAAAGGATTAAAACGGTTGACGGGTTCCAATTACATCGAACGAACTGTTATTAAAGCCATCGAACACAAAATTGCCTTAATCGCGATACATACCAATTTGGATAATTACCGCTTTGGGGTAAACCATATCATTGCGAATAAATTAGGTTTGGTAAAACAACAGATTTTAGCTCCAAAAGAGGCGGTGTTGTTTGGATTGACCGTTTTTGTTCCGAAAGAAAATGCAGAAACACTTCGTGTGGCATTAGCAAAAGCAGGCGCTGGACAAATCGGTGATTACGATTCGTGTAGTTTTTCGGTGGAAGGAGAAGGTCGTTTCAAACCTTTGGAAGGATCAAATCCTGCAATTGGACAGCAAAATGATTTGACAACAGTTAACGAAGAACGCATTTCGGTGATTGTAGAAAAACATTTGTTGTCTAAAGTGTTGAAAGCAATGAAACAAGCACATCCTTATGAAGAAGTGGCACATGAAATCACACCTCTAACCAATAAACATGATTATTTAGGAAGTGGAATTATTGGTGAATTGGAGCAACCAATGGAAGCCATGGACTTTTTGCGTTTGATCAAGGAACGTTTTCAATGTGAAAGCATTCGCTATACGTCAATTTGTAAGCATCTGATTGAACGCGTTGCACTTTGTGGAGGATCAGGCAGTTTTTTATTGAACGATGCTAAACAACAAGGAGCAGACATTTTCATCACAGCAGACTTTAAATACCATGAGTTTTTTGATGCTGAAGAACAATTAATTATTGCCGATATTGGCCATTTTGAATCAGAACAGTATACTTCTGAGTGGTTAGTGTGGCATCTGACGAAAAATTTTACTACTTTCGCGGTTCGTTTAACGAATGTGAGTACGAATCCGATAAATTATCTCTAATAGTATGGCTGCAAAAGCAAGTACAAAAGAAACAACAGTTGCTGAAAAATTGGATGCATTGTATGCATTGCAAAAAATTGATTCTCAAATCGATAAAATCAGAACCGTACGCGGTGAATTACCTTTAGAGGTACAAGATTTAGAAGACGAGATTGAAGGTCTTGAAACACGTATCAAGAAGATGCAAGAAGAGGCAAAAGAGTTAGATACAGATGTGTCTGACCGTAAAAATGCCATGAAAGAAGCAGAAGCAGCGATCGTGAAGTTCAAAGAACAGCAAAACAATGTTCGAAACAATCGTGAGTTCGAATCTTTGGCGAAAGAAATTGAGTTCCAAGATTTGGAAATTAAGTTGCACGACAAACGTATCAAAGAAGCGAAAGCTAAAATTGCTTCTAAGAAAGAAGTTTTAGACGAAGCGAAAGAGCGTTTGGAAATGCGTAAAGGCGATTTGAAAGAAAAGCAAGGCGAATTGAATGAAATCATTGGTGAAACGCAAAAAGAAGAAGAGACTTTAGTGGTTCAATCTGAAAAAGCGAAAGCTGCTATCGATGCTCGTTTAATTGCTGCTTACGATCGTTTGCGTACAAATGCGAAAAACGGTTTGGCTGTTGTAGGTGTAGATCGTGATTCTTGTGGAGGATGTTTCAATAAAATCCCACCTCAACGTCAATTAGACATCGAAACAAAACGTAAAGTGATTGTTTGTGAGCATTGCGGACGTATTTTAGTTCCAATTGCTATCGAAGATTAATCCTAGATTATTCAGATATTTGAGAGTCTACTTTTGCAGTAGGCTCTTTTTTTTTGTCATATTTTAACATATTTCATTAACGATTTATTCCTTTCCTTTTTCGGGGTTTTCCGTTTTGTTTTGTGTATTTTTGTACCCAAATTCTTAGAACTCCTTTCGATGGAAAAATTAGCAAACGCCCTCTTTTCGATGCGTGCCATGGCAGTAGGCTTACTGATCTTTTTAGTAGCAATTGCTCGAGCAACATTTATTGAATCCAATGAAAATGTACAGGCAGCTAAATTGTGGATTTACAATGCGAAATGGTTTGAACTTTTATTGGTGTACTTGTGCATCAGTTTAATTGCCAATATTTTCCGTTACCAAATGTGGAAACGCGAAAAAATTGCGATTCTCATGTTTCACCTTTCGTTTATTGTGATCATTATCGGAGCGGGAATTACGCGTTATTTCAGTTTTGAAGGTTCCATGCCCATTCGTGAAGGTGAGACATCTAATATCATGTATTCTGCAGATCCTTATTTATGGGTGCGCATCAACGATGGAAAAATGCAAGCTACGAATGATACCAAAGCATTCATGGCGGAAAGTTATTGGAACAACAATGCCGACTTGGAATTGTGGTTGCCGAATCACAAGAATGACATTCAAATCGAATACGTGGATTTTAAATCCAAACACATTGATTCACTTAAACTGGATCCCAAATACAAGACTTCAGCTCTTGACATTGTTACGGATGGAATGAAATCCAATTATGTCTTAACGGGAGAAATTTTCCAATTAGGCAATTTAGCAGTTGCGTTTTCGGATGCAAAAGTGGATGGTGTAAACGTTTTTAAAAAGAACGGGAAATTGATGATTCGTCCTTCAATGCCGATGCAATTCATTCCTATGAAAGAGATGCAGAAAGCACGTCAAACAGGACAAATGCCATCTGATTCAGCCTATGTGCGTGTTGCTGCTGGCGAAGAAGTGCCTTTTGCAACCACAACCTTGTATCAAATTGCTGGAGCTCAATTCGTATTCAAACAAGAAATTCCAAATGCAGGACGTGAATTGGTTCCTTCTGGGAAAAAAGATGTGGGTAAAGATTACTTGACGGTGAAGATAACCGATGGCAATCAATCCAAAATTGTTACACTAGAAGGAGGAATGCGCGAAATGCCAACTCCAGAGTTCTTTCAATTCAATGGCTTGAACTACCACATGGAGTATGGAAGTAAGAAAATTGAAATTCCTTTTGGGATGAAGTGTGTTGATTTCCAATTGGATCGTTATCCAGGATCAAGCATGGCTTCTTCTTTTGCTAGTATATTACAAGTCGTAGATATGAAGAAAGGACCTCAAAAAGAACGTCGTATTTTTATGAATCACGTAATGGATTATGAAGGGTATCGCTTTTTTCAGTCAGCTTATGATCAAGATGAAAAAGGAACGATTTTGAGTGTCAATCACGATGCATTGGGTACAAATGTGACTTATTTAGGTTATTTGTTGATGACTATTGGAATGATCATGAGTTTGTTTGCGCCTATTTCTCGCTTTAGAATTGTGATTAAAAAGATGCTATCGTCAATGAATACTTTGTCTTTATTCCTGTTTACATTTTTGTATTTTAGTTTATTTGGACAAAATCAGCATTCGCACGAACACAATCACAACCATTCGACAAATCAAGCTGCAGTAACAAAACAAAAACCACTTGTTCGCTTCATATCCAAAGAACACAGCGATGAAGTAGCAAGTTTGTTGGTACAAGATTTTAATGGACGAATTGTTCCTTTACATACCGTTTGTACCGATTTATTGGTGAAGTTGAATCGTTCGAACAAATTTCAGGATCGCAATGCCGTCCAAAACATTCTTTCGATGCACATGTATCCAGATCATTGGGTAGATCAGAAAGTGATTTACGTTCCTACAGCTTTGAGAGAGCGTTTGAAATTAAATGACAGGGTATCGTTTAGAGAAATTACTGCAAACGATGGTTCTTTTAAATGGCTAAATGATTACAATGCTGCATTGCGCAAACAAGAATCACGTCAAAGTGAATATGAAAAAAAGTTAATCAAATTAGGAGAAAAGCACCAAGTGTTTTTAGGTGTTGTGAATTGGCAATACATGAAAATCATTCCACTTAAAGGAGATAAAGGGAACATGTGGTTCATGCCTTTTGATCAAATGTTGATTCAAAAAGATACTTTAACGAGTAAATTGGCTTTGGAATACATCAGTTCATTGAATAAAAGTGCTGTAGAACAAAGTAATTATTCAGTATCCAATTCATTACTTAAAACGTTGAAAGAAAAACAACGTTCGATTGCTCCAGCATCCATTTTGCCAAGTGAAACACATGTAAAAGTAGAGGTTTACTACAATAAAATGAACATTTTCAAAAATGCAGAACGTACCTATTTCCTTTTAGGTTTAATTCTGATTATTGTGTTTTTTGTTCATGTGTTAGGAAAATCATCTGTGCGTTTTGAAAAAACTGTCAATATCATACGAAAGATTCTTTTTGGATTGATGGCGTTTATATTTGTTTACCATGGAGCTGGTTTAGGAATGCGCTGGTATGTTTCAGGTCACGTTCCTTGGAGTGATGGGTATGAAGCCTTGGTGTATATTGCATTTATTGTGGTATTAGTTGGTTTACTGTTTGCCCGATTCCATTATGTGATATTAGGTTTAGCTGCCATTTTATCGGGTGCAATGTTAATGGTGTCTGATTTGAATTTATTAGATCCCCAAATTACACCTTTACAACCTGTATTGAAAAGTTATTGGTTAATGATACATGTAGCGATCATTACTGCAAGTTATGCTTTTCTAGGCCTTTCATGTATAATCGGATTGATCAATTTGGTCTTATTTGTTGTAAGATCGAATGCAAATGGTGTTAAAACAAACAAAGCGATTACAACATTATCTTATGTTTCAGAAATGACCATGACAATTGGTTTGTTCATGTTGACCATTGGTACTTTCCTTGGCGGTATTTGGGCGAATGAATCATGGGGTCGATATTGGGGATGGGATCCAAAAGAAACGTGGGCCTTGGTTTCAGTATTGGTTTATGCTATCATCATGCATTTCCGCTTTTTACCAGGTTTAAAATCTAAATTAGCTTATAATATTGCTGCTTTTTGGGGATATACTGCAATTTTGTTTACCTTCTTTGGAGTGAACTTCATATTAGTTGGTTTGCATTCTTATGCAAATGGAGATGGAGCCGTTAATTTGCCAAGTTATGTTTGGATAATGGGGATTGTATTCTTCTTGTTTACCTTTATTGCAATCTATAGAAACTATCACTACCAGAAAGTTCAACGAAATGATTTTTAACCATGAGTCAACAAATTGATATTCTTGCCTTTGCAGCACATCCAGATGATGTGGAACTTTCTGCTGCTGGAACTTTATTGAAACATAAAGCTTTGGGGTATTCTATTGGTGTTGTTGATTTGACGCAAGGAGAATTAGGCTCGAGAGGTACGATTGAATCGCGTTATTCGGAAGCCGCTGCAGCCGCAGCCATTCTAAAACTGGATGCAAGGGTGAATTTGAAAATGGCTGATGGATTTTTTACGCATTCAGAAGAAAATCTACGATTGATTGTTGAACAAATTCGACGTTTTCGACCGAAAATTGTGTTGGCAAATGCAATTACCGATCGCCATCCGGATCATGGAAAGGGGAGTAGCTTGGTTTCAGAAGCGTGTTTCTTGGCTGGTTTGAAAAAAATTGAAACAACTTGGGATGGTGCATTGCAAGATGCTTATCGTCCACAAGTGGTGTATCATTACATTCAAGATCGCATGATCAAGCCTGATTTTGTGGTGGATGTAACTGATTTTGTAGAACAAAAATTTGAAGCGATCAAAGCCTATAAAAGTCAATTTTGGGATCCGAATTCGACTGAACCACAAACACCCATTTCAGGAAAAGAGTTTTTTGAGTTTTTAAGAGGTCGAATGGCTGAATTTGGAAGAGGAATTGGAACTCAATACGCTGAAGGTTTTACAGCTGAACGTTATGTAGGCGTCAATGATCTTATGGATTTGAAATAAAAAAAGGAGCCGAAGCCCCTTAATTATAATTGGTTTTTCACCTTTTCTAGTTGTTCTTCAAAACTTGCTTTTAATTCATCATTGGTAATCCCTTGCTCAAAATTGGCATTGAAAGAAGGTAAGCTGAAATGTGCAAGAATAGTTGCTCCATGCTTTGGAAAACGTGTTAAAGCAGCTTGCATGCTATTTCCTCCACCAAATCCTCCTGGAGATGTTGAAAGTAAAAACATCGGTTTGTTTTGAAACAGATTCACATTCGCTCTGGATGCCCAATCAAAAATGTTTTTAAATGCAGCAGTGAAATTTCCGTTGTGTTCTGCCATGGAAATCACTATTAAATCCGCTTGTTCAATGATTTCTAAAAAATCCTCCGCTTCTTCTGGAATACCGTGATTTGTTTCTCTATCAATACTGTAAATCGGCATTTCAAAATCATTTAAATCGATCATGTTGACGATTCCATCCAATTGATGTGCTGCCCAATGTGCAAATTGTTGGTTGATCGATGTACTGCTTGTACTAGCTCCAAATGCAAGGATATTCATAGTTGTTTTTTTATGGTTAAAAATACTAATAGTTTATGGATTGAAAGATTTTGTATTTTTGTATCGCAAACGATATAATACAAAACGATATAAAAACTACAGACGATGAATTTTTATGATTTAACAGTGAAAACGCCAGCCGGTGAAACCATTCAGATGGCTGATTTGAAAGGGAAAGTGGTATTGATAGTGAATACAGCTACAAAATGCGGTTTAGCGCCTCAATTTGATGGTTTGGAGCGATTGCATCAACAATATAAAGATCAAGGATTGGTGGTTTTGGGATTCCCTTGTGAACAATTCCTAAAACAAGAACCTGAAACGAATGAAACCATGGTGGAAACTTGTCGCATCAATCATGGAGTGACCTTTCAATTGACGGAAAAAGTATTGGTAAACGGTTCAGGGACTCATCCTGTTTTTAAGTATTTGAAATCTAAATTAGGAGGTTTTTTTGGCAATCGAATCAAGTGGAATTTTACGAAGTTTTTGATTGATGCGAATGGATTACCGATTAAGCGTTATGCGCCTACTGTCCAACCTGAAAAAATGGAAGAAGATATCAAACAAGCATTGAAATGGAGAGTTTAAAACTAGAAAACCAGATCTGTTTTCCTTTGTACACCGCTTCTAGAATCATGGTTCAAGCGTATACACCATTATTGAAAACCTTAGGTGTGACTTATCCGCAATATTTGGTCTTATTGGTCTTGTGGGAAGAAGAGGAAACAACCGTGGGTCAAATTACCAAGCGTTTACAGTTGGAAACCAGTACCATCACACCGCTTTTGAAACGCATGGAGCAAATGGAAATCATTCAGCGAAAACGATCAGACCTGGATGAACGCAAAGTGATGGTGACACTTACTCAAAAAGGTGTTGATATGAAACAAAAAGCCTGTATGATTCCCGAAGCATTGATGGAAAGTACTAATTTTTCCATTGAAGAGTTAGGTACTTTACATGCTTTATTGACAAAATTCATTCAACAAGAGGCATAAAAAAAAACGGTACTCAACCCAATTTTTAATTGGGAGAGTACCGCTTACGGTGTATTCGAAAAGGAGCTTATTTGATAACGCTCAATTTCAATGTTTTAGTTGCGTTTCCAGAGCGAATAACAGTGAAGTACATTCCTTCAGCGAAATCAACTGTATTGATTGTGAATTCATGAGAACCCATTGGCAATGTTTCGTTGCTGATTGCTTGAACAGTTTGTCCGTTCATGTTCATTACTTCAATTGCGATGTCACTTGTTTCTGTTAATTCAATTGCAAGTGTAGCGTTAGTTGAAGTTGGGTTAGGGAAGATGCTTGCTGTATTCAAAGCGCTCAATTCATCCAATCCTAAAGTGATGCTTACTGTGAAAGTAGTGTCATCTGTACAGTTACCATTGATTGCAGTTAATGTTACAGTGTAACTTCCGTTTGCAGCATAAGCATGGTTTGGAGAAGTTGCAGAAGATGAAGAGAAATCACCGAAATCCCAAGAGTAAGTTGTTGCATCAACAGAAGCATTAGTGAATGTTACAACAGATCCGTTCACTGTAGCAGAAGCTACTGCAGCAACTGGTTGTGTATTTACTGTGATAACCACATCAGAAGATTGACCAACACCATCACAAGCATCTGTATTTGTTGTAGTAACATTGTAAGTTCCACTTGCAACTACTTGAATTGATTGAGAAGTAGCACCATTTGACCATGCATAAGAATCACCAGTTGATGAAGTCAAAGTAACAGTGTCACCTTCACATACAGTTGTTGCACCAGAGATTTGAATAGTTGGAGTTGGAGCGTTTGAAACGTTTACGTTGATTGTTGCTGAAGTTGCAGAACAACCATTCGCATCTGTAATAGTTACATCGTAAGTTCCAGAAGTTGTAACAGTGATTGCTTGAGTCGTTGCGTTTGTAGACCAATCGTAGTTTGCAGCTGCACTAGATGTTAAAATAACCGAACCACCTGTACAGAAAGAAGTTGGACCGTTAGGTGTAACAACTGGAGTACTTGGTAAAGCATTAACAGTAACAGTGATCATTGTACGAGGACCTTCAGTTCCTTCAGCATTTGCTTGAGCAACATAATAGTTAAATGTACCTGCTGTAGTTGTAGCTGGAGTTGGAGCTGTTGAAGTAGCAGAACCACCAGAAGCAACTGTGTACCAATTCAATGTGTTACCAGCAGTAGCTGTAGCAGAAAGTTGTGTAGCTGTTTCACCAGTACAATAAGAATAAGTTGTTGTAGCAACTGGTGCTTGTAATACAAATGGAGCGATAACTGCATCAGCAAAGCTTACATTCGTCAAAGCGATAGAACCACCAGCTGGACGGTAATCAGGAGCTAAATAATCGTATGGAGTTACTAAAATTCCTGCTGTTGTAGCAACAGAGTCATTATTGTTCGCAGCAAACCAAGTTGTGATAGCAAATGTACTAGATCCAATTTTTTCAGTCACTTTACCTGGAGTATTTCCAGCGATCAAGTTGTTGTTGAATTTCAATAAACCACTAGTTGCATTTGCTTCTGCACCTGGAGCAGCGTTATCAATGAAAACACCATTTTTGAAATCTAAGAACAAAGAATTATAAATACGTAATGCAGTATTTCTTCTTAAACGAGCAGCACGTCTGTAACCAGAAGCTACTGATGCACCAACTGTTCCTCTAAATGGACCGATAGCTGTGATGTTTGAGAAGATTGCTGAAGTTTGAGGTGTAGCAGCAGATCCAGTTGCATCATTATCTGATTCAAAACCTTCAGAAGTTGAAATAGCAGGGTTGTCAGCTAAGTTAGGATCACGAACAATTAAACCAAATTGTACATTACCACGGTATCCGAAATCTGTATCAAAATCATCATCCAAGTTACGGTAAGAAACTAAGTGATGTGCATTTACAGTTCCACCAAACCATTCAAAAGCATCATCATTTCCAAAAGAAACTTGAATATGGTGAATTGTAGTACCAGATCCTACTGAACCCAATGTAAGCGCATTGATTTCTTTATCTTGTTGGTAAGCATAACCAGAATACTCAATACGAACATAAGTTAAGATACCTGAGTTGTCTTGATCATCTGGATTTAAACCACCACCAAATTGTGTGTCAGCAGTTGGAGCTAAACCTTCAATATTTGCAACACCATTGATTTGGTTGTTAGCAGCTGTTCCCATGATGATGATTCCACCCCAAGCTCCTGGAGTTCTTGCACCCGGTGCTTGATTAGAAGTAAAAACAATTGGAGCATTTACTGTTCCTTGAGCAATTAGATTTGAACCTTGAGTAATGAAAAGTCCAGATCCTAAAATAGCACTATTCCCCATGATTACTGTACCTGGTTCAATAGTCAAGGTAGCACCATTTTTAACATAAATCTGACCGCTCAACAAGTAAACATTTCCTGCTGTCCATGTTGTATTGGTAGTGATGTTGTTTGTAATTGTAACATTTGGAGTACCATAATTGGTGTTTTGTGGATCCCAATTGGTCCATCCGTCCGTCCACATTGCTTCTGGTGCAGGAGCAAAAGCACCACGGTAACTAGTAGGTGTGAAAAATGATTGGCTAAAGGCAAGCGCACTTAAAGATGCAAACATTGCCGACATGTAAATTTTTTTCATTTTTTTCTTTCTTTATATCTGATGCAAAGTTGCTCTTCCAAGCTTTCTTTACGCTTAGATTTAGGTTATCTTTCCTATAAGTGTATGTTAATCCAAGATGAATAAAATCGGTTTAGTAGGGGTGATGTTAACTTTAGGTTATTCTTGTTTTTAAACGAAAAAACCCACTTCCTGAAGCTGGAAGTGGGTTTTAAGAAACTGTAGCTATGAATTACAGTTTGATACTTATTGATGCAGAAATGGTACGTCCAAATCGAGTTCTCCAAACTTGGTCATCAACACCTTCTTGGAATCCGTTTTTGTTGTTTTTATTGCCAATAAAAATTGTATTCACAAAAGCGTTAAAGCCATTTGCATTTTCTGTGAGAACATTGTTTTGATAGAATGTTTGATCTTGTGCTAAAATATTTTGGAAATTGATTTTGAACTCAGCACGATCTTGCCAGAATTGTTTCGTTATTTGAAAATCGATGAATGTTCGAGCATTCTCCCATAAATCAGGTTCGTTTACGTTACCAACAATAGCAATGCGTTCTCCAACACGATTTAAATTCAATGAAGCACCTAATTTTAATTCTGGATGCATGTATTGAATTCCTGCATTGAACACATAAGGAGATTGACCTTGTAATGGACGAGAATCTGAAGCAGATCCAACTACAGTTGAAACATCTACACTTGAACGAATGACTGCTACATTTCCGTAAACCATTAAGTGGTTAAAGAATGAATTAGAATCAGCTTTGAATAAAGACCCAAGTTGTGAACGAGCTTCTAATTCTAAACCAAAGTTTTGAGCTGTTGGAACATTCATAAATGAAATCTCACCAACAACATCTGCACGAGATACTTGTTCTATCGGATTGTCAAATTTCTTGTAGAAAACAGTAGCAGTTAGTAACTGACCTTTTCCAGGGTAGCTTTCAAAGCGTAAATCATAATTATCGATTTTTGCACGTTCTAAATTTGCATTACCAGAGACTACTAGATTTGTCGTAAAATCAAAGAATGCAAAAGGAGCAAGTTCACGGTATTCAGGACGGTTCAAGGTTTGAGAGAAACTTCCTCGAATATTGTTCTTTTGGTTCAAAGCGTAAACAACATTGATAGAAGGTAAAACATCCAACTTTGTTGTGTTAATTTCTAATGGAGAGTTGTCATCTTTAATCGCATTCAATTGTTGGTTGAAACTTTCAAGACGAGCTCCATAGATGACATGGAAGTTAAAAAACTTATTGTCCAATTGAACATATGCAGCATTCAACGCAGAGTTTGCTTGATAAGCATCTGAAAATTTAGTTCCATCTGTTAATTTGAAACCACCAACGCCATTTGAACCTCCTGATGGTGCTTGAATCAAGCCCATATTCTCTGGAGCAAAAATTTGATCTTCTGGAAGAAGTAGTAAGCTGTCATTAAAGGTGATGTTACCTCCAATAACACCGTATTTAGTATAACCTAATTGACGTGCAACAAATTCACGATTTCTATATTGTGTGTACACACCAACTTTGATGTCAGTTTCTAGTTTTTTGGTGTCTTTGATGTTAAAAGTAGCATCAATTCTTCCATTGTAAGAATTTTCTTTGTTTTCAGAGAAGAACATCCCTCCACCATACGCTGGACCTACACTTGTAAAAGAAATATTTGCAGTGTATGTAGTGTCTAGAGAATTGGGATTAGAAGGATCAATAAATGTGGTAAAACGTGTATAACTTGAACGATTCAAACTTGGAATGATTCGTTTTACATTACTGTAAGATGCAATCCAGTTGATGCGGATTTTTTCACCTTTTAATAAGTGGTCTCCGTTCAATTGACTAGAATAGACGTTGTTAGAAGTAAACCAACGTGCATTTGAACGCAATAACGCTGGATTTGATTCTAAAGGATTGATTACTCCTGTACGACCAATGAATTTATCATCCGAATTAATGCTGTAAATGTTTTTGAATGAAATATTGTTGTTCTTATTGATTTTTAAAGCAAAATTCATCAACAAGCCTGTTAAAACTTGCTCAACATTGTTTTTATCCAAATAATCATAATCCATTTGTGATGTTGAACTACTTCCAGCAACATTTGAGTAACCTCTTCGGATTGTTTCAGTGTAATTGAACGATCTGTTATAAGTGAACGCTGAAATCATACCAAATTCACTCGTTTTGATTTTTTTACGAAACCCAGTTGAAAACTGTAAGTTGTAGTTTGGAGAAGTCATTTTATCTACCGAAGACCAGTTTGTAGAAAATTGTTGCGCCAAACGAGCTTGGTCAGTAATTGAAGTAGGATATGATCCATAAGCTGGAATCGCCTCAGGAATTGTTCTTGTTCCATCATCAACACCTAACCAATCTAATTTACCTCCTTTGTATGTTGTTTGTTTTTTAAAAGTTGTTATCGTATTGTATCCCAATCCAGTTGAAAAACTGAAGAAATTTTTGTCAGGAATACTTTTCGTGTTGATTTGAATGATTCCCCCAGCAAATTCAGCTGGCATATCTGGCGTTGCTGTTTTGGAAATGATCAGGTTTTCCAACATGTTGGATGGGAAAATATCAAAAGAGAACGCTTTTCTGTCTGATTCTGAACTTGGAAGTGGAGATCCATTTAAAAAAGCGGCATTGTAACGGTCATTCAAACCACGAATGATTGCGAATTTATTTTCTTGAATACTTGCTCCACTGGATAATTTGATCACATCACCTGTTGTTTTGGCTGGAGTTCTAGCAATTGCTGCACTTGAAACGATATCCATCATGGCATTCGCTTCTTTTTGAATCAAAGTCACACCCACATCTGAAGCTTCGTTGCGTTTTGCAATAATGACAACTTCGCCGATTGAATCTTCATTCGACATCAATAAATTGACTTCCAAAACCTGACCTGATTTCAACTCAATTCCCTCGATTGTACGGGTAGGAAATTCAGCTGAAAACACTTTAAGGGAATAAGAACCTCCAGCTAATTCTGTGAATTCATACATTCCGTCAAGATCGGATACTGTTTTTTTACCAAGGGGAATCAACTCCACTTGTGCAGAAAGAACCGCTTCACCTGTTCCTCCTTCCATTACTTTTCCTCTGA
>JADLGD010000081.1 GCA_020849495.1 Fluviicola sp.
AAAGAATCCATGCGAAAAGTAGAGGGTGAAACAAGTCATGCAGTTGAAAGATCAGCTTATCGTGTTGTTCAAACGCCTCAAGTTTTCACTGCTGAAATCCTTCGCAAAGCTTACGAACAGCCATTCACCGATTTTATCACTGATGACGCCAGTTTGGTGGAACAACTAGGTGTTAACATTCATTTAGTTGAAGGAAATGAAGAAAATATCAAATTGACAAATCCAATCGATCTCGTTTTGGGTGAACTGATTTTGAAAAACAAGTCATAAAAAAATCCCCTGTTTTCACAGAGGATTTTAGTGTTTTGTGCTTAAGCTCTTCCTAAACTATTCAGCAATCGCAAGTGATTGAAAATAGCGCCACCGAATGTGCGGTGATAATGGTAATCGATTCCGTATTCTTTTGCTGTTTTACGAACAATCTTCGAAATCTTTGGATAGTGTATGTGAGAAATATCCGGGAACAAATGGTGTTCGATTTGATAATTCAAACCTCCAACATACCAAGTCAACAATGGATTCCAGTTTTCAAAATTAGCCGTCGTCATCATTTGATGCTTCGCCCATGAGATCTCATCATTTTTCGTTGTGTATGAATCTTTTGTCATGAATTCCGTTTCTGGCATCACGTGCGCAACTTGGAACACAAAAGCCAAAATACTACCAGAAATAAAATGCATTACACCAAAACCAATCAATACTTGCCACCAAGAAATATCCATTACCAATAAAGGAATGACGATAATATAAGTGTAGTACAACAATTTTGAAATAATCAAATGTGTATAGGCTTTTGCTAATGTTGTGTTTTGAGACTTCAATAACCCGTTTTTACTGTATTTATGCAATTGCATAAAATCTTTGTTGGTCATCCATGATAAAGTCATCAAGCCGTAAAAGAACCAAGCATAATACACTTGAAAACGGTGAACTTTTTTACGCGGTTCATTCGGTGAGAAACGCAAAACACCAACAGGTGCAATGTCTTCATCCATGTCATGAACATTCGTAAAACTATGGTGTAACACATTGTGTTGGATGCGCCAATTCAAATTATAACCACCCAATACTTCCATTGAGAAGCTCATAATTTTATTGACCCAATTGTATTTTGAAAAAGCACCGTGATTGGCATCGTGCATAATGGACAACCCTATTCCTGCCATTCCTACTCCCATAATCATTGTCATGAAAAACATGATCCAAGGGTTTTCAATAACACCTAGTACCATTAAAAAGTAAGGCAATAAAAACATGCTAAACATCAATGGAACTTTCAATAATATTTTCCAGCTACCAAAGCGTTTAAGATTGTTTTTCTTTAAGTATTCTTCTACTTGTTGGGTTAATTTTTTGGAGAATTCATCGCTCCTTGTGAGGCGTATGTACTGCATATTCTATTCAAGCAATAGGAAAAAGATGTGTTATTGCTCAAATGTAAAGATACCGAATGTGATTGATTTATGATTCAAAAATTCTACAAAATTGTGATTTGAATAGTCAAAATACCATAAATAGGGTACAAAGAAAAGACTTATTTCCCGTTCCAATTTGTCATAGTCAATTGAATACCAATTGTTGAGAAGCTTTTAATGAATTGCGTTGCAACTTCAATTCGTTCTTGAATAGTTTCGTTTTCTTCAGCGCTCCATTCACCTAAAACATAATCCACTTGTTGTCCTTTATTGAATTCACTTCCAACTCCAAAACGTAAGCGGCAATATTCAGTAGTGTTCAGTGTTGCTTGAATGTCTTTCAATCCATTATGTCCACCATCAGAACCTTTCCCTTTCATGCGTAATTTACCAAATGGCAATGCTAAATCATCCGTGATGACAACCAAGTTTTCTTTTGGGATTTTTTCTTGTTGCAAATAATAATTGACTGCTTTACCCGATAGATTCATGTACGTAGTTGGTTTGATTAAAATCAAGGTTCTGCCTTTGAATTTAACCTCTGCTTTTTCAGCTACCTTTTGCAAACTAAATGTACCGCCCAACTCTTTCGCTAAAGCATCTACTACTTTAAATCCGATGTTATGTCGGGTGTTTTCGTATTTCGTTCCAGGATTTCCTAAACCAACAATCAAGTACTTCATGAAACAAAGATAAAAACCACTTGATGATTTTTGCAAAAAAAAATGAAATACAAAATGAGATTCATAGTTTGTTTCTTCCGTTTATCTTTACAAGAAAAAAAATGCGCATTCTAGGTATTATTCCGGCTCGTTATGGTTCTTCTCGTTTCCCAGGAAAACCCTTGATTGATTTGAAAGGTAAAACCATGATTCAACGTGTTGTGGAAGGAGCTTCAAAAGCAACTCGTTTGAGTGAATTGGTTGTGGCTACAGATGATGAACGCATTGTAGAAGCCGTTCAAAGCTTTGGTGGAAATGTAGCGATGACTAGTACAAGTCATCCAACTGGTACTGATCGTTGTGCAGAAATCGTTCGAAAAAACGAACAAGCATTTGATGTGGTCATTAACATTCAAGGGGATGAACCATTGGTTGATGCGCGTCAATTGGATCAATTACTTGCTGCATTTGATGACCCTTCTGTTCAGATTGCCACACTTGCTTCACGCAACATCAACATGGATGATATTTTGAATACCAATCGTATCAAAGTGGTCATTGATAAAAACAGCAATGCGCTCTATTTTTCCAGAAGTCCGCTTCCGAACTTTGCAAATGCGAAGGAAGCGCCTTTAACCGCTTATCCTTATTTACGACACATCGGATTATATGCATATCGTTCTTCTGTTTTATTGGAGTTAAGTGCGCTTCAAGAAACGGCGTTGGAAAAGATTGAATCCCTTGAACAATTGCGTTGGTTGTATCATGGTTATGCGATTAAAGTAGTAGAAACGGAAATCGAAACACCGAACATTGATGCTCCTGAAGACGTTGAAAAAGTACTTGAGCTCTTGAACGATTAAGGCATAAAAAAACCTAGGGGTTACCTAGGTTTAGACATTAATCCTTGTTTATCTTTTGGAAAATATTTTCGTTGTCGGATGATGATCATGATGACACCGATACTAATTGCTGAATCAGCAACATTCCAGATTGCTGGAAAGATTTCATTGTTTCCAAATTCTGAATGATCGTACCAAGGCACCCATGAAGGCCATTCTACGGTAAATTGGAACATATCTACCACATTTCCTTGCAAGAAACCGGTATGTCTTGTTTCGATTTTACCTAGAAACCCACAATCAGTGTACACCCCTGAACCTTCTAGATGATTGAATGAAATACATCCATCGTAAGGGAAAATAAAGTCATACAAAGCAGAGTCGATCAAATTTCCAAAAGCTCCAGCGAAGATGAGGCCAATTGCCAATAAAAACTCTGTGCGAACTCCTTTTTTAAGTTGTTTCACAAAGTAGTAGGCAATTCCACAAATGGCAATCACACGGAAAATACTTAAACCCAACTTTGCCCAAATACTAGCGCCAAAAGTGGTTCCAAAAGCCATTCCTTGGTTTTCGATGTAATACAAACGAAACCAGTCGCCAAAAATGTCAACACTTTCATCGGGTTTAAAAGAGGTTTTAATCCAGACCTTTAAAATTTGGTCTAAGAGTAAAATCCCAAAAACAACCGCAATAACAATAAGAGCTTGTTTCTTCAATTTACTTGTTTTGCATGTTTTTCGCCTCGATGCTCAAAGTAGCATGTGGAACCAGTTTTAATCGTTCTTTTGCGATTAATTTACCCGTCACACGACAAATTCCATAGGTTTTATTTTCAATACGCATCAATGCGTTTTTCAAATTCTCGATGAATTTTTCCTGACGAGCAGCTAATTGCGCTACTTCTTCACGTGATAAGGTCTCAGAACCATCCTCCATCATATTGAAAGTACGACCTGTATCGTCTGTTCCGTGATTGTCATTTGACAAAGAAGCTTTCAACATGTCATAATCTTCATGAGCTTCTTTCAGCTTATCGTTGATCAATTGACGGAATTCTTCCAATTCACTATCTGAGTATCTTGTTTTCTCTTGTGACATTGTAATGTACTTTTGAAATTCGCACAAAAATAATCGAATTTTTATAGGAGAAAAGCGAATTCAACGAATGGTAACAATTACTTATTCACAGCTATCAATCATTTAGTACTGCATTTGTTAGTAAACCATTCAGAAGGAGCTGTTTACTTGGTTTGATATTGTTCAACCCAGTTCGTTAATTCAATGAATTCCTCCACACCTAGACGTTCTGGTCTTAATTGGAGCATCGGGTTTTCTTCATAAACTTCAGGCAAAAGTGCTTTGATGGAATTACGAATGGTTTTTCTTCGTTGATTAAAGCTCATTTTCACTACTTGCTTGAATAATTTTTCGTCGCAAGGTAATTTTTCGCGCTGATTTCTTGTGCAACGAATAACACCCGATTTCACTTTTGGTGGTGGGTCAAAAACGTGTTCATCAACAGTAAAACAATATTCAATATCGTAGTAAGCTTGTAATAAAACACTTAAAATTCCATACGTTTTAGAACCCGGTTTTTCAGCTACCCGCATGGCCACTTCTTTTTGAAACATTCCCATGATTTCAGGAATGTGATCTTTAAAGTCGATGCACTTAAATAAGATTTGAGAAGATATGTTGTAAGGGAAATTACCCAAAACAGCAAAAGGTTGTTGACCTACCAAATCATAAGGGTTCATCTTCAAGAAATCGCCAAAAATGATTTTGTTTCCAAGTTGGGGATAATGAATGTGCAAGTATTCAATGGATTCTTGATCCACATCCATGACCCATAAATCGGTTGTTTTATCAGCTAGCAAAAATTCAGTCAAAGCTCCCGTTCCAGGACCAATTTCAATGGCTGTTGTGCAACCTTGATGATGTTTATATTGATCTGCAATACGTTTGCAAACAGCTTTATCCTTAAGGAAATGTTGGCCTAGGTGTTTTTTTGCTTTAACCTTCATGTTTGAAATGTTCAATGACATCTAAAGTGCTTCGAAATGCAGCAAATTTCCCGTCGAATTTTGATTTATGATCTACTTGTAAACGAGCAGCGTGTTCTTGTTGGTAGGTATTCAAATGATCCTGACTATAGGCAATGTAGGTCATCGCATAAGTACAAGCTCCAGGTTCTTCGTTGTTCATTTTAGAAATACGACTTTCAAGGAAACAGCCTGTAGCCATTACATCAGGAATATGAGTAACACGCATCCAATTGAGCCAATCCAATTCAACAGATGGATCCAAACTTACGGTCACATTATAAATTACTTGCATAAGGATGTAAAAGTGCAAAGATACAACAGAAGCATTCTAAAAAACAAAACCCTGACTTTGCAGCCAGGGTTTTTCTTAAAAAGAAGGTTCTTTTTTATTTTTTCATCCAACGAGCAGTTTTTGAAACCCCATCTTGAGAGATGCGGATCAAATACATACCAGGTAAGATGTTTGATGTTTCAATTGTTAATGTATTGCTGTTTGAAGAATTTACAGCTGCAGGAACGATTTTACCGTCAACTGCGATTAAATCTACTTG
>JADLGD010000082.1 GCA_020849495.1 Fluviicola sp.
TAGCATGTGAATCAAGGGGCTTTCCAAAGCCATGTCGTTGGTGCGTTTGGCATCGTAATCACTATTGATACTTCGCAAGGTTTCATCCAAGACAACGGCACAGCGTTTAAAATCGGTTGGTTCATCAATGAATTCAATGACCCAATCGTGCCGTCCTTTTACGCCTTCATTCATGAAAACCGGACCAACAGTGTATTCCCGAATTTGCGCATTCGTTTTTTTACAGGCTTCTGTAATCGCTTGTTCGGCATTTTCAACAATCACTTCTTCTCCAAACACATTGATGAAATGCTTGGTTCTACCTGAGATTTTAAATCGATAAGGCAACTTGGAAGTAAATTGAATGGTATCGCCTATAATGTAGCGCCACAATCCTCCATTGGTTGAAATGACCAAAGCATAGTTGACCCCAACTTCCACTTGCGATAAGTCAATGACGTTTTTAGAGGCAGTTCCTTCAAATTCACTCATCGGAATGAACTCGTAGAAAATTCCATAATCAAGCATGAGCAAGAGTTCATTCAAACCATCGACATCTTGAATTCCAAAAAATCCCTCTGAAGCATTGTAGGTTTCTACGTAATGCATGTCTTCAAAAGGAATCAATTTTTTGAATGCTTCTCGGTAGGGTTCAAAACTCACGCCTCCGTGCATAAACAATTCGAGGTTCGGCCACACTTCGCGTAGGTTTTTCTTGCCTGAAAGTTCCAATACTTTTGTAGCAAGAACATAGGTCCAACTCGGCACTCCGGCAATGATGTACACATCTTCTTGCATGGTGCTCAAAGCCATCCGTTCAATTTTGGTTTCCCACTCACTCATCAAAGCAATTTCTTTCGAAGGCGTTCTTCTGAGTTCTGCCCACCAAGGCAAGTTTTTCACGATGATGGCAGAGAGGTCGCCTTGATAAGCATCGTCTGAAACGGGAAGTATTTGCGCGCTTCCACCCACAATCAAATGTTTGCCTTTATAGAGTTTTCGATTGGGAAAATTTTCATAGTACAAGGCCAACAGATCTTTTCCACCTTTGTAATGACAATCAAGCAGGGAATCTTTGGTAACTGGTATGAATTTGCTACGATCGGAAGTAGTGCCCGAACTTTTTGCAAACCATTTGGTGTCTTGCGACCATAACAATTGCTGTTTTCCTTGCATCAATTGGTCCACCCAAGGTTTTAAGGTATCGTAATCGTTCAGTGGAACTAAGCGTTGAAAATCTGAAATGGATTTGATGTGTTCGAATTGGTTTTGCTTCCCAAAAGCTGTTTGAAGACCTTGTTGCATGAGTTTTTCAAAAACTTCATACTGAACTTCAATGGGGTATTTGCGAAAGAGCTCAATCTGATGAATCCGCTTTTTCATCACCCAAGCAAAAATAGAATTGAAAGGCATGCAGGATTCAGATTAAGGGATAATAAAAAAGAAAAGGAGGAAAATCATTTCCTCCTTCAATTAACCGAATGCGAAAATAGATCCGACAATTGCTAATAAGATTACAGTGTAAACGAATCCGATTCCTACTGTAGTACTTTCAAAGAAAGTATCGTTTTTATCGTTATGTCCTGACATCGCTTTTAATTTTTTTTCAAATGTAATATTTTGTTTTTAAAAAACAGCATAATTATTCATCACTTGAGCCTAAAAGTTGCAATAAATAATAGACAAAGATGGTCAATGAACCCAAAGCAGCAACTACATAAGTTGAAGCTGCTAAATTCAAGGCTGTTTTAGAACGTTGGAATTCTTCTGATGTTGCTGTTCCACTGCGTTCAATCCATGCTAAAGCTCTTTTGGAAGCATCAAACTCAACAGGTAAAGTAACCAATGAAAAAAGCGCAATGCAACCATAAGCTATGACAATGACTAAAAGCATGGTGCGCATTGGAAAGATTTCGGCTAAAAGTGAACCACCAAAAATGGAAGCTAGCATGACAAAATTGAGTACATGTCCGGAAACTTGTTGAATGGGAACTAATTTGGAACGCCATTGAAGCGGAGCGTATGCTTTTGCATGTTGAACCGCATGTCCGCATTCGTGAGCGGCAACTGCAGCAGCTGCAGCATTCGTTCCGTAATACACACCTTCTGAAAGATTAACGGTTTTGTTCATAGGATTGTAATGGTCGGTCAATTCTCCAGGAACACATGTAATGCGAACATCATAAATACCATGATCTCGCAACATACGGTCTGCTATTTCACGTCCACTTAAACGTTGCATGGAAGGAATATTACTAAATTCCTTAAATCGGGTTTTTAAACGCCAGCTCACTAGCAAACCAATTCCCATGAAGAGAAAACCGATGAGCATAGCTGGTCCAAATGTGATCATATTTTTTAAGTTTTAAACACTCAAAATTAAGCACAAAAAAACCCGATTTATCAGTTTAAATCGGGTTTATTGTTAAAGATTGTTAGTGTCTTAATTGCGTTCTCCAAACAAGCGAAGTAGGGATAAAAACAAGTTGATGAACAATACATACAATGTAAATCCACCGATTAATGCCATTTTGTTTTTGTTCTCTTCGCTTTGTTGTGCATCGTGTGCAAAAGCTTTCAATTGTTGCATGTGGTAAGCCGTTAAACCTGTAAATACCAATACACCAATGATTGAAATCAAGTACTGCAAACCATCGCTTTTCATGAAGAAATTCACAACTGAAGCAATCATGATTCCCCAGAAAGCCATCATTAAGATGCTTCCAAACTTGGTTAAATCTGCTTTGGTAACATAACCCATTACGGCCATGATTCCGAAAGTTCCAGCTGTAATTCCGAAAGTTAATACCAATGATTGTGTCGTGTACATGAACACAACAACTGTAAGCATGAAACCAATCAAGATACTGTACAAGGCAAACATTCCGAAAAGTGCTGCAAACGACAAGCGGTTGATCAAGAATTGCATTGCAAGTCCAATTCCAAGAGGAGCAAACATCACCACATAAAATAAAGGTTGGATTTGTGTTCCTTTTGCAGTTACTTCAACGAAATATCTGAAGATAAAATCGGGAGTTCCGTATTGAAAAGCGATAACAGCAGAGATCAATAAAGCTCCGAACATGAAAGCATATACCTTTGAGAAAAACTTGCGAGCTGCTGTTTTTGCCTCAATGGTTTCAAATGAATAATCGTCTAAAATTTGGCTCATGATTAATGTAATTTAGCTTGGATTAAATTTATAAATTCTTTTCGAGTTGTTTCGTTGTTCATGAATAATCCTGTGAAAGCAGAAGATGTTGTCACCGAGTTTTGCTTCTGTACTCCGCGCATTTGCATACACATGTGCTGACATTCCAACACCACCGCAACACCTTTCGGGTTCAAGGTCTTTTGAATACAATCACGGATTTCAATCGTCAAACGCTCTTGTACTTGCAATCTGCGACTAAACGCATCTACAACACGCGGGATTTTACTCAATCCCACAATGGTTCCATTTGGAATATAAGCGATGTGCGCTTTTCCAAAAAAAGGCAAAATGTGATGTTCACACATGGAATACACTTCAATGTCTTTTACAATGACCATCTCTGAATATTCTTCGTTGAACAAAGCGCTTTTTAAAATATCTTCTGGATTGGTGGTGTAACCTTGCGTTAAGAATTGCATTGCTTTCGCAACACGTTCAGGCGTTTTCAATAAACCTTCTCTATTCGGGTCTTCACCAATATCTGTCAATACAGTTTTGTAAACTTCGGATAAGCGATTGGTAATTTCTTCGTTGTAATTGTAATCTTTCACTTTGTGTGTTTTGTTCGTTAAACGAATGCCAATCAATAAGGTTCAGCTCCTCCGTAGTATTCAACGTAATTGTTTTCCGTTTCAACCAATTTGATGCGACACAATTCGCCACCAGCTTGTCTGATCGGTTCTTCAATCAATTTCCAAATTTCAATCACCATGTTTTCTGTTGAAGCTAACTTCCCAGCTAAAAAGGGAACATCCAAATTCAAATTGCGGTGATCCAAAGGTTCAACCACTAAGTCCTTGATGATTTTACTCAGATCTTTCAAATTGATGACAAATCCAGTGTCTTCACTTGGAGCTCCTTTTACGGTAACAAAAATCTCGAAATTGTGTCCGTGCCAATTCTTATTACTGCATTTACCAAAAACTTCTTCGTTTTTCTCCTCTGACCAATCTTCTCTCCACAACTTGTGGGCTGCATTGAAGTGCTCTCTTCTGGTAATGTAAACTGTTTTCACTTGAATGAATTAAGACTACAAATTTAGCAAATAAGAACTGCTTGTGTATCATTTGTGTATCATTTGTGTATCATTTGTGTATCATTTGTGTATCATTTGTGTATCATTTTGTATCTTTTTAATACTTACAAGTTGAGGTTTTGTATTTTTGTTCCAAATTCAAAGAAGATGATTGTCATTACAGGAGCAGCAGGGTTTATTGGAAGTTGCATTGCAGGTACTTTAAACGCGAAAGGAATTACGAATCTAGTGTTGGTAGATGATTTTTCGACAACTGAAAAAGACGCAAATCTAGAGGGTAAACAATTTGTTGCGAAAGTAGAACGATCTGTTTTTGATGCTTGGATGCAAGAAAATGGAAGTCAAGTGACCCATGTTTTACACATTGGAGCACGTACAGATACCACCGAATTTGACAAAGCGATCTTTGATGAATTGAATGTGGAATATTCAAAAATGGTTTGGAATCATTGCGTTCATTTCAACATTCCTTTAGTCTATGCTAGTTCAGCTGCAACCTATGGTTTGGGTGAATTTGGTTACGACGACAAGGAAGCAGACATGCCGAAATTGCAACCCTTAAATCCTTATGGTTGGTCGAAACAATGGTTTGATATGTGGGCCTTGGAGCAAACACAAACACCACCACATTGGTACGGTTTGAAATTTTTCAATGTGTATGGACCAAACGAATACCACAAAGGAAGAATGGCTTCTGTGATTTTCCACACCTTCAATCAAGTGAACGAAGTGGGCAGTATGAGATTGTTCCGTTCGCACAACCCCAACTACACTGATGGTGGACAAATGCGCGATTTCGTTTACGTGAAAGACGTGGTTTCTGTCGTTGAATTTTTAATGAAGGGCATCGCAAAATCAGGTATCTATAACTTAGGTTCTGGAAAAGCTCGTACGTTCTTGGATTTGGCAACCAATACCTTCCATGCTTTGAACAAAGAACCGGAAATTTCCTTCATCGATACGCCTGCTGATATTCGTGATAAATACCAATACTTCACGGAAGCAAACATGCAAAAAATGATCGGTCAAGGTTATGACATTCCTTTCCATACATTGGAAGAAGGGGTGAAGGATTATGTGACGAATTATTTGATAAACGATAAGTATTTATAAATAGACGTTGTTGAAATGAAACATTTATTAACCACCTTATTCTTGCTTTTTGCAATGACTTCCATTTATGGTCAATCGGAAAAGGATACCTTATTTCTTGATTTCTTTAGGAAGAAAACAACAGATCTTTCAGATGTTTATTATTTCAGAATCATTGAAAAAGATTCGAATTTATTCCATGTCGATGATTATTTTTTTAAATCTAAAAAGTTGGCAATGAAAGGAGCTTTTAGTGATGATTCATTGAAAGTTAATGAGGGTGATTTTTACTTTTATAGAGATGATAGCTCTTCTTATTATCTTAATGAAAAAAGAGCATATAAAAATGGAAAACGAGACGGTTTAGATCAGTTTTATTATGAAACAGGCGAATTGTATTATTCCTATACTTACATTTCTGGGAAACTTGATGGTGATTTTTTAGTTTATTATAAAAATGGAAGCTTAAAAAGAAAAGAAACATATTTTCAAGATGTTTTAAAATCAAAAAACTGCTATTCAGAAGAGGGGACTAATATTGATTATTTTCCTTTTGAAATTGCTGCAGAATATAAAGGCGGTATTAATAAGTTGAGGAAATTTATCAAGAAAAAAATGGAATATCCTGAATATGCCTTCAAAAATAAAATTCAAGGAAAAGTTGTTTTAAGATTTATTATTAATGATCATGGTTTTGTGTCTGATGTGACTGTTATTAAATCAGCTCATGAGCTCTTAGAGAAAGAAGCCATTCGTGTTGTTTCAAGTTTACCTCAATGGAAACCTGCTGAATTAGATGGAATAAAGGTGAAGAGTTATTATACATTGCCAATCAATTTTAAATTGTAATAAATCACTTTTTTTAGTTCGTTTAAAAGCGAGTATTGGATATTGTTTTTTTTATATTTGATGTATCTAAATCAAAAAGTCATGAAAAAAATCTATCTAACAATTTCATCTTTATCCATTGTATTCTTTTCTTTCTCGCAAACGATCACTTATGATTTTGACCAAGATCCTTTGGCAAATGGTTGGTCATCAGTAATTGAAGCAGGAAGTGGAAACGGGATCACTTATAATTCCAATCAGCAGAATGTATTGGTTGATATATCAACTGGAGTGGAAAAGAATTTTATTCACACCACGCTTCCATATACATTAAAAGATCATTTTTGTGTTTCTTTCAAAATACGACCAGAGGCAGACAATCAAAATTCATTTTTTCCCTTGATGTTAACTCCGACAAGTTTGCCACAGCCCAATGATCATCCTTGGCGAATGAATACACCTGATGGGGCTTCAGTAGGAGCAATACAAACACTGGATTTATTGGGTGTTTTTGTAACCCACATGGAAATTAAATTCATTAATAGAAATGATAATACCATTAATGCGAATTCAATCGTTTCCTACTCTTCACCTTTTTACATGAGTCCAAACACTGATTATTGGGTGAAACTTGAATTAGTAAATCCTACAAGTACTCGTTTGACTGTTTATTCCGATGCAGCTATGACAAATGAGCTTAGAAATCAATTGTTTGTCACCCCAGTTTTGGATGCTTTCAATGAACTTTATATTGCTAATTGCAATGGGAATTCATACACTTCTATAGTTGTTAAGCTTGATGATTATGTCATTAACAAATGTTCCGTTGTAGGTGTTCAAGAGCAAGCAATGAACGAAAATACTTGGGTGATTTTTCCAAATCCAACCGTGAATTCATTTGAGATCAGTGGTTCAAATCAAATAGAATCCATTCAAGTGTTTGATATGAAAGGTGCAAAAGTTGATTTTGAATACACCACGTTCCTAAATGGTGCTAAAGTGATATTAGGTGATCAAACCGCTACTGGTTTTTATCTTGTTGAAATCAAAGATGTACTGGGAAATAGTTCTAAATCTAAAATTTTAAAAGAATAATAGTTGAAAGAATTGCTTTTACTGTTGATCCCGTCTCTTAGTTGAAGACGGGATTTTTTGTTGTGTATTCAGTAGTTGATTTCATTTTTATAAAAGAAACTTACTTAAAAACTTGTACGAGCTCGATTAATCGCGCCCATGCAAGTTCTCTTTCCTGAATTCTTGCTAGTTTTATACTTCAAGAATTTTGAAATGAAAAAAATCCTCTTTGTAGTTAGTTGTGCGCTTTCAAGTGTGCTTTTTGGTCAAAAGAAAACCGCTGAAACACCTGCTACTGTTACAGATGCAAGTACCATTAGTGGACTGCAATTTCGTTTGGTTGGTCCAGCTCTGACTTCTGGTCGTGTGGCTGACATTGCGATTCATCCATCTAATCCAGATACGTGGTTCGTGGCTGCTGCTTCTGGTGGTGTGTGGAAAACGACCAATCACGGAACGACTTTTATGCCCATTTTTGATAGTTACGGTTCGTATTCAATCGGCTGTTTGAAAATCGCTCCAAGTAATGCAAATACCATTTGGGTAGGAACAGGTGAAAACAACAATCAACGTTCGGTTTCCTACGGAGATGGTGTTTACAAATCGGTAGATGGTGGAAAATCGTTTACTAATATGGGATTAAAAACCAGCGAACACATTGGTTCCATTATCGTTCACCCAACGGATGAAAACACGGTTTGGGTAGCAGCTTACGGTCCGGTATGGAGCAGTGGAGGCGAACGTGGTGTTTACAAAACAACCGACGGCGGTAAAACCTGGGAGCGTACCTTGTTTATCTCAGACGAAACAGGAATCGCAGAAATCGCAATTGATCCTAGTAATCCTTCGATCTTGTATGCCAGCGCTCATCAACGCAGAAGACATGAGTGGACCTACGTAGGCGGTGGACCAGAATCTGCTTTCTTCAAATCCATTGATGGTGGAAAAACCTGGACTGAAATCAGTAACGGTTTGCCAAAAGGTGAAATGGGACGTATCGGTATTGCTGTTTCTCCTGTAGATCCGAATTATGTCTACGCAATCGTTGAAGCTAAATTTGATAAAGGCGGTTTTTTCCAATCCACCAATAAAGGGGAAACTTGGACGAAAATGTCGGGCTTTGTAACAAGTGGCAATTATTACCAAGAAATCATTTGTGATCTGAAAGACAAGAACAAGGTTTTTGCCATGGACACTTGGTTACACCACACCACAGATGCTGGAAAAACCTTCGTGCAAACGGGTGAGGATTTGAAACACGTCGATAATCATTGCATTTGGATTGACCCATCGAATACCGATCATTGGATTGTGGGCTGTGATGGCGGTTTGTATGAAACCTATAACCATGCAAAAGAATGGCGTTTTTACGATAACTTGCCCATCATTCAGTTTTACAAAGTGGCAACAGACAATGCGACGCCGTTTTACAACATTTATGGTGGAACACAAGATAATAATTCGATGGGTGGACCATCCGCTAGTATCAACAATGCGGGAGTTTTGAATTCCGATTGGTTCATCACGAATGGTGGCGATGGATTTGAATCGGCGATTGATCCAACGAATCCGAACATTGCTTATGCGCAATCACAATACGGAGGTTTGGTGCGCTACGATAAATCTTCAGGAGAAAAAATTTCCATTCAACCATTGCCGGGGAAAAATGAAGCAGCTTACCGTTGGAATTGGGATTCGCCTTTGTTTGTGTCGCCTCATGATCCGAAGACCTTGTATTTTGCAGCGAATAAAGTATTCAAAACAAGCAATAGAGGAGACGATTGGAAAGTCATTTCGCCGGATTTAACACAACAAATTGATCGCAACAAATTGCCTGTTATGGGTCAGGTTTGGTCGATGGATGCTGTGATGAAAAACCAATCGACAACGATTTATGGAAACATCATTGCCTTGGAAGAGTCACCTAAAAAGAAAGGGCTTTTGTATGCTGGAACAGACGATGGCTTGATTCAAGTAAGCGAATCGGATGGACAAAATTGGATGAAAATTCAATCATTTCCAGGCGTACCAAAAAATACTCGAGTAAACATGATCATGGCTTCTCGTTTCAATGAAAACGAAGTGTATGCTTGTTTCAATAATCAGCGTATGGGTGATTTCAAACCCTATGTGATGAAAAGTACCGACAAAGGAAAAACGTGGGTATCGATTAGCGGGAACTTACCAGAACGCGGAACTGTTTATTGCATTCGTCAAGATGCGAAAGAACCCAATTTATTGTTTGTTGGAACTGAGTTTGGCGCTTATACAAGTATTGATGGTGGTAAAAACTGGATCAAATTGGCTGGATTGCCAACAATTGCAGTTTATGATTTAGACATTCAAGAAAGAGAGTGCGATTTGGTTGCTGCTACTTTTGGAAGAGGATTTTACGTATTGGACAATTATGCTCCTTTGCGTTCGTTGACCAAAGAAATTACCGATAAACCAGTGCATTTATTTGCAGTAGATACCGCTTTGTTGTATGTGCCTTCTGCGCCGCTTGGTTTAACTGGAACAGGATCTCAAGGTGCAAATTTGTGGGCTGCTCCAAATCCTGCTTATGGCGCGGTGTTTTCCTTGTACATGAAAGAAACCAAAAAGTCTTTGAAAGACCAGCGAAGAGAACGTGAAAGTAAAGCTGAAACGGAGAAAAAACCAGTTACTTACATCAGTTTCGATTCTTTGCGCATCGAACAACAAGAAGAAGTGGAGCAGTTGATTTGGATCATTCGCGATTTTAGTGGAAAAGAAATCAGACGTTTTTCAAGTGCACCAACCAAAGGAATTTCTCGTACTACATGGAACTTGCGTTTGGAATCTTCCTCACCAGTCAATCCGAACAAACGCAAACCAGGCCGCTATGAATCGGCAGATGATGGTCAGTTGGTCATTGCGGGAACTTATTCGGTTGAAGTGTGGAAAGCAAAAGATGGCAAAGCGGAGAAAATCGTTGAGCCGATGAAGTTTGTAGTGAAAGGAATTGAGAATCACGCCTTGCCATCGAATGATGTGTTGGCATTGGAAACCTTCCGCAAAAATGTCAGTGAGGTTCACCGAAAAGTAAGTGGTGGTTCTAAGTTACTAACTGAAACAAAGGAGAAATTGGATGTGATGAAATATGCCATTCAAACTTATCCTGGTGTAGATTTGAAGTTATTGGAAGAAGCAAGAGCTTTACGTTTATTAGTTGACGAATGCTCGATGATGATTTACGGCGATCGATTAAAAGCGGGTAAAGAAGTGGAAACTCCACCAAGTTTTGCAAGCAGATTGGATTACATCTCTTACCAATTGTATGAAAGCA
>JADLGD010000083.1 GCA_020849495.1 Fluviicola sp.
ACGGATTTGAAAAACCCGATTTCTACTTTGAGTGGAAAAACGCCTGTTTTACGTTCCACTTCTCATTGGTTTTTACCGATGGACAAACACGAAGAATGGTTGCGCCCTTGGATCAAAGAAGGAATCTTAGATGGTGTGCAACAACACGACCCGAAAGCTTGGAGAAATCAAGTAATTGGTCAGTGTATGTCTTGGATTGATGGTGGTTTGCATCCGCGTGCCATGACCCGCGATTTGGATTGGGGAGTTCCCGTTCCATTGAAAGATGCGGAAGGAAAAGTATTGTATGTGTGGTTAGATGCGCCGATTGGTTACATTTCTGCTACCAAACAATGGGCTTTGGATAATGGTAAAAATTGGGAAGACTATTGGGTAACTGATGGAACGAATGACCGCAAATTGGTGCATTTCATTGGGAAAGACAACATTGTTTTCCACGCGATCATTTTCCCCATCTTATTGAAAGATCACGGCAACTTCATTTTACCAGACAACGTACCAGCTTACGAGTTTCTCAATTTAGAAGGCGATAAATTCTCCACTTCTCGCAATTGGGCGGTTTGGTTACACGAATATTTGGAACGTTACCCAGAGAAAATTGACGAGTTGAAATACACGCTTACTTGCATTGCTCCGGAAACAAAAGATGCTGAGTTTACGTGGAAGGAATACCAAGCGCGTGTCAACAATGAGTTGGCGGATATTCTTGGAAACTTTGTGAACAGGGCTTTGGTCTTGACACAAAAATACTACGAAGGAAAAGTGCCAGCTTGCGGAATGCTTACAGAAGTAGATCAACAAGTATTGGCAGATATGCAAGCGATTCCTAAGCGTATTGCAGAATTGGTCTATCAATACAAATTGCGTGATGCGCAGGCTGAAGCGATGCAATTAGCACGCATTGGAAATAAATACTTGGCTGAAAACGAGCCGTGGAAATTGGTAAAAACAGATCCAGCTCGTGTGGAAACCATCATGTACATTGCTTTGCAAATTACTGCAAATTTAGGATTGGTATTGGATCCATTCTTACCTGAAACGGCTGCTAAAATCCGTTCGTTTATGAATGTGGAAGCTCAGCCTTGGTCGGCTTGTGGAAACTTATTGGTCAACGCAGGTCATAGTACCAACGCTCCAAGCATTTTGTTCCAAAAAATTGACGATGAATTTGTGGCGAAAGAAGTGGAATTGTTACAAGCTTCACAACCAAGTGCTGCAACTAATTTCCCACCACAAAAAGAAGAAACGTCGTTTGATGATTTCACTAAAATGGACATTCGTTTGGGAACCATCGTAGATGCGATTCGTGTGCCAAAGGCAGATAAATTGTTGCAATTAACAGTGAATACAGGAATCGATACCAGAACCATTGTTTCAGGGATTGCAGAGCATTATGCGCCAGAAGAAGTGATTGGGAAAACCGTTGCCGTTTTAATGAATTTAGCACCGCGAAAAATCCGTGGAGTTGAATCGCAAGGAATGATTTTAATGGCAGAAAACGAAGAAGGAAAACTCAGCTTTATGGTTCCTGAAAAAGGCTTTGAAGCTGGAGGAGAAATACGTTAATCAAAGCGAAGAAAGATGAAAAAAGGACTTTTAGTTGTATTGTTGAGTGTGTTTGGTACTGCACTTTACGCTCAAGAAAAACGCATTGAGAAAAATGTGAGCAAGGAGGTCAATATGGAAGAGATCAATGGTGAATTGGTTTTGACTGTGATTTTGACTGACGGCGATACCAAAACATACGAAGTATACAAAGGTGCTGAAGCGGAAGCAAAGTACAAAGAACTAGAAGCAACGATGCGTCCGAAAACAAAGAATGAAGAAGTTTTTGTGACGGAGGAAAACGGTATAAAAACAGTGCGCATTCAATCCACAGAAAATGGAGTGGTAAAAGAAGAAGTGTTTACTGGAGAAAAAGCCAATGCAAAATTGAAAGAATTGGGTTTAAATGAAAACACCAAGAAAGCTGAAATCAAACAAGAAACGATCATTGAGCAACGCGAGTTGAAGAAAGGGGAGTAATACTTTGACATTCTACTGAATCAAGTCTTTGTTAAATAACTCCCTAAGTGATCTCCTTTTCACAGCGGTCAAAAACTCATGTGATTTTAACCTCTCTGTGTTCTCTTATTCTCAGCGTTTAGAATAAAAGTTTTTCTATTCCCACAAATACGCGAATTTGATGGCGCTTACCAGTCGCCATTTCACTGGATTATGTAACAAATAAAAGCGACCGGTAGGCGCTTTAAACATTCGTGTCTTGGTGGTAAGTCCTCGAAAAAAACGAATTCCTGAGTTGCTCTATGATATATAAGCTCCTTGTTCTCCTTTTCTCTGCGGTTAACAAGATCTTGCTAATCATTGATTTGCTTTGAATTTAAAAAACTGTTTCACGATCTTCTCTTGCGTTTTTCGATTACGGTCGACGGATCGCAAGTAGTAAATAGATGAGCGTAAGGTTTGAAATTCTTTGCGCTGTTGTCTGTTTTTCTGGTTTCGGATGATGAAACGAGCTTTCGAGTAGGGAAGACCTAAATTATGGCAACTATTTTCACCTAAAAAATAAGCGTTGTAACCCAAATGGATGTAACGCACCAATCGTTTTTGCCACTTAAATCGTGGAAAAGGGGATTGTAGTGGTTCTTCCATTAAAGCTTGAGCAAGAGAAACAGTGTCTGCATCTGCAGCTGGTTGGTTCATCGTCCACAAATACAGCTGTTCTATGGCTTTTTCTTCTGTTTCTGGTAAATGTTCCCCTGGAATACCTAAAAGTGTCCCTAAATACTTCCAAAAGTGAAATAATCCAGTCACTTCTTGCGGAGTAGGATCAAATCCCATAGCACGAAGTCCATCTAGGTAAACCAAAGAAAAACCAAGGTTGGTTGCCACCATGTCCCATTGATTAAGCGGTTTTCCCCATGATGCATTGTCCCAATCGGTTTCTTTCAAAATCATGTGCCGTGAATAGGCATGCATCAATCGTGTTTGTAAGCAATAGCGATGTATGGTTTTTGTTTCGTATGCATCTGGTCCTACAACTTGTAGCCAAAACTCGGTCGTTTCTCTTAAGCGTTTTGCAGCGCCTTTTTTCAATGCTCCAGTATACACCAAGGGTTTATTGATGGCTGCAGATTCATAGCCACCCATCAAGCAGTAATTGCGTAAGACCATCAAGCCCAAAGAACCACTGCGTTGACACAATAAACTACCAAATTCCAACAAGGTGCGATCCAACCATTCCGGAGTGG
>JADLGD010000084.1 GCA_020849495.1 Fluviicola sp.
AAAAAAACAATTTAATAATATTGTTTAATTCCTAGGAAAATTGATGGTTTCAGAAGGATTATTAAATACTCTCGACATTTTCTCCCCACTCAAATCATCTTCTCTCTCCTGAACTAATTATTTGACTTTTCGTGATAACAACGAATTTATAACAATGTTAAAAATTGAGCAATGACAAAAATCGCAGGGCGTAAAAAGAATTCTGCCAAAGCCAAAATTCACAAAAAAAACAATTTAATAATATTGTTTAATTCCTAGGAAAATTGATGGTTTCAGTTCGACTACATTCGCGTTCGAATCAAATCTTCCACACAATCAATGAATCGTGGGTGATCATTGGAGCTAGGTACCAATTGCACTTTTTCGCCTCCATGTTCTTCAAAAATCTCTTGGTATTCTCCACCAATTTCGATCAATGTCTCTAAACAATCAGCTACAAAAGCCGGACTAAAAGCGAGGATGCGTTTTGCACCTTCTTTCCCCCATTGTTCGATGATTTTATCTGAAAAAGGTTCAATCCACTTTTTATCCAAACGCGACTGGAAACTAACGACGTAATCACCTTCTTTCAAGCCCATTTTAGCAGCAATCAAACGAGTAGTTGCATAGCAAGTGGCTTTGTAACAGAATTTATTGTGATCGTTTACTTCCAATTCGCAAGGTTGATCCGAACACAATCCATCGTCGTAAACTTTATCTACTTGTCGTTCTGGCAAACCGTGATAGGAGAACATGATTTTATCATAAGAAGAAACATCAAACGCTTTTGCTCTTTCTACAATTGAATCAATGTAACCTTCGTGATCGTAAAACTGAGATACAATTTTAATTTCAGGAATCACCCACCATTTTTTGATGATGTCCATTGCTTTGTCCATAGCAGAACCTGATGAAGCACTAGCATACTGAGGAAACAAAGGAATGATGATGATTTGATCGTAATTGGCCTTGCGCATGCGATCTAACACCGAGTCCATAGAAGGATTTTGGTAGCGCATTGCCATTTCAATGGTCACATTTTCAGAGCCAAAACGCTCTTGTACCAATTTCACTACATTTTGGGTATGTGTCATCAAAGGAGAAATACCGTTACTCAAATCCCACAATTCTTTGTAGATCTTAGCCGATTTTGGAGCTCTAAAAGGAACAATGATGCCATTCACTAACAACTTACGGGGCAACCAAGGAATATCAATGACACGTGGATCGTTTAGAAATTCACTTAAATAGCGACGCACATCTCCCGTACTTGGGCTATCAGGCGTTCCTAATTGAATCAATAATACTCCAGTTTTTTTCGTTGTCATTTCCTTTGGTTTAAAAGAGGAACAAAAATACAGTTAAAAAGTTTATTGCTGCATCCTATTCCTTATTTCTACTGATGTATTTTCAAGTGAATCCAGGTATGGTGAATAAAAAAAGCAACACTCCAAAGAATGTTGCTTTTCATTTATCGAATTTCTATTCTTAAATATGTAATGCTCTATTATCTGTCGCTGCCAAAGCCGCTTCTTTCAATCCTTCAGAGAAAGTTGGGTGACCGTGACAAATACGAGAAATATCTTCAGCAGAAGCACGGAATTCCATTGCTGTAACCGCTTCCATGATTAAATCCGCAGCACGAGCCGCAATCATGTGCACACCTAATACCTCATCTGTTTTAGCATCTGCCAATACTTTGATGAAACCACTGATATCCATCGAAGCGCGAGCACGACCCAAAGCTTTCATTGGGAAAGAACCTGCTTTGTATTCTACTCCAGCCGCTTTCAATTCTTCTTCCGTTTTACCAACAGAAGCGATTTCAGGCCAAGTGTAAACAACTCCTGGAATCAAATTGTAATTGATGTGTGGTTTTTGACCAGCCAATTGCTCAGCCACAAACACTCCTTCTTCTTCCGCTTTATGCGCCAACATAGCACCTTTAATAACATCTCCAATTGCGTAAATGTTTGGAACAGTAGTTTGCAAATGATCGTTCACTTCTACTTGACCACGATTGTTCACCGCAAGTCCAACATTTTCCAATCCAAGTCCATCCGTGTAAGCTTTACGACCTACAGCAACCAAACAATAATCAGCAGTCAATTCTACCAATTCGTCTTTTTTGTTCAAAGCAGTCAATTTCACACCTTTTCCAGTATTCTCAACTTTTTGAACCTTGTGTTCCATGTGGAATTTGAAGCCTTCTTTTTTCAAGATTTTCATCAACTCTTTTCCAAGAGATAAATCCATTGTTGGCAAGATATTCGGAGCGAATTCAACCACTTCGACTTCAGAACCTAATCGTGCATAAACAGATCCCAATTCCAAACCGATTACACCACCACCGATGACAATCATTTTCTTTGGAATTTCTTTCATTTTCAACGCTTCCGTTGAAGTAATGATGCGGTCTTTATCTGGTTCCATTCCTGGGAAGAAATTTGGTTTCGACCCTGTAGCGATAACGATATTTTTAGCTGTAATATTGGTGCTATTTCCTTCACCGTCTTTGATTGCAACCGTTGTTTTATCTACAAATGAACCAACACCTTGGTACACTGTCACATTGTTTTTGTCCATCAAGAATTTAATCCCATTGCACGTTTGAGCAATGACTTCTTCTTTACGAGCAATCATTTGAGCTAAATCAGCCTCGACATTTGAAACTTTGATTCCATGAGTTGCAAAATTGTGTTTTGCATTGAAAAAATGTTCTGAAGAATCCAACAAAGCCTTTGAAGGAATACAGCCCACATTCAAACAAGTTCCACCCAAAGTTGGGTATTTTTCAATAAGGGCAGTTTTCAAACCCAATTGTGCACAGCGAATTGCAGATACATATCCACCAGGACCAGAACCAATAATCGCTACATCGAACGTACTCATAATCTCTTTTTCTGAATTGAGCGTTAAAGGTAGTATTTCCAACTTGATTGGAAATCGAAATCAGGCTTTTTTTAACAGGAAATTGCTAAGAAGGTATAGGTTGATGCTACTGTTTTGAAAGAAAATAAAATCAAGATGGATTAAAGTGTGTAGTTTTACTTTCCTTAATTGACATAAAAGTTCAAATAACATGCGCTTTTCTCTACTGATATTCATCATTTGTTTAATTAGTACAACCTTGTTTGCTCAATCAAACTACTACACCATTTTTCATCCAAAAAAAGGAGTGTTAAAAGATAGAGACACGCTGCTTGCACCTATTTATGATGATTTGATGATTCATTGGCAAACACAAACAGCTTATACTAAAAAAGGTAAAGAAGTTCGTTTTTTTGATTTGAATGCAAACAGTTGGTTGAATCATCCAACTATTGATTCTGCAATACAAATTCAAAGCGGTCATTATACTGAAGGTGGTGAAATATATCAATATAGATCGGAACAAAAATGGGGACTATTAGCCTTGAAACCTCATCAACTTAGTGTTTTATTGGAAGCTCAATTTGACTCAATAAAGCGGTTAGATATTGGTGGATCAGAGCAACTTGTCTATTTAAATTCATCTTGTGGCGTTTTTTCCTTAAACAATGCTTGTTATCACGTGGTACCCGAGTTGTACACCACCATTTCACGTATTACACATTCCGATCTAATAAACCGATATGGCATGTCTTATGAAATTGCTGTAAATAATCTAAGAGGAATATGTTCAGAGCGAACTGAAATCATGCCTGCCATTTATTCAAGAATCAACTTTAACGAAGCAACAATTGAAGGAGTTAAATCCAATAACAAAGAGGATGTGTTGTTTTATCAACCCTTAAAACCTGTGCTTTTTGAAAACATTGATCAACTCTTGACGAATAATAATCTATATGCTTTAAAAAAAGATAAATGGTCTATTTACGATCAAAAAGCGATTGTTACTGAACCCTTCAAAGACCTGGATTCTGTTTATCAATTTTATCCCTTAGAGGATGGCTTTATGCATCTATTTGACAATTTAAACAAAACTTACTTATTTGTTTTTGCACAAAAAGCCGACACACTCATCGTCAAAGAATTAAACAACCAAAGTCTTCAAAAATTCCCTCAAAAAAAATTGTATAGTGTTTATCCAAGAGGCATTGCTTTACAAGAACAAGATCGAATCGGACTGGTTAATTTTGAATTCAAACCCCTCATACCTTTTAACTATAGCTTTATTGTATATTATGCTAAAAAAGGGTCCAAACACTATTATTTTGCACATTCAAATGATACTTGGGATTACTTTGAAAACAGCACAAAAATCACCTCATTCAAAGCTGACACCATCTATTCCTTCAATCTTCAAAACGGATTAATCATCCTTCAAGAAAACGAGAAATACGGTCTGAAAAATCTATTCAATAGCGTACAATCTGAGTTGAAATATGATTTTATTTTTCAAGCCTATGCTGATCAACTTAATTTGGGCAGAATTGGAAATAACTATTATCGCCTAATCAATGAAAAAGAAGCTATTCTTTCAGATAACCAATACCTTTCAACTGGATATACAACCATTGAAGAACTGCAATCTGCTATTTTGAAAGCCCTCACAACTTCAGATTCACTAGAACTCCAAAAAGTTGCACAAAACATCAGCCCGGATTGGAACACCTTTGAAGGCTTTGCCATGGTAAAGGGTGATAGTCGAGGTGTCTTTTATCAATTCAGCAATGAAAAATGCCAAAAAGAATGTGCTTTCCACCTATCAGAACTCCGAAAAGCAGCAACGAAAATCGCAGCAAATAATGATCCTGAAGCACTCAAATGCCTGGGTTTCGAAAACTCGCAACTAAAAAAAGCCTTTTCAAATGGCGATAAAACAGTTTATGGAATTGAATCCAATTTAATCTTCCAAAAAGGCACAACCACATACCACCTTAATTTGGGTGAAATTTATTTTGTTAATGGTGTTTACAAATGTTTTGGCTCGTTAAAATTGAATCAACATTCTGAATAAATCAAACAATAAACTGTTAGAATAACGTTAAGAAGTTATGTCACGTTTGATCTGTCTATGTTTCTTCATTCCTGCAATCATTTTTGCGCAAACTTGGCAAGAGTTGTCACCTTTCCCTCACTATGAACGAGACGATGCCGTTGCCTTTGCCATTGGTAAAAATGGTTACATCGTTACAGGAAATCACAATGGATTTTCAGAAAGTAATCGACTGTGGGTTTATCACTCTGAAACAAACACTTGGAGCGAAGGATCTGCATTCCCAGGAGAACCGAGACAATATGCAAGTACTTTTACGAACGGGCCATTTGCTTATTTAATTGGAGGGATTTCACAAAACAACCTTCCCTTGAAAGATGTTTACCGTTATGATAGTCAATCAGATTCATGGGAAGAATTGCAGTCCTTCCCTGGCGTAGCTCATTGGTCAAGTGCCACCGTTTCATTACCACAAGCAGGCTATTTATTTGGCGGAACCAATCAAACCAGTACTTTAAAACAAACTTGGCGGTATGTCTTTGAAACTGAAACCTGGGAAGTACTGGATAGCTTGCCGACTATTGGAAAGCGGGATATGTTTGCTTTTAATCGTGGAAATCAAATTTTTATTGGCGGTGGATTTTCAATCAATCCGTTTACTTTTTACAATGAAATGCTAGAATACGATACGGATAACGGTCTCTATCAAACGGTTGAATCTTATCCGAATGAGGGAATTGGGTATGGGACAGCCTCTAATTTTCAACAAGGAGGATTGGTCGTTGGAGGATATCGTATAGATGGAAGTTTTAGCAATGAAGTGTGTATTTTAATGGACAGCATTGGCAGTCTCAAAATGCGTTTTCACCATTAGGCATCAAAGGAATGAGCAGTTTTAAGATCAACGAAACAGCCTACTTTTTATCAGGTATTTATGAAACTGGTCAACGTACCAACCAACTTTTTGCAGTGAATGAAACTTCTGAAACATCCAACTGGCTGAAAGTTTATCCCAATCCTTCTAAAAACGGATGTTATTTTGAAGCACCAATTGGAACAAAACTTACCATTTATGATATCAGTGGCAAACTCTTACATGAATTAGAACTCAGTTTTTCGAACACCATCTACTTTTCAAAACTCACCATCGGCATTTACATCCTAGTTGCAAAAAACGAAGATTTGGAAACGATCCGAAAAATCGCCGTTCATTAAAGTTCAAAAATGTGCTTTTCTGCATGGTAGCTTGAACGCACCAAGGGACCACTTTCAACAAAGCGGAAGCCCATTTCCAATCCCAGCTGTTCGTATTTTGCAAAACGTTCTGGCGTCACAAACTCAGCAATTGGCAAGTGTTTTGGCGTAGGTTGTAAATATTGACCAAGCGTGATGATATCTACACCAACTGCACGTAAATCTTGCATTGACTCAATGATTTCCTCATCCGTTTCACCTAGGCCCAACATGATTCCTGATTTCGTGCGCATACCTCCTTTTTTCAAGCGAAACAACACTTCCAAACTGCGATCGTATTTTGCTTGAATACGTACTTGTTTGGTCAAACGACGAACTGTTTCCAAATTATGAGAAACAATTTCTGGAGCTACATCAATGATTTGTTGCAAATTTTCCCACTTCCCAGCAAAATCTGGAATCAAGGTTTCCATTGTTGTTCCCGGACTTTGATGACGAACAGCTTTTACAGTTTGCACCCATATTCCAGCTCCACCATCTTTTAAATCATCGCGATCCACTGAAGTGATAACCGCATGTTTGATACCCATCGTTTTGATGGAATGAGCTACTTTGCCTGGTTCAAATTCATCCACGGCATCTGGTCTTCCTGTCTGTACCGCACAAAAACCACACGAACGCGTACAAATATTTCCCAAGATCATAAAAGTTGCAGTTCCTTCTCCCCAACATTCTCCCATGTTTGGGCATGAACCACTTTCACAAATGGTATGCAACTTATGCTCATCAACTAAACCTCTTACTTTGCGGTAATTTTCACCTGTAGGTAATTTTACTCGCAACCATTTTGGTTTCTTGATGCGGATGTTATTGTCGTTTGTTGTGATTTCTTCTGACATATTTGGAAGCTTTTCTGACTCTTAAAATGTGCTTACAAAATTAAGAATAAAGAGTTGAATGGTGTTTAAAAAAATGAAGTGAAAAGTTTGTTGGTTTTTGGAATTGAATTAGGTTCCCATCTAAAAATCACTTCTAAAAACCTTCTAGGGTTTACAACCCTAGACGGGTGTTTGTTTTTTTTTGTTGTATGTTGTTGCCCGCCCGCGCGAAACGCTCACTTTCTCCCCAACTTTTATCAACTTACAAAATCAACAAAGAATCAACTTTCCAATAACGGTCATCTTGGTGAAGCATGTGATTCCTTTTCATTCTTCACGGCCAAAGGAACTAGAACAACTATCCTAAATAAACCTTAACTTCGCAGCACTTTTTTAAAATTATGGCAACAGCAACTGTAAAATATCTTGGAGGTCTTAGAACTGAATGTACGCATTTACAATCTGGAACCGTTATCTATACGGATGCTCCAACTGACAATCATGGAAAAGGTGAGAAATTCTCTCCAACAGACTTAGTTGCAACAGCATACGCTTCTTGCATGATGAGTATCATTGGAATCTATTGCAATGAACACGGATATTCCTATGAACACGGTTCAGCAACAGTGACAAAAATCATGGCTTCTTCACCAAGAAGAATTGGAAAAATTGTCATTGATATTGATATTTCAGGGAATGGCTGGGATGAAGTAACCAAAGAAAAAGTAAAAAGAGCTGCATTAGCTTGTCCCGTTGCAAAATCTGTTAGCGAGGATATCGAATTAGAAATCACATTCAATGTATAACGAAAGAGATGACCGTGAGAAACGCGGTGGCGGATTTAACCGCAGAGAAAACGATGGTAAAAAACAATACGAGCGCAAACCAAAAGCAGATCCTAGTGATGTGATTTATGGAATTCGTGCAGTGATTGAAGCCATTAAAAACGAAGTTGAAATCAACAAAATCCTGATTCAAAAAGGAATTGACAAAGATTTATTCGAAGAATTACGTACGGCACTAACCGGTAAAGACTACCAATTGCAATACGTTCCTTCTGAAAAATTGAGTAAAATAACGGTCAACAATCACCAAGGTGTGATCGCTTTTATTTCTCCAATTGAATACAAAAACATCGAAGAATTGTGTGATCAGTGGATGGCTGAAGGGAAAGAACCTTGTGTTTTGGTTTTAGACCGAATCACAGATGTTAGAAACTTTGGTGGAATTGCACGAACAGCTGCTTGTATGGGAGTGGATGCGATTTTAGTTCCTTCTAAAGGAAGCGCTTTGGTTTCAGCGGATGCTATGAAAACATCGGCAGGTGCCTTAAACGCAATCCCTGTTTGTAAAACGGATGCCTTGAAAAACAGCTTGTTCTATTTACAACAAAGCGGATTTCAGTTAGTGTCTTGTACGGAGAAATCAAAGATTTCTGTAGAAAATTATTCGTTTTTTGGTCCAACAGCTATCATTTTGGGCTCGGAAGAAGATGGTATTTCACATGACATCTTAAAAATGTCGGATGCACGTTTGAGTATTCCAATGGCTGGTGATATTGCTTCATTAAATGTTGGTGTAGCAACTGGAATGATTCTTTACGAACGTTTGAAACAAGTGAAAGCTGCAAAATAAATTCAACATTTAAAAAGATTAGAAAGAGCGCAATTTGTGCTCTTTTTTTATTCAAATGAATCTGCTATTACAAAAAACGATTAGTTTCGTTATTCTAAATTAAATAAACATGAAAACCATCGAAGATCTCAAAGAAGAGAAAACCTATTTCAAAAATGAAAAAGACGAACAAGGAAATGTAAATCGTGTTGCATATACAAAACTTGTTCCTCGCACACCAGAAACCGTAACTACAGGAGTTAGATTTGGCTATTATTTAATTGATGTTGTATTCATTTACATCATTGTAGCAATCATAGCAATATTTTCTGCTTTCGCAGGTGCGTTAGATA